>JAJZBW010000205.1 GCA_021798745.1 Actinomycetes bacterium
CCGATCTTCGCGGAGCGACCGGCGTGCACGATGGAGGCGCACCTTCGCCGCGGCGCGCGAGATCCCGAGCTCGGTCGCGATCGCCTCGTGCGAGAGGTCGTACACGTCGCGCAGCACGACCACCACCCGGAGGGACGCCGGGAGCTCGCCGAGCGCGGCCACGATCCGGGCTCGCTCGAAGCTCGCCCCCGCGGCCTGCTCGGGGTCGCGGTCCGGTCGCGTGTCCGCGATCGCGACGTCGTCGTCGAGCGCCGAGTGCCGCGCGCGCGCCCGCCGCCGGACCTGGTTCGAGGAGCAGTTCGCCGCGATCCGGAACAGCCAGGTCGAGACCGCCGCCTCCCCGCGGAACCTCCCGATCGACCGGAACGCCCTCAGGTACGTCTCCTGCACGACGTCGGAGGCGTCGTGCTCGTTCCCCACGAGCCGGAGCGCGAGCGCGTACAGGTCGGAGGAGGTCTCCACGACGAGCCGCTCGAACGCTCCCTCGTCCCCGCGGCGCGCCGCGTCCGCGATCTCCGCGAGACCGGGCCGCGCCGCGCGCCCGGGCGCGCCGCCCGGGGCCTCCCGTCGCGGTCGCTCCGCCGGGAGCGCGCCGGCGGCACGGCCGCGTCCCGACCCGCGCACGGTCGCTCAGGCCTCCGCGAGCCTCAGCGAGTCTCCTTGTGGTTCGTGTGCGTCCGGTCGAACCCGCAGTACTTGCGCATCTCGATGCGCTCGCGGTCGTTCTGCTTGTTCTTCGTCGTGATGTAGTTCCGTCGCTTGCACACCTCGCACTCGAGGGTGACCTTTACCCGCTTCTCGTTCTTCGCCACGTCCGCTCCTACCCGTCCGTCCCGCTCGTCGCCCCACCCTCGGCGGGGCCTCCCGTCGTTCGCTCCCCGACCGTCCCGTCCACGCCGGGGGCACGGTCGGGGCTTGTAGCGGCGGCCGGACTCGAACCGGCGACCCCACGATTATGAGCCGTGTGCTCTAACCAACTGAGCTACGCCGCCAGGACTTCGAGCCCCCTGTCGGAATCGAACCGACGACACCAGCCTTACCATGGCTGTGCTCTGCCGACTGAGCTAAGGGGGCGTCTCGGCCGGGCACCGGCTCGCGCCGACCAGTCGCCCCGAGAGCATACCCGCGCCGACGTGACCGGCTCCACGGGGCACGCCCGTCCGGTCGCTAGATTCCCCCCGGTGGAGATCCGCCCCGCTCACGTCGAGGACTCCGAGGCGATCCGAGCGATCTACAACGTCGAGGTCCTCGGGTCCACGGTCACCTTCGACCTCGTGCCCCGCACGTCCGAGGCCCAGCGTGCGTGGATGGACGAGCACGGGGGGGCGTACCCGGTCGTCGTCGCGACCGACGGCGGGCGCGTCCTCGGGTTCGCCTCGCTCTCCCCCTACCGTCCCCGCCCCGCGTACTCGACCACGGTCGAGGACTCCGTGTACGTCGCCGCGGACGCCCGGGGGCGCGGGGTCGGGAAGTCCCTCGTCACGGAGGTCGTCCACCTCGCCTCCGTCCACGGCTTCCACTCGGTCATCGCCCGGATCGCCGGTCACCACGACGTGTCCATCGCCTTGCACCGCGGGTGCGGGTTCGAGCTCGTCGGCGTCGAGCGGGAGGTCGGGCGCAAGTTCGGACGCTGGCTCGACGTCGCCGTCATGCAGCGGCTCGTCTGACGGCCGGCTCCCGGGGGCGTCGCGCCGGTCGGGCGGGCGAGGCCGCGGGCGAGGCGGCGCTAAATCGCGACCGTGCCCGCGACGTTGGTCGGGACGCGGAACGCCGCGGGACGCGCCGCACGACGTAGCCGGGAGCGGGGCCCCACGGGAGCCCGGACGCACGGCCTGACGAGGGAAGGGCGACGTGGCGGTACTGGACATCGTCGTGGGTCGCCAGCCGGTCTTCGACCGCGAGCTCACCGTCGTCGGCTACGAGCTGCTCTTCCGCTCCCTCGCGGGCGCCTCCCTCGGGGGCGAGCCCGACGGGGACCTCATGACGACCTCCGTGCTGTTCAGCTCCGTCGGGATCGGCGTGAACCGGCTCGTCGGGGACAAGGTGATCTTCTGCAACGCCGATCGCGGGCTCCTCACGGGCAGCGTCCCCGTCGTGCTCGCTCCGGACCGCACCGTGTTCGAGGTCGGCGAGTCCGTGGTCCCCGACGACGAGGTCGTGGCGGGCTGCGAGCGCCTCGTCCGCGAGGGGTTCATCATCGCGCTCGACCACTTCCGGTTCGCCGACGGGATCGAGCGCCTCCTCGAGCTCGCCTCGATCGTGAAGATCGACCTCCAGCTCGTCTCGGACGACGCGCTCCCCGGCCTCATGGAGCGCTGCCGCGAGTACGACGTGAGCCTCGTCGCGGAGAAGGTCGAGACGCCCACCCAGCTCTCCCACTGTCGCGACCTCGGCTTCGACTACTTCCAGGGCTACCTCCTCTCGCGCCCGCGCATCGTCCCGGGGCGGACCCTCGACAGCTCGAGCGTCGCCCGCCTCCAGCTCGCCTCCCAGCTCGCCTCGAGCGAGTGCAGCGCATCCCAGCTCGAGGAGATAATCCGCGCGGAGCCCGCGATGGCCTACCAGCTCCTCCAGATGGCCGGGGTCGGCGCGGACCACGGGTTCCGCCGGCGCGTCCAGACGCTGCGCGAGGCGCTCGTCATCGTCGGCTGGCGGCAGCTCCAGAGCTGGATCGGGTTCCTCATCCTCACGAACAAGGGGGGGACCTCCGAGGAGGAGGTCGTCACGACCCTCACCCGCGCCCGCATGGTCGAGCTCCTCGCCCTCGACGTCTTCCCGCACCTCGCCGGCCTCGCGTTCGCGGCGGGGATGCTCTCCGCGTTCGACCTCCTCCTCGGGATGCGGATCGAGGAGGTGCTCATGTCGCTCCCCCTCGACGCGGAGCTCCACGACGCGGTTCTCGGCAAGGACACCGAGGTCGGCCGCATCGTCGCCGACGCCATCGACTGCCAGCTCGGCCGTCCCGAGGAGGCGACGAGGAGCGGGTTCGACGAGGAGGCTCTCCACCGGGCGTCGATACGTGCGCTCGGCTGGGCGCTCGAGGTCTCCCGGGGGTTCGTCCGCTCGACCCGCCCCGCGAAGCTCCGCCGCAAGCTCGCCCCCTCGCACCGCTGACGGGAGGCCTCAGGCGGCGTCCGGCTGGGGCTCGCGGCGGCTGACCCTCCGGATGCGCGGGAGCAGCACGACGGCCACGAAGCCCGCGAGCACGAGCACGCTCGCGCCGAGCACGAGCGGGTTCGCCTCCCCGAGCTGGCGCACGAGAACGTGGACCCCGGGGAGCCCGACGAAGCACGCGATCCCGGAGGCCACGACGACTCCTCGCCGCACGCGCCCCTCGACGACCGGGGCGAGGAACACGAACCCCCACGCGAGGTACCACGGCTGGACGACGGGGCTCAGCACCACGATCGCTATGAGGCTCCAGCCGAGCGCGCGCAGCGGGCCGACCCGCTCGGAGTCGAGGAGCAGGACGAGCGAGAGCGCCGCCGCGATCAGCAGCCCTCCCCCTCTCGTGAGCGTGAGCAGCGCGTGGGTGTGGTCGCCGAGCCCGACGAGCGCGACGAGCTTGCCGAGCCCGAGCCCGAGCGCGGTCGCAGGGTCGAGCCACGAGCGGACGGTGTCGGGGTTCGACAGCCCGGCTATCCAGCCCCACCCGAGGCCCGCGACGTAGGAGAGCGCGCCCATCACGGCCGCCGACATCACGAGCGCCGTCGCGACGGGTCGCACCCTCGCGCGCACCGGGCGCCCGGGTCCTCCCCACTCCCAGCCGATGTACACGACCCCGATCAGCGCGGGGACCTTCACGGCCGCCCCCACCGCGCACACGACGATCCCCGCGACGGGGTGCCCCCGCCGCGCGAGCGCGTACGCGGGAACGAGGAACCCGAGCATGAGCGCGTCGTTGTGCCCGCCCCCCACGAGGTGCAGGAGCATGAGCGGGTTGAGCGCCGCGAGCGCGAACGCGACCGCTCCGTCCCGGCCGAAGGACCTCGCGATGACCGGGACCGCCCACGCGAACGCCACCGTCCCGAGGAGCGCGACGAGCCGGAGCCCCTCGACGGCCATGAGGTCGTTGTGCCCCGTCACCGACACGATCCACCCGGCGATCGACAGGAACACCGGGCCGTACGGGGAGCCGACGTTCTGCCACATCGTGTCGACGAGCCCGACGAACGGGCCCTGCCCGAGCACCGCCGGACCGTAGGTGTAGGGGTTGATGTGGTGGCTCATCATCTCGCCCTGCGCCGCGTAGCTGTACAGGTCGCGGCTGAACAGGGGCGCGACGAACAGCAGCGGCGCGCACCACGCCGCGAACACGGGGACGAGGCGCGCCACGGGGATCCCGGGCGTCCGGCTGCAGTACCGCACGACGTCGTACCAGACGCGCAGCATGAGGATCATCCCCGCGTACACGGCGACGATCCCGAGGAACAGCCCCGCACCGGGCGCCTGGTTCCCGGGGACCACCGACGGGGAGGGGATCCCGAAGTACCACGCCCCCGGGACGTTCTTCAGCGTGAACGGCGAGCTCGGCACGCTCGCCCCGACGACGATCGCGACCGACGCGACGAGCCCGAGGAGCGTCGGACGGGCGAGGTCGGAGGCCAGCCGCGTGACCCCCGGCACGTACGGGACCTTCTCCGCCTCGGGGACCGAGACCCTCGCCCGCACGGAGCGCACGAGCGACATCGTCCGACGGACCGCGCGCACCCCCGAGCGGGGGACGAGGTCGAGGTACCGGCGAGGGACGCGCCCGACGAGGGACTTCGCCCGGTCGTGGAGCACCTCCTCGATGCGCGTCCACTCCGGAGCCGGCCCCGGTGCCGTGGGCCGCTCGAGCTCGGGCGTCGACACGCCGGTATCCTACTTCCGCGACGGCGCCCGGGCGCCTCGCAGCCGCCCGTCGAGCGACGCGTCCCTCGTGGCCGGGCGCCCCGGCGG
>JAJZBW010000206.1 GCA_021798745.1 Actinomycetes bacterium
CCGGTCGCGTCGGGACACGACGGCGTCGAGGGTCCCGGGCGCGGGGCTCCCCGCCGTCTCGTCCAGCTCCCGGGAGAGCGCCTCGCCGAGCTCGCTCACACGCGTCCCTGCACGGGCGTCGCGCGCCACGCCCGGCCCGGTCGCGCTCCCGCCCGACCTCCGTCAGCCACGGAGCTCGTAGACGACGTGGACCTGCACGCTCAGCTGCTGGCTCCCCGCCTGGAGGGGGACGCGCGACGGCGCCGCCGCGATGCCCGTCGCGCGCACGGGAACCTCGAACACCGGCGTCGGGAGCTGCTCCTGGCTGCTGATCGACTTCACCGGGCCGAGGCGCGCTCCGGCGGCCGACGCGAATGCCTGGGCCGTGGCCTCTGCGTCTCGGACCGCCCGCACCCGCGCGGTTCCGAGCAGGCTCGAGGTGTTCGAGATCGAGAAGGCGATCCCGTCGACCTGCACGTCGTTGCCGACCGCGTGCGCCGCCGCGTCGATGACCGCGCCCGCCTTCGAGAGCTCGTGGAAGGTCACCGTGAGCTCGTCCGCTGCCTGGTAGCCCGAGACGTTCCCGTTCTGGTCGTAGTTCGCCTGCACGCTCAGCCCGCTCGTCTGGAGGTCCGCCTTCTTCACCCCCGCGCGCAGGAACACCGTCTCGAGCGCCGCGATCTCCGTGTTGTTGCGGTCGAGCGCCGCCGTCGCGCTCGACGCGTCCGTCGTCGCGCCCATCTGGAGCGTGAGCGTGTCCGGTCGACCCGTCACCGTCCCCGTCCCGTCCACCGTCACCGTCGCCCCCGGCGCCGCTCCCGTCGGCGCGCTCGTCGCGTCCGTGAGCGTCGCCGCGGCCGTCGTCGGCCCCGACCGCCCGACGAGGACCCCCGCGGCCGCCGCTGCCGCCACGACGACCGCGACGGCACCCGCGCGCGCCGCTCGCGACCACCGCGGCCCGCCTCGTCCGGGGCTCGCGATCCTCGGCCTCCCGCTCCTCGTGGTGTCCATGGCTCCTCGTCGTCCGTCACGCCGCCGCTCGTCGGCGGGCCGTCATAGGTGCAAAGCCCCGAGGGGACCGGTTCGCGTACGCCGTCCGTGCGCTCCCGACGCTCCGAGACGGCCCGTCCCCGGGGTCGGACCCGGCCGAGCGCTCGTCCCGCACCCCAGGTGGCCCCACGACCACCCTTCGCGGCCGCTCCGGGGTGCGATTGCCCTCCGTCCTCGTGACGAGGAGAATGCGGTGTGGGAAAGATCCCGAAGTCGGTCCGTCTCAAGTGGCCTGTCGGCCCCCACTACCTCCGCTGGGTCGACGGCAGGGGCGCCCACGCGTGGGCGCGGTACAAGGTGAAGTCCGCCGACTGGTATCTCGGTGCCCTGCAGATCACCGCCCGGGCCGCAGGAGACCTCGACCGGTACGTGGGCATCGAGCTCGCTCTCGACGGCGTGCTCACCGCGATGTGCGCCGCCGTCGACGCGGCGGGATGCGCCCTTCTCGACGCCGTCGTCCGCGCCGCGGGCCGGCCGGAGTCGGACGCCTCCTACCTCGACGTCGGCGAGTGGGACGGCGCGCTCGAGATCGCCCGCGGCGCGGGGATCTCGCTCGCGAGCGAGCACGCCATACTCGACGCCCTCGAGGGGTCCGGCTCGCGCTCGCCCCAGGGATGGCTCGCCCAGGTCCGCCTCCTGCGTGACCGAGCCGTTCGTCACAACGTCCTCGTCCGTCGCTTCAGCGTGAGCGGCGAGCCGCCGGGGCGCTTCGTCGACGTGCCCGGCCTCGGCCCGCGCCGCCCGATAGACCACCTGAAGTCGACTCGCCGGAAGGTCCACGAGCTCGTCGAGCTCCTCCTCCGGGACGTCGACACGCTCGCGGGCGCCGTCCCGCCGGACTCCGACGAGGGCGGTCCCCGGCGCATCGGTCCACGACCCCTCCCGGACCTGTCGGCCCGGGCGCGCGTCCTGCGCACGTTCTGAGCCCACCTCCGCCCGCAGCGCCGCGAGCAGCCCGGACCACCGCACGCGGCGCGGGCGCGAGGAGGAGCGCGCGACCCCGTCCGCGCCGCCCGTTACATTCGTCGGGGTACGCCCGGAGCACGTCCGGAGGGTGAGCCGGAGGGACCGACGATGACCAGCTGGCTGTACGACACCGTCGTGTGGACAGGATCGTGGAAGGCCGGCGAGGACTGGTCCGAGGACCGGTTCACGGCCGGGCTCGTGTCCATGCTCACCTTCAAGGGTCGCGAGGGCTGGGAGCTCGTGAACTTCTCCCGTGTCGACCACCTCGGGTCGCCGAACCCCGAGCAGGTCGTGTTCGTGTTCAAGAAGCCCATGCACTGAGCCGTCGCGGCGGGCTCTCGCGCGGCGCGCCGCGACGGCCCGCCGCGCGGGCGGCGTCCGCCGGCGACTTCGCCTCAGCGGCGCAGGTGCGGGCCCGACGGCGAGTCGTCCACCTGCCACCCGAGCGCGGCGATCTCCGAGCGCAGCGCGTCGGCCGCCGCGTAGTCCCCGGAGCGCCTCGCCTCCTCGCGCCGGCCCGCGAGCTCGAGGACCGCGGTTCCCGGGCGGTCCGACGCCGCGCCGGGCTCGACCCCGAGCACCGCGAGGTGCTCGAGCGCGGCCCGCCCGAGCGAGCGTCCGGCGGTGACGTCTCCGGAGTCGAGAAGCCGGTTCGCGTCGCGCACCGCGACGAGCAGGTCCGCGAGCGCCCGGGGGGTCGCGAGGTCCTCGTCCATGGCCGCCCCGAACCGGTCGCCGACAGACTTCCGGGTCCGGGCGAGCCCGTCCACCTCCCCGCTCGCGGCCCCACGCTCGTCCCGGAGCGTCCCGATCCGCCGCGCGAGCTCGTCGACGCGCCCGAGCGCGGCGCTCGCGTCGGCGAGCGCCGCCTCCCCGACCTCGAGCGGAGACCGGTACGACGAGCGCAGCACGAGCATCCGGTACGCGCGCGGGTCCGCCGACGCGAGCAGGTCCTCGAGCTCGACGTAGTTCCCGAGCGACTTCGACATCTTCTCCCCGCCGACGGTCACGAGCCCGTTGTGGACCCAGAGCCGCGCGAACCGCCTCCCGAGCGCGACCGCCTGCGCCCGCTCGTTCTCGTGGTGCGGGAAGACGAGGTCGAGCCCGCCTCCGTGCAGGTCGAAGCCCTCGCCGAGGAGCCCGAGGGACATCACGACGCACTCGGTGTGCCAGCCCGGGCGCCCCGGACCGAACGCAGACGGCCACGTCGGCCCGCCCGGCTTCGCCTTCTTCCAGAGCGCGAAGTCGACCGGCGAGCGCTTCTCCTCGGACACCGCCACCCGCGCTCCGGCCCGCAGCGAGTCGACGCTCTGGTGCGCGAGCATCCCGTACCCCTCGACGGTGTCGCACGCGAGGTAGACGCCGTCGCTCGTCTCGTAGGCGTGCCCGCGCGCGACGAGCTCCGCGACGAGCTCGGCCATCTCGGCGACGTGCTCGGTCGCGTGCGGCACGACCCCGGGCCGGAGCGCGCCGAGAGCGTCCATCGCCCGCCACCACTGCTCCTCGCTCTCGGCCGCGACGTCGCGCCAGTCCCGCCGCTCGGCGCGCGCCCGGTCGACGATCTTGTCGTCGACGTCCGTGACGTTCGACACGTGGCGCACGGCCTTTCCCGTGTGCTCGAGGTAGCGGCGGAGCACGTCGTAGACGAGCACGAACCGCCCGTGCCCTGCATGCGGGGGCCCGTAGACGGTCGGCCCGCACACGTAGAGCCCGACCGAGCCGGGGTCGCGCTCGGGCACGGGCGCGACGAGACCCGTCGCTGTGTCGTGCAGGCGGAGCACGCAGGTACCGTACTAGGCCGATGAGCGAGCTCGACCAGACCGACCACCGCGCCGACGCACGCCCCTCCGCGGGGACGGGGGTGCCCGAGCGGCCCGCCCTCGAGGGCCTCGAGGCGCGCTGGAGCGCACGCTGGGAGTCCGACGGGACGTACCGGTTCGACCGCACGCGGGCGCGCGCCGACGTGTACTCGATCGACACCCCCCCGCCGACCGTGTCCGGGTCGCTCCACGTCGGGCACGTGTTCTCCTACACCCAGACCGACGTCGTCGCGCGCTTCCAGCGCATGCGCGGCAAGGCGGTCTTCTACCCGATCGGGTGGGACGACAACGGGCTGCCCACCGAGCGGCGCGTCCAGAACTACTTCGGGGTCCGCTGCGACCCGGGCGTCGCGTACGACCCCTCGTTCGCACCTCCCGAGAGCCCACCGTCGGACGCTCTCGCCATCTCGCGCCCGAACTTCGTCGAGCTCTGCCGCAGGCTCACGGCCCGGGACGAGGTCGTGTTCGAGGAGCTCTTCCGCCGGCTCGGGCTGTCCGTCGACTGGACCACGGCGTACACGACCGTGAGCGCGTCCGCACAGCGGACCTCGCAGCGCGCATTCCTCCGCCTCGCCGCTCGGGACCACGCGTACCGTCAGGAGGCGCCCACCCTCTGGGACGTGGACTTCGCCTCCGCGGTCGCCCAGGCCGAGCTCGAGGACCGGGAGATCCCCGGCGCCTACCACCGGCTCCGCTTCGCGGGCGTCGGCGGAGGTCGCGACGTCGAGATCGAGACGACCCGCCCGGAGCTCGTCCCCGCGTGCGTCGCGCTCGTCGCGAACCCCGGGGACGGCCGGTACGCGGACCTCGTCGGCTCGACGGTCCGCACCCCGGTGTTCGGCGTCGAGGTCCCCGTGCATGCCCACCCGCTCGCCGACCCGGAGAAGGGCTCGGGGATCGCGATGGTCTGCACCTTCGGCGACCTCACGGACGTGACCTGGTGGAGAGAGCTCGGGCTCCCGACCCGCACGATCGTCGGTCGGGACGGCCGCCTCGAGCACGCCCCGTTCGGCGAGCCCGGCTGGGAGTCCCTCGACGCGGCGCGCGCCCGCGCCGCGTACGGCGAGCTCGCGGGGCGCACCGTGAGGAGCGCGCGCAACCGGGTCGTCGAGCTGTTC
>JAJZBW010000009.1 GCA_021798745.1 Actinomycetes bacterium
GCGGGCGCCGCGGGGCGTGTCGTCGCGGTCGCAGCAGGGCTCGTCGTCGTGGTCGCCCCGGCCGACGGGCTCGCCGACGCGGCGGGTCGTGTCGTCGCCGTGGGGGTGCTCGCGGAGGGGCTCGACGCTCCGATGCTCGGGGCACGCGTCGCCCCGAGGAGCGAACCTCCCGCGGGGTGGAGCCCGACCACGACGGCGATCCCCGCCGCCGTCGAGCCGAGCGCCACCGCCGGCTTCCTCACCTTCATCGACGACCTCCGTTGTCTCTCGTCGTGCGGCCGGCGTGCCCGACGCGACCGCGCATGCGGGTCAGAACGCGTACGCCTCGTAGTGGAGCTGCTCCTCGGGCAAGCCGATCGAGCGGAGCGTGTCGACGACGTGGAACACGAACGACTCCGGTCCGCTCACGAACACGTCACGCTCGCCGATCGCCGGGACGAGGCGCCGGAGCGACTTCGCGTCGAGGCTCACCTCGTCGCGTGCGCCGACGACCTCCTGCACGGACCCGTGCCTCTCCTTCACGAGGTCCGCGATCTCCGCGCGGAGCGCGAGGTCCTCGGTGCTCGAGGCCCGGAGCACGACGACGGGCTCGGACGAGCGCGGGAGGTCCTCGAGGAGGCTCCGGATCGCCGTCACCCCGATCCCGCCCGCCACGAGCGCGACCCGCCGCTGGGTGCGCGCCTCGCTCGTGAACGCCCCGTACGGGCCCTCGATGGCGACCCTCGTCCCGGGACGGAGCCGAGCGAGCGAGCTCGAGTGGTCGCCCACGCCCTTCACGGTGAGGCGGACGTAGGGGGGGCGAGGGAGCGAGGAGAGCGAGTACGGGTGCGCCTGCCACCACATCCCCGGGGCGAGGAAGCGCCACTCGAGGAACTGCCCGCCCCGGACGGGGAGGCGGTCGAGCGCCCGACCCTTGCACACGATGGACACGACCCCCGGGGCCTCGACGCGCACGTCCACGACGACGAGCCGGTGCCGGAGGCTCCGGAGGATCGGGAGCCCGAACCGGTACGCGAGGAGGGCGCCGGCCGCGGCGGCCCACACGGCGTCCCAGAGGTCCGTCGCAAGCGGGTGCACGACGAACGAGGGGCCGAGCACGACCGCGTGCACGAACGAGATCGCGAGCGCCACGTACATCCAGAGGTGGATGAGCCACCAGCTCTCCCTGCTCAACCGGTTGCGCACGGCCCGGAGGGACACGAGCCCGATCGCGAGCATGAGCCCGAGACCGGCCGTCGCGATCGAGACGCCGGGGTACGCGGAGAGGACCGTCCCGACCTCGTGCCACACCCCGACGCGTGCCGCCTGCGCGTACCCGACCGTGATCGTGATCGCGTGGATCGCGAGCAGCGTGATGGGCCACGGGGCGAGCCTCCGGTGCCAGCGGGCGAGCCGGTCCTGGCCGAGCGTGCGCTCGACGACCGGGAGACGGCTCACGAGGAGCACCATGAGGAGCGCGAGGTACGCGCCGACCATTCCCGTGAGCGACCCGAGGAACGTCGCGACCCCGCCCGCCTGGTCGAGCTGGCTCCTCGTCTCGTTCGTGAGCACCGACCCGACGGCGGCACCGAGCCCGATCCCTGCCACGCAGAGGACGACCTCGGGCACCCAGCGACGGGCGCTCGCTCCGCCCGTGCGCGCGCCCGACGTCCCGCCTCCTGCGGCCGGAGCGGGGCCGCGCTGTCTCACTGCCGTCGTCGACATGGCGTCACGATGCACCTCGAACCTGACGAGAAGGTGAAGCCGCGCGGCGGGCGCTCCGGAGGTCCGCGAGCGCGACGGCGGTCGCGACGGCCCCGAGGGAGGCGCCGAGCGCGCAGACGCCCGCCCACCCCGTCGACGGGTACAGCGCAGCGGCGATCCCCGACGCGGAGGTGCCCCCGAGGAAGTACGAGACCATGTACACCGAGTTCGTGCGGGAGCGGTGCTCGGGGGCGAGGCGGTAGATGAGGCTCTGGTTCGTGATGTGGAGGCCCTGCACCCCGACGTCGAGCACCACGATCCCGACGACGAGCCCGGCGAGGGAGCGCGCGCCGAGGTAGATCGGTAGGTACGAGCCGGCGAGGAGAACCGCCATCGCGACCGTGACCATGTGGCTCCGTCCCTGGTCGGCCAGTCGCCCCGCGGCGGTCGCCATGAGCGCGCCGGCCGCCCCGACGAGGCCGAACAGCCCGATGCGCGCGGCGCTGTAGTGGTAGGGGGGGCCGCTCAGGAGGAACGCGATCGAGGTCCACAGGACGCTGAAGCAGCCCATCCCGAGCGCGCCGAACGTCGCGCGGCGCCGGAGCACGGGCTCGCTCCGCACGATCGAGCGGAGCGAGCCGAGGAGCTGGCCGTAGGAGAACTCCGTCCGGCGCGAGTCGCGCGGGACGCGCACCCACGCGAGGACGGTGACCACGATCATCGACCCCGCGGCCGAGTAGAACACGACGCGCCAGCTCGACGCGGCCGCGACGAGCCCGGCGAACGTGCGTGCGAGCAGGATCCCGAGGAGGAGCCCGCTCATGACGAGCCCGACGACCCGGCCGCGCTCGTGCTCGGCCGCGAGCGTCGCGGCGAGAGGGATCAGGACCTGGGCGAGCGCGACGGTCGCGCCGACGAGGACGAGCGCGACGAGGAGGACCGCGATGTCAGGAGCGCTCCCGGCGGCGAGCAGCGCGACCGCGCACCCGAGCGCGAGGCCCGAGACGAGGCGCCTCCGCTCGACCAGGTCCCCGAGCGGGAGGACGAACAGGAGCCCGAGCACGAACCCGAGCTGCGCCGCCGTCGTCGCGAGGGCGGCGACTCCCGTCGCGACGTGGAAGTCCCGGCGCACCATCGGGAGGAGCGGCTGGACGTAGTAGAGGTTCGCGATCGACACGCCCACGAGGACGGCGAACACGGCGACGACGCGCCTGCCGATGGACGCCGTCGCCCGTGCGTCGTCCGCACGCTCACGAAGGGCGCCGGCCGCGTCCAGAGGGCCCGCCGGCACCCGCTCGCTCACCTGGGCCAACCTAGCGGCGGCCCTCGCCGGCCGGCCGCCTCGGGGCCCAGTTGCGCGCCACGCCGGAGCGTGGTTTGCTATTAGCACTCGACACAGGAGAGTGCCAACGCTCGGCGTCGCCGAGCAGCCAAGGGAGGACACCCGAAGATGCCGAAGTTGATCAGCTTCGACGAGCAGGCCCGTCGCTCGCTCGAGCGCGGGATGAACCAGCTCGTCGACGCGGTGAAGGTGACGCTCGGGCCGAAGGGCCGCAACGTCGTCCTCGAGAAGAAGTGGGGCGCGCCGACGATCACGAACGACGGCGTGTCGATCGCGAAGGAGATCGAGCTCGAGGACCCGTGGGAGAAGGTCGGGGCCGAGCTCGTGAAGGAGGTCGCGAAGAAGACCGACGACGTCGCCGGCGACGGGACGACGACGGCGACCGTGCTCGCGGGCGCGCTCGTGCGAGAGGGCCTGCGCAACGTGGCCGCCGGAGCGAACCCGATGTCGCTCAAGAAGGGCATCGAGGCCGCGGTCGAGGCCGCGGTCGGCCGGCTGAAGGAGATCTCGAAGGAGACCGACTCGAAGGACCAGATCGCCCAGGTCGCCTCGATCTCGTCCGCGGACACCGAGATCGGGTCCATGATCGCCGAGGCGATCGACAAGGTCGGCAAGGACGGGGTCATCACGGTCGAGGAGTCCCAGACCTTCGGGATGGAGATGGACCTCGTCGAGGGGATGCGCTTCGACAAGGGCTACATCTCCCCGTACTTCGCGACCGACTCCGAGCGCATGGAGGCCTCGCTCGAGGACGCGTACGTGCTCCTCTACGGCTCGAAGATCTCGGCCGTCCGCGACCTCCTGCCGGTGCTCGAGAAGATCATGCAGACGGGCAAGCCGCTCGTGGTCATCGCGGAGGACGTCGAGGGCGAGGCGCTCGCGACGCTCGTCGTGAACAAGATCCGCGGGACCTTCAAGAGCGCGGCGGTCAAGGCGCCCGGTTTCGGGGAGCGCCGCAAGGCGATGCTCCAGGACATCGCGATCCTCACGGGCGGCCAGGTCGTCACCGAGGACGTCGGCCTGAAGCTCGAGAACGTGACTCTCGACCTGCTCGGCAGCGCCCGCAAGGTCGTCATCACGAAGGACGAGACGACGATCGTCGAGGGAGCGGGCGCCGACGCCGACATCAAGGGCCGGATCAACCAGATCAAGGCCGAGATCGAGAACACCGACTCCGACTACGACCGCGAGAAGCTCCAGGAGCGCCTCGCCAAGCTGTCGGGCGGCGTCGCGGTCATCAAGGTCGGCGCGGCCACCGAGGTCGAGCTCAAGGAGAAGAAGCACCGCATCGAGGACGCCGTCTCGACGACGAAGGCGGCCATCGAGGAGGGCGTCGTCCCGGGCGGAGGAGTCGCGCTGCTCCGTGCCCAGCAGACCGTGCTCGACCGGGCCGAGAAGCTCGAGGGCGACGAGGCGACCGGGGCCCGGATCGTGGCGAAGGCCGTGGAGGAGCCGCTGAAGCAGATCGCCGTGAACGCGGGCCTCGAGGGCGGCGTCGTGGTCGAGCGGGTCCGCAACCTGAAGGGCGCGTCCGAGGGGCTCAACGCGGCGACCGGCGAGTACGAGGACCTGTTCAAGACCGGAGTCATCGACGCCGCGAAGGTGACGCGCTCCGCGCTGCAGAACGCGGCCTCCATCGCGGCGCTGTTCCTCACGACCGAGGCGGTCGTCGTGGACAAGCCGGAGGAGAGGTCCGCTCCGGCGATGCCCGGCGGAGGGATGGAGGACTTCTAGTCCCGAGCGCACGCACGGGGCGACCCGACGGACCGCGTGCGCGGGACGGCAGGACGCTCCGGCCGAGGAGTTGCACGGCGGGGTGCCGAGAGGCACCCCGCCGTGCGCGTCCCGACGGCCGCTTCCGACCTGGGGGATCGGCGTGCGGCCGGTGGGACGCCGTCGGACGAGGACCCGACGGATCTCGTTCGGCGGCTAGGGCGACGAGGGGAGCACCCCGCCGAAGAACACCTCGACGGAGTTCGTGTGGAGCACCCGCTCCACGAGGTCGTCGCTCAGCCCGCTGACGCGGACCTTCAGGATCTCGACGCTCGGGTCGTGGAACGGCGCGTCGGACCCGTAGAGGACCTTGTGGGCTCCGGCCCGCTCGACGCCCTCCTTGATCTTCGAGTGCATCGGCATCCCGGACGTCTCGAGGTAGACGTTCGGGTTCCGGGCGGCGACGTCGATCGCGCCGTTTATGTACACGATGTTGCCGTGCCCCATGTGGCCGAGGACCACGGTCGCAGCGGGGAAGCTCCTCGCGAGCTCCTCGATGCTCCACGGGAGGGTGAAGATCGGGTGCCCGCAGTGCACGAGCGCCGGGAGGCCCTTCGCGACGAGGAGCTCCATGAGCGGGTGGACGATCGGGTCGTTCGGGTGGTAGCCGTCGATCAGCGGGTGGAGCTTGACGCCGCGGAACTTCGGGTGCCCGAGGTACTCCTCGGCCTCCTCGAGGTGGCCCGGCATCTTCGGGTTGGCCCAGTAGAGCCCGTACGCGGCGTCGACCGCCTCGACCGCGGACCGCGTGAGGTGGTTCTCCGGGCAGAACACGAGGCCCGCGTCGATGTCGAACCTCGCGAGCGTCGCCGCGAGGCCCGGTCCGTCCATCCGGACGTCGAACAGCGGGAACTCGCCCACGTGCATGTGCGCGTCGACCGTCATCGGCACCTCCTCGCAGTCGGCCCGGTCCTGCACCGGCGCGACAGGGACCTCCACGCGAGCGCGCACGCCACGACGGCCGCGACGAGCGGGAACGACCTGCGGAGCAGCGCCGGCCCGGCGATCCGCCCGAGGTCGAGCACGCCGTCGTCGGCGCCGGTCCCGGCGCTCCCGGCGGGTCCGGCGCGCTCCTCCCCGGCTCTCGGGGACGGGGCGCCGGCGCCCGGCCCCCCGCGAGGGAGCGGCGGGACCGCGCCCGCGCCCTCGCCCGACGAGGCGCGTGCGGACAGGTCGGCTTCCATCCGGGCCGAGAACTCGCCCACGAGCCGTCCCGCTATGTCCTGGATCAGGCTCTGCCCGAGCTGGGCGGGCCGCCCGGTCACGTCGAGGTCGACGGACACGGACACGTCCGTGCGCCCGTCCGCCGACTGGAGCGAGGTCGTCGCGAGAGCCTTCGCGGTGCCCTGCCCGCGCTGCTCGCGTCCGGACGCCTCGAGGACGACCCTGTGCTCGGACTCGTCGCGCTCGACGAAGCGCGCGACCCCCTTGTAGTCGACGACCATCGGGCCGACCTTCACGCGGACCGACCCCGTGAAGGAGTCCCCGTCCGACCCGTCGAGGCGGGCCCCCGGGAACCACGCGGCGACGCGCTCGACGTCCTGGAGGAGCGTCCAGGCGTCCGCGACGGGAAGGGGGACCGAGAACGCGGCGGTCAGCTTCACGGCGCCACCCCGCCGGCCCCGGCCGAGCCCGCGGCGAGCTCGAGCGCCCGGTGGAGCCCCCGGCGCGCGAGCACCTCGACGAGGGCGCTCTTGTACCCGACGGCCCCGTCGGCGTCCGCGACCGGCTCCACGGCCTCGGCCGTCGCCGCCGAGCAGCGGGCGACGCGCTCCTCCCAGTCCTCCCGGGCGGAGCCGAGGAGGCTCGAGGCGGTGTCCGTGACGACAGGGACGCTGCAGACGGACCCCACGGCGAGCCGTGCCGAGGTCACGACCCCTCCGGCGACCTCGACACGGGACGTGACGGTCACCGTCGGCCGCTCGTGGGTCTTCATCCGGACGTGCGACACACCGGTCCCGGGGCCCGGGAGGCGGAGCTCGACGCCGGTGAGGAGCTCGCCGGGAGCGAGCACGGTCTCGTACGGGCCGACGGAGAAGCCCTCGACGGGGACCCTCCGGGAGCTCGCGCCGGAGCCCAGGACGGCGACGGCGCCCATCGCGGCGAGGAACGTCGCGGGGTCCGAGTGCGGGTCCGCGAAGCAGAGGTTCCCCCCGAGCGTCCCGACCGAGCGGACGCGCAGGTTCGCCACGTCCGCGAGCATCGAGGAGAGCGCAGGGAAGAGCGACCGGACGAGAGGGGAGGTCTCGAGCTCGCGGTGGGTCACGCCCCCGCCGACCGAGAGCACGTCCCCCGACACCTCGAGCGAACGGAGCGCGCCGACGCGCTTCAGGTCGACGACGTGCCCGTAGCTCGCGAGACCGAGCTTCATCGCGAGGAGCAGCTCCGTGCCGCCGCTCATCGCGACCGCGTCGTCCCCGAGCTCGGTGAGGAGCCGCGACGCGTCCTCGACGGACGTCGGCCGGTGCACCTCGAACGGCGGCAGCTTCATTGGCTCTCGACTTCCCTCTCGTGGGTCGCGGGGACGGCGCTCCTCCTCGGCCGCCCGCGCGCCCCGGGCGTGCGAGGTCGTGCGGGAGCGCGGGCGGGCGGCGCGCGGTCAGTGTCGGGTGTGCCCTCCGTCGGCGACCACCATCGAGCCCGTCACCCAGCCCGCCTCCTCGGACGCGAGGAAGGCGACCACCGGAGCGATGTCGCCCGGGAGGCCCCGGCGGGGGATGGCCTGGAGACCGACGACGAAGTCGAACGCGTCCGCGTGCGGGGACCCGAGGACGCCCTCGCTCGCGGTGAGCCCGGGCGCGACCGAGTTGACCGTGATCCCGTAGCGCCCGAGCTCCGTGGCGAGCGCTCGCGTGAAGGCGAAGATCCCGCCCTTCGAGGCCACGTAGTGCGCGAGGTTCGGGGTGCCGGCGACGATCACGTTGGAGCAGATGTTCACGATCCGTCCGTACCCCGCGGCGCGCATGTGCGGGTAGACGGCGCGACAGGTGAGGAACGTGCCGTCGAGGTTCACGGACATGATCCGTCGCCACTCGGCGAGGTCGATGTCGTCCCACGCGACGAACGGGACGATCGCGGCGTCGTTGACGAGGACGTCGACCTTGCCGTGCAGGTCCACGGTGGCCTCGACGAGCGCCGCCACCTGGGCCTCGTCGCTCACGTCCACCGGGTGAGCGACGCCGCCGATCGCCTCCGCGCACGCCGCTGCCGTCGTCGCGTTGAGGTCGGCGACGACGACCTTCGCCCCCTCCGCGGCGAGCTTCTCCGCGATCGCCCGGCCGATCCCCTGCCCCGCCCCGGTCACGATCGCGACACGGCCGTCCAGTCTCATCCCCGTCTCCCCTCGATCAGCTCGTAGATCCGACGTTGCCCGCCCAAGTCCCCGCCCGTCATCCGTAGGCGAGCGGGGCGTGCTTCCAGGTCTGGAAGGGCTCCATCTCGTGGGACGGGTAGATCACGGCCTCGTGCCGCCTCGCGAGGCGCTTCAACCGCTTGATCGACTCCACCGACTGGGTCGGGTCGAGGTGGAAGCCCGCGATGATCTCCCGGTCCAGGTTCTCGCGCGTGTAGGCGGCGTCGCCCGCGAAGAGCATCGACTCCCCGTCCTCCATCTCGACGAGCATCGAGTAGTGGCCCGCCGTGTGGCCCGGGGTCTCGAACAGCCAGACGCCGTCCGCGATCTCGACGTCCCCGCTCACGCGCTCGTAGCGCACGCCGGGGAAGTCGAAGGTGAGGTCGGAGTAGCCGAGGTGCTCGAACGGCTCGGGCACCTTCGCGTGACGGAGCTCCTCTTTCGACACGAGCGTCGTCGCCGAGGTGAGGAGGCGGTTGCCCCCGACGTGGTCGAAGTGGAAGTGCGAGTTGACGACCGTGTCGACCTGCTCCGGCTCGACGCCGCACAGCCTCAGCTGCGCTCCGAGCGACTGCTCGGGGCTCTGGAGGGGCTGCTCGAACGGGAGGACCCTCCTCACGTGCTCGAGGTCGTAGCCCGTGTCGTAGAGGAGGAACCCGTCTGCGTGCTCGACGAGGACGCTGTAGACGGGGAAGCGCACGGGAGTGCCGACGTCGATATGCCACAGGACCTGCGACCGGTCGATCACGAGCGACCCGCCGTCGAGGATGTACACCTTCTTCGGAGCCATCGCGTGCCCTCCCCCGTCCCGCTACAGCGCCTGGAGCGTCTTGCGGACGGCGACGAGACCGGCCGCGATCCTCGACCGGTTCGCGTTCACGTCGTCCTGGTCCGCGTACTCGTACATGCCGCCGAGCGTCTTCATCCCGAGCTTCCCGGCACCGGTCCTGTCGGTGACGAGCGGAGAGACCTCCGCGTCGTTGCACAGGTCCTTGTTCAGGTAGCTCGCGACGCTCTGGTAGATGTCCAGCCCGGCCATGTCGAGGAGCCGCATCGGCCCGATCACGGCGAGCTTGTACCCGATCCCCCACTTGACCGCCGTGTCCATGTCGGCCTGCGTGACGACGCCGCGCTCCACGAGGGAGACGCACTCGCGGAGGATCGCGTAGAGGATCCGGTTCTCGACGAACCCGGGGACCTCCTTCTCGACGACCGGCGAGAATCCGAACGCCTTGATCGTCGCGACGAGCTGGTCCACGACCGCGGGAGAGGTCCTCTCGCCGGGCACGACCTCGATCATGGGGATCACGTGCGGCGGGTTGGACCAGTGCATCCCGATGACGCGCTCGGGGTGCGCGAGGTGCGCGGCGATGTCCGTCACCGGGATCCCCGACGTGTTCGTGGCGAGCACCGCGTCGCTCGCGACGACCCTCTCGAAGGTCGCGAAGATCTCGCGCTTGAGGTCGAGCCTCTCCGGGACCGCCTCGATGACGAGGTCCGCGCCCTCGCAGGCCGCATCGACGTCGAGCTCGAAGCTCACGGACCCGCCGGGGGCCTCCGGCGCGTCGAGGCGCCCGAGGATCTGCGACGCGAGCTCGGTCCCCGCCTTCGCGCGCTCGAGCACGCCGGCGTCGATGTCGTTGAGGCGGACCGTCGATCCGCAGCGGGACAGCGTCGCGGCGATGCCCGGGCCCATCGTCCCCGCACCGATGACCGCGGTTGTCTTCGGAATAGTCATTGTCTCTCCTTCAGTCCTTCGAACTCGCTCCGTCGATCCGCTGCTTGCGGATCTGGTTCCACACGCGCTCGGGAGTGAGGGGAAGCTCCCGCATCGCGACACCCGCGTCCGCGAGCGCGTTCACGATCGCCGCGGGCAGGCCGGCGAGGACCCCCTCGCCGCAGCCCTTCGCCCCGAACGGGCCGGGCCCGTCGGCGTTCTCGACGATCGTGCAGCTCATCGCCGCCGGAAGGTCCTCGAAGGAGGGGATCCGGTAGTCGAGGAGCGTGTCGTTGAGGAGCGTCCCCGACGCGTCGAACCGCATCTCCTCGAACAGGGCGTTCCCGAGCCCCTGGAGGGTCCCTCCTTCGTCCTGGCTCTCGACGAGCTGGGGGTTGATGGCGCGACCTACGTCCGCGACGCTCGAGGTCCGGAGCACGGTCACGATCCCGGTCTCGGGGTCGAGCTCCACCTCGGCGCCCGCGGCGCAGATCTCCCAGAAGACCGGGCCGTCCGCGAACCCCCCGCTCTTGCCGCGGGGCTGGACGCGCCCGTGGCCGACGAGCTCCCCGCCCGCGAGCCCGAAGCGACGCTGGACGAGCTCCTGGTAGGCGATCGCCTGCCCGCCCGCCTCGACGGCCCCGCCCGCGACCGTGAGCTCCGCTCGGTCGACGCCGAGGATCTCCTCCGCCGTCTCGAGGAGCGCGTCGAGGACGCTCAGCGCGGCCTCCTCGACCGCCTTGCCCGCGACCGTCGTGGAGCGGCTCGCCCCCGTCGAGCGGTCGTAGGGCGTGTACGCGGTGTCCGTTCCCATCGTCCGGACGCGAGAGGAGTCGATCTTGAGGACCTCGGCCGCGATCTGGCCCATCGCGGTGCGGGATCCCTGGCCGAGCTCGGTCGTCCCGACGAGCACGGTCACCCCCCCGTCCGGGCCGAGGCGGACGGTCGCCATCGACACGGGGTGCGCTCCCGCCGCGAGGAGGCCGATCGATATCCCGACGCCCCGGTTCGGCGGCCTCTCCGCCCCCCAGTCGATCGCCGCGGCGACGGCCTCGATGTCGCCGACGAGGTCCGCGTCGACCCCCTTGGCCCCGGGGCGGACCTCTCCGCCGCGAGGCAGGAGGTTCCTCCTCCGGATCTCGAGCCTGTCCATCCCGACGCGACGGGCGACCTCGTCGACCTGGGACTCTCCGATCCACTGCACGTGGGTCGACCCGAACGCACGGTAGGAGCCGGAGGGGCCGGTGTTCGTGTACACGCAGTGGGCGCGGACGTCCATGGCCTTCCAGCCGTACGGGCCGGGGGCGGCGTCACCCGCGGTGGCCGTGACCCGCGGGCCGTTGTCCGCGTACGCACCCGTGTCGAGCCACAGCTCGACCTCGCGACCGAGGAGCTCCCCGTCGGCGCCCGCGGCGGTGCGCATCCTGCACTTCATGTTGTGGCGCCGCGTCGTCACCATGGACTCGTCCACGCGGTTGAGGATCCGGACCGGCCTGCCGGCCTTCCTCGAGATCGCGACGGTGAGCGGCTCCATCTTCGTGTACGACTTGCTCCCGAACCCACCCCCGAGGAAGGGGACGATCACCTCGACACGGTCGAGCGGGAGCCCGAAGAGCTCCGAGATCTCCTGTCGGACGAGGAACGGGTGCTGGCAGGACGACCACACCACGATGTCGTCGCCCTTGTGGTGCGCGATCGTCGTGTGGGTCTCCATCGAGTACTGGTAGACGGCGGGGAACAGGTAGTCGCCCTCCACCACGACCGGGGCGGACTCGAACACCGACTCGGTGTCGCCGCGCGCGAAGCCGTAGCGGTAGCAGATGTTCCCCTCGCGCTCGGGAAGCGCTCCGAGGCCGTGCGCGAGCCCGGGCCTCACCGCGCCCTCGTGGACGAGCGGGGCGTCGGGCGCGAGCGCTGCGTCGAGGGAGGCTGCGACCTCGAGCGTGCCGTAGGTGACCTCGATGGACGCGAGCGCCGCGTCCGCGACCGACTGCGTCACGGCGGCCACGACCGCGACCGGCTCGCCTGCGAACCGGACCTTCCCGATCGCCACGACCGGGCGGTCCCGGAGGGCGTGCCCGTAGTACGGGTCGATGTCCGCGAGGTCGTCGCCCGTGAGGACGGCGACGACGCCATCTGTCGCCTCTGCGGCGCTCGTGTCGATACCCTCGATGACCGCGTGCGCGTACGGGCTGCGGAGCACGGAGCCGTACAGCATGAACGGCGGATGCAGGTCGACCGTGAACTCGGCCTTCCCTGCGAGCTTGTCGCGAGCGTCGACGCGCTCGACGCTGAGGCCGACCGCGGTCGCGGTGCCGACCGGCGGGTCCGAGAGCCGGGTCACCGCCCCTCCTCAGCTCCGCGGCGTCCGGTGGGCATCGAACACCTCCGTGAGCGCGTCGAGGATCGACCGGTACCCCGTGCACCGGCAGAGGTTCCCGGCCATCGCACGACGGGTCCCCTCCTCGGTCGCGACGTCCTCGGTCCCGAGGAGGGCCTTCGCCGTGAGGAGCATCCCGGGAGTGCAGAACCCGCACTGCACGGCGGCGTGGCGGACGAACGCGTCGCTCAGCTCGTCGTGCAAGGGGGTCCCGACGAGGCCCTCGATCGTCTCGACCTCCTTTCCGTCGACGTCGCACGCAAGGTGCGTGCACGAGCTCACGGGCATGCCGTCGACGAGGACGGTGCAGGTCCCGCACACCTGCACCTCGCAGGACTGCCTGGCCCCGATGAGACCGAGCCGGTCGCGGAGGAAGTCGAGCAGGAGCTCGTTGGCCTCGACCGCGGTCTCGACGACGCGCCCGTTGACCGTCGTGACGACCGTCTCGCTCACGGCTCCAGCTCCTCGGTCCCGGGGATCCTGCGCACCCACGAGGACCAGTACTCCTCGAGGAACACCGGCTGGTACTTCGTGAGGTGGATCTCGTCGAGCAGCTCGTCCGGGATGGGAGTGAACCCGCCGAGGGAGCTCGCGAGGACCTGGACGCGCACGGCGCGCTCGAGGGTCAGGGCGGCGAGCACCGCCCATCGTACGTCCTCGCCGACCGCGAGCATCCCGTGGTTCTGGAGGAGGAGCGCCCGTCGGACCCCGAGGGCCTCGGCGACCGCGACGCCGTCATCGCGGGTCGTGATCATCCCGACGGACTTGTTGTACAGGCCGACACCGTCTCTGAACAGGACGGCGTCGTGGGAGAGGTACTCGAGCGACGCCGAGGTCGCGCCGAGCGCGGTCGCGTACATAGCGTGGGTGTGGATCGCGGCTCCCACGTCCGGGCGCGCCCGGTACGCCTCGAGGTGCATGACCGTCTCGAGATGCGCCCCCGGCGCGAGATGCCCGTCCGGGTCGTCGAGGCGCACGACCATCACGTCGTCGGCGGTCACCTCGCCGAGGGCCTTGCCCTTGGCCTTGATGTACACCTCGTGCTCCTCCGGGCCACGCACGCTCACGTGGCCGAGGGTGAGGTCCTCGTGGCCGTACCGGGCGACGATCCGGCAGGCGGCGGCCACCTGCCGGCGGGCCTCGTCGGCCGTGCGCGGCGGGGAGCCTGCCGCCACCGGGGTGCTGTCGTCGTCGCTCAACCTCTCGCGTCCCGTCGCTCGGTCGGCGGGTAGTCGGGCCACGGGAAGCTGAACACCATCACGAGGTCCGCGTCGCCGTCGTTCACGACCGTGTGCCAGGCGCGTGCAGGGATGTACAGCCCGCTGCGCGCGGACACCTCCACGTCCCCGTCCTCGAGCCGGATGACGCCGTGCCCCGAGAGCACGAAGCAGAGCTCGTCGACGGAGTGGGAGAGGTCGGCGGTCACGAGCCCGGGGCCGAACACCGAGTAGCCGAGAGAGGCATGGTTGCCCTCCACGGTCTTGTCGCTGACCACCACCCTCGACCAGCTGTCGTGGCGGAGCTCGATCGGCGCGACGTCCTCGAGCCCTATCGCGCGGGTCCGAGGGCCGCTCATAGCTGCCAGACACCTTCTTTCACGATGTACTCGCCGGTGTCGACGATCTGGATGGAGATGTTGTGGTTGACCCCGTCGAGGTGGAGGGCGCTCGTGTTCTGGCCGCCCGGGTAGCAGTTCTGGTTGTCCCCGAGGGCGAAGTGCGCCGTGCCCTTCCGCCCCTTCGAGGAGGGCCCGACGAGCGGTGCGAAGTCGCTCGTCCCGAACGCGAACTCCGCGACGACCTCGGTCCCCGGGACGCCGCTGATGGCGGAGAGAAGGCGCTCGGCCTCCCACTTGCCCTCGATGGACACGTACCGCCCGTTCTCGACGTGCCAGGTCACGGGGTTCTCGACGTTGCCGGGAACGCCCACCCCGAGCAGGTTGCCGTCGACGACGATCGTCCCTTGCGTCTCGGTCTCGACCGCGCCGTACGCGACCTCGCCCCAGAGCGGGAGGGGGCCCATCATCGCGCCGCGCTGCTTGACGGGGACCACCTCGAGCGCGGGACGTCCCTCGATGCTCACCTCGACGTCCGTCCCGGCCGGCGAGGTGACGCGCACGAGCTTCTTGCCCTCGAGGAGCTTGATCGCCGCCTGCGCGTTCGAGATCGTCCTGCGGATGTCCTCGACGGAGATCGGCCACCGACCGAACCCCTCCTCGACCGACCCGATGCGCGAGTGGCTCGCGCATGCCTGCTTCACGGCGGACACGTGCGCGAACCGGTTCGCCCACTCGAGGTTCGTCATGATGATGATGTCGTCCGAGTTGATGATCGCAGTGTGCAGCTGCTTCGGAGGCACCATCGGGAACAGAGTGTCGGTGAGGCACCGGCGGATCTGCGTGTCGTTGTTCGCGACGATCGGCCACCCGCCGCGCTCGGCGACGACCGTCGCGACCATGTCCGCCTCGTCCTTGCGGCCGTTGTCGGTGATGATCGTGACCGTCTCGCCTTCTTTCACCTCGAAGCACACGTCGACGACGAGCTCAGCGGCGGCCCGCATCTCCGCCTCGCTGCGCGGCTGCTCCTGCTCAGACATTTGGGCCTCCTTGGTTCGTGCTGCTTTCGACACCACGCGCGCGGAGCACGGGAAGGACCTCGTTCGCGAAGCGCTCCACCTGTGCGAACTGGTCCATGTCCCCGAACCGGCAGACGAAGTGGTCGACCCCGGCGTCCAGGAACCTCGTGAACCATTCGACGATCGTCTCGGGGCTCCCGACAGGACCCCAGTTCGAGAGGTCCACGGCCTTCGAGAGCTCGGGGTAGTAGGCGCCGATGTAGCTCCCGAACGCCTCTCGTGCCTGGTCCTTCGAGTCGCCGATGTTCATCGTGACCTGATAGGAGACCGTGTAGCGGTCGAAGTCCTCGCCGAGACGGGTCGCGGCCTCGCGCAGCGCCGCGATCTGCTCGACGACCTCGTCCGGGTGCTCCGCACGGCAGCACGTCATCCACCCGTCTCCGTAGCGGACCACGCGTTCGCAGGCCCTCTCCAGCCGCCGGCTCGCGACGTCCGGGGCGAGGTCGCCGGTGAGCCGGATGTTCGACACGACCCACGTGGGAGGAGGCTTCTGGAGGGGCATCAGGGGGGCCATCTCCGTGCCCGAGTGGAACGCGACGTCTTCGAAGTCGTAGTACTTGCCCCGGTAGGTGACGCTCCGCTCGGTCCACAGGGCGCGCAGGACCGCGAGCCCCTCCTCGAAGATCGTCGCACGGTCGGCGAAGTCGAGCCCGAGCGCGGCGAACTCGCGCCGCACTCCGACCTCCGGATTGCCCATGCACGCGCCGAGGATCGAGCGCCCGTTCGAGAGGTGGTCCATCGTCGCCCACTCGAGCGCGAGGTAGAGCGGGTTGCGCGTCGAGGTCACGAGGCAGGCCGTCCCGATCCGTACGCGAGAGGTGCGCTGGGAGATCGCGGACATCACGTTGAGCGGCTCGAAGCGCGGCTTGGAGAAGAGGCTGTCGCCCACCCAGACGGAGTCGAACCCCACGTCCTCGGCCACGGTCGCGAGCTGGAGGAGGTCCGCCAGCGTGTAGGCCGGAGCGATCAACGGCTCACGGTTGTTGAGATTGACACCGAACTCCACCCGAGCACCTCTTCCCCTATTCGGCGATGACCTTGGTCGACCGGCTGCGAGGACCTCGCCCGCTCCTATCCGAACATAGCCACACTCATACTGTCAACAGGTGACAGCTGACGCAAACGGGGCCCGTGCCCGCCCGGGGTCACGCGAGAGCGGCGCGTGACGCGATAGCCGCGAGGGACGCGTCGACGCCGGCGCCGACGTCGACGTGCACGCCCATGTCGAGGAGGGTCCGGCCGAGAGCGAGGAGGCCGACGACCGGGTAGAGGCCGCTCGCGGTGGGGCCCATGTGCCCGATGCGCACGAGGTTCCCGGCTCCCTGCCCCCCGGAGAGCATCACCCCGTACCGCTCGCGCGCATGGGCGCGCACGCGGTCGTGGTCGAGACCGTCCGGAAGGGCGATCGACGTCACGCAGCTCGCGGCGATCGCCTCGCTCTTCGGCCAGATGCGAAGGCCCATCGCAGCGACCCCCGCGCGGCAGGCGCCCGCCGCGGCCGCGTGCCGCGCGATCGACGCGTCGAGGCCCTCCTCGAGCACCTGGTCGCACGCCGCCTCGACTCCGTGGACCTCCGCGACCGAGGGCGTGAACGGGAAGCGGCCCTCGCCGAACCACGTCGTCCTCCAGTCCAAGAGCGACAAGAAGGACGACCTCGGAGCATGCGGGTTCGCCTCGATCGTCTCCCAGGCGCGCTCGCTGACGGACACGAGCGACATGCCGGGGGGTCCACCGAGGCACTTCTGGGGGCCGAGCACGCACACGTCGAGCCCCCACTCGTCCGCCCGGAGGTCCATCCCCCCGACGGTCGACACGCAGTCCACGAGCGTGAGGACCCCGCGTGAGGAGGCGATCCGGCCGATCGACTCGACGTCGGTCGCCGTCCCCGACGGCGTCTCGCAGTGCACGACCGCGACCATCGCCGTGTCCGGGTTGGCCGCGAGGAAGCGCTCGACGTCGTCGGGGTCGACGACGTCGTCGTAGAGAACCTCGATCTCGTGGAGGTCGGCGCCGAAGTGGCGGAGCCACATCCCCATGCCCTTGCCGAATACGCCCGAGACGAGGTTGAGCACCTTGTCTCCCGGACGGACGAGCGAGCGGGCGCCCGCCTCGAGCCCGAGGATGGCCTCCCCCTGCATCAGGACGACCGATCCGGAGGTTCGGAATATCGAGGCGACCTTGCGCTCGGTCCTCCGGAAGGCCTCCAGGAACGCCGGGTCGTAGTGGTACGTGATCGGCGACCCCAGCGCTGCGAGAGTCCTCGCGCTCGCGGTCGTCGGTCCAGCGGAGAGCGTGAAATCCACCTCGCGCATCGTCCTCACCCTCCCTCGCCTCTCGGCTCCACCGGTCCCGCTCGATCCGTGCCCCGTGCCCCGAGGTCAGCGCGCGCCGCGCACGTACGGCACCGCGAGGGCAGGGGGAAGGTACGCGCTGCGCGCGAACACGACGAGGGCGAGCATGATCGCCGCGAAGGGGAGCATGTTGATCACGTCGGTCGAGATGTTGATCCCCGTGAGCTGGAGGGCCGTCGATATCGACAGGGAGATGCCGAAGACGAACGACGCGACGGCGACCCATGCCGGGCGCCCCCGGGCGAGCATGGCGATGACGATCGCCATGTATCCCTGCCCCTGGGTCATGAACGGGGTGAACGTGCCGGTCGCTATGACCGACAGGTACGCGCCGCCGAGCCCCGCGAGCGCGCCCGTCGCGAGGGTCGCGTAGCTGCGCGTGTTGAGCACGCTCACGCCTGCCGCGTCGAGAGCCTCGGGCTTCTCGCCGGCCGCGCGCAGCTCGAGCCCGAAGCGGGTCCTCCCGAACATGAACGCGACGGCGCCGACGAGGACGACTCCGAAGTACACGACGAGGGGCTGGTCGAAGAGGCTCTTGCCGAGCACGGGTATGGACTCGAGCCCCGGGATCGCGACCTGCGGGTATGCGGGGAGCCGCGGGTAGGCGCCGCCGAACTGGGCCTGCTGGAGCACGCTCGTGATGCCCTCGCCCGCGAGCGTGATCGCGATGCCGATGACGATCTGGTCGAGCCCCATCCGGACGCTGAGCACGACCATGAGGACGGCCGCGGCGACGCCCCCGACGGCGCCCGTGAGGAAGCCGACCCACATGGAGTGCGCCTCGTAGGCGCCGAGGAACCCCGTGTAGGCGCCGACGAGCATCATGCCCTCGAGCCCGATGTTGAGGACTCCGGAGCGCTCGGAGATCGCCTCGCCGAGCGCGGTGAACATGAGCGGGACGGAGGCGAGCACGCCTCCCGCGATCAACGCGGTCACGAAGGACTGCGTGAACAGCCCCGAGGCGGCTGCGAGCACACCGGTCATGTCGACTTCCTCCGCCGGAACAGGGGTTGGCGCAACGCGTCCTTGAGGCCCTTCGTGAGGTAGCTCTGCCCGAGCGCCCGCCGGCGGCCGAGGAACTCGATGACGGCCATGAACAGCAGGATCAGCGCGACGATCACGAGGAGGAAGTCGGTCGGGAGGCTCACCGCCTGGGTCGCGAGGTCCCCCCCGGTCGAGAGCACGGCGTAGAAGGCGACGAACGGGATCACCGCGAGGAGGTTCAGCCGCGCGAGGAACACGAACGGGATGACGGTGTTCCCGTAGCTCGGGTTCCAGTTCGCGCGCACGTAGGACCACAGACCGAGGATGTCGACCGCGGCGGAGAGGCCGATCAGGAACCCGCTCCAGAGGAACGAGGTGACGATGAGGCGGCGCACGTCGATGCCCACGTGCCGTGCCGCCTTCGGGTTCTCGCCGAACACCTTGAGCCGGAGCCCGAACGAGGTGCGGGTGAGCAGGTAGTGCAGCACGAGCACGACGCCGATCGCGACGAGGAACCCGACGTGGATGCGCGTGCCCGGGATGTTCGGGAGCATGTCGGCATAGGGGATCGTCTTCGTCTGCGGGATCGTGACGGTGGGGTCCTGGAACGGTCCCTTCACGAGGATGTTGGCGACGTCGATCCCGATGAAGGACATCATGAGCGTCGTGATGATCTCGTTCGTCCCGAAGTACGCGCGCAAGAGAGCCGGGACGATCGTCCAGATCGCTCCGGCCGTGCCCGCGATGAGGAACAGCACGACGTCCGCGACCGGAGTCGGCCAGTGCGCGAACATCCACGGCCCGTATCCGACGACGAAGACGGCTCCGAGCAGGTACTGCGCGTCGTACCCGAGGTTCCAGATGTTCGCGCGGAACACCACGACGAGCGCCGCGGCCATGAGCAGGAGCGGCGCCATGAGGACGGCGCTGTTCTGCCAGTTGTTCATCTGGATGCCGTAGCGGAACACGTCGCTGTAGAAGCGGACCGGGCTCCTCCCGAGGATCAGGAGGAGCACGGCGCCCGCGAGGAGCGCGAGCACCACGGGCACGAGCGACCGGAGCGTCGTGACCGCGAGCGTGCGCGTCCAGCCGGGGAGCGCGCGTGCCGGCTCGCCCGCCTCCTCGGGAGCGACGGGTGGCGCGGCCGGGGTCTCGGTCGCTACCGCCATCGCCGCGCCTCCGTGCGGGGAGCGCTCTGCCGCCGGGCCGGCGCGCTCATGCGACCGCACCCGGGGCACCCGTGTCGCCGATCATGAGCGCCCCGATCCGCTCGGCCGCGTCGGGGCCGTTCTCCACCGTTCCCACGATCCGGCCCATCGAGAGGACCGCGATCTCCCCGGCGAGCTCGAGGAGCTCGTCGAGGTCCGTCGAGATGAGGACGGCTCCCGCGCCCGCGGACGCGAGCCGGCGGACGATCTCGCGCACGTTCTCCGTGGTCCGCAGGTCGAGCCCGTACGTGGGCTTGTTGAACACGACGAGCTTGGGGTCGAGCGACAGCTCGCGTGCGAGGAGGAGCTTTTGGATGTTCCCGCCCGAGAGCGTCCCGGCTCGCGTCGCGATCGTCGGCGTGCGGATGTCGTACTCGCCCACCAGCGCGGTCGCGGTCGACCCGACCCGACGGCCGTCGATCCGTCCTCCCCTCCAGAAGGGGGGCTCGCCGATGCGCTTCAGCAGGAGGTTGAGGGACACGCTGAGGTTCCGGACGATCCCCTCCCCGAGACGGTCGTCGGTGACGTAGCGGAGGCCGAGCTTCTGGCGAGCGGAGACCCCGAGACGGTTGACGGACGCCCCGAACAGCTCGATCGTCCCCGAGCGGGCGCGTCGCTGGCCCGCGATGACCTCCGCGAGCGCTCGCTGGCCGTTCCCGTCGATGCCGGCGACCCCGAGCACCTGGCCCGCGCGCACGGTCAGGCTCACGTCGACGACCCCCGGCTCGAGGCCGTCCCCGGGCGCCGTGACCGACCGGAGCTCGAGGACGGGCTCCGCGTCGTCCGCCGCCGCGGGCGGGACGTGTCGTGCGCCGAGCGCCTCGACCTCCTCGATGCTCGTCTGGAGCTCCGCGGCGTCGGACAGGTCCGCGGCCTCGTCCCCGAACATGAGGGTCACTATCCTCGCCCGGATCTGCGAGTCGTCCGACGAGCGGATCTCCTCCTCCGAGATCGTCCCCACGGTGCGGCCCCGACGAAGGACCGTGATCCGGTCGCTCACGGCCAGCGCCTCGTGGAGCTTGTGGGTGATGAAGATGATCGCAGTCCCCTGCTCCTTGAGGTGCACGAGGACCTTCTCGAGCTCCTCGACGCCCTGCGGCGTGAGCATCGAGGTCGGCTCGTCGAGCACGAGGACGCGCGACCCCTTCCACAGCGCCGAGGCGATCTCGACCTGCTGCTGGCGCCCGAGCGCGAGGTCACCGGTCCGGGAGTCCGGGTCGACCTCGACCCCCAGCATCGACGCGATCTCGCCCATCCTCCTCCGGGCGCGCCCCTTGTCGAGGAGGAGCCTCCTGCTCTCTCCGAGCATGAGGTTCTCGAGGACGGTGAGGGCGGGTATGAGGGTCGAGTGCTGGTAGACGGTCCCGATGCCGATGGAGAGAGCGTCGCGGGGGGAGCGGATCCTGACGGGCGCCCCGTCGACGAGGATCGAGCCGGAGTCCGGCCTCTGCATCCCCGAGAGGATGCTGATGAGCGTCGACTTCCCCGCTCCGTTCTCCCCGAGCAGGCAGTGGACCTCTCCCCGGCGGACCGAGAAGTGCACGTCGTCGTTCGCGAGCACGCCCGGGAAGCTCTTCGATATTCCCACGAGCTCGACCGCCGGAGCGTCGGATTCGGTCACGGTCATCCCCTCCTCCAGACGCTCCGCCGGTCGTCGCTCGCTCGTTCTCCCGCTAGGCGCTCGCGACGAGCTTCCTCACCGCGCCGATGGTGAGCGCCACGGGGACCTTGATCGAGCCCGAGACGATCTTCGCCCTGGCCGCCTGCATCTGCGCCCAGATCGCCGACGAGATGTAGCTCGTCTTCAGCATCGAGATGCCGCCGTTCGCGAGGGTCAGGTTGTACGCGTGCTTGCCGTAGGTCCCGTTCTGGATGTCCGCGACGGCCTGCTTGAAGACCTTCGTGAACGACCAGATCTCCGACGAGAGCAGCACGTGCTGCTTGTCGATCGGGCCCATGTTCCCGATGTCGCCGATGTACCAGACCTTGTGCCCGGCCTTCGCCGTCGAGATCGCCTGGAGGTAGCCGAACGAGGCGTCGTCGCCCATCCCGAAGATGACGTCCGCGTTCGCGGAGATGAGCGTGCTCGCGACGCGCTTGCCACCGGCCGAGTCGTCGTAGGAGGCCGGCCCGATCTCCTCGAACAGGACCTTGATCTTCTTGTTGACGCTCGCGACCCCCGCGGCGAAGCCACCGCTCATCTCGAACCAGTTCGAGTCGCTGGCGGAGATCACGATCCCGACGGTCCCGGTCTTGGTCTCCTTCGCGGCCAGGATGCCCGCGAGGTACCCGCCCTGCTCGGCCGAGGTCGTGATCGAGGAGACGAGCCCGGGGACGTCCTCGCCCGGGACGTCGTAGGTCATGACCGGGACCTTGTAGCGGAGCGCGACCTGCTTCGCGGCGGTGTCGAACCCGCTCGCGTGGGCGATGATGAACTGGGCGCCCGACTGGGCGAGCTGCGACAGGATCGCCTGGGTGTTGTTGTACCCGATGTTCGAGATCGTCTGCAGCTTCGCACCGACTGACGACGCGGCCGCCTGGGCAGCCGCGAGCCCCTGCTGGTTCCACCCGTAGTCGGTGGGCTTGGCGGGCAGCGCGATGGCGATCTTCGTGATCTTCGCGTGCGCGGTGCTCCTCTTCGCGCCCGGAGACGCCGAGGACGTCCCGACGGCGAACCCGGCCGTCGCGACGGCCGCCGCCGCCGACACGGCCAGGACTCCCCTTGCACGGACTCTTGCGCGCATATGCCGCTCCCTTTCAACTGGTTCGTCGACCCCGAGTACCTACCTTGCGCGTGCAAGAGCAGTGCCACGCGGGTCTATGCCAACGATTTCCCTGCAGTACGCCCGATTCGGTGCTAGTCCTCTCCGGCATGCCTGCGGCAGAGTCTCCCCCCCAGCGGGACGCTTCCCGTCGACTGCATGCTGTTGACAAGAACGGGCGGAACTCTACTAGGGTCCTCGCGAGAGGCGCAAGGGTGCGGCTCGAGGTCGTGCTCGCGAGGGGGTGACATGGACGCCGCGATCGACAACGTCACCTTGTCCCAGCGTGTCTACGACCACCTGAGAGCCGAGATCCGCGCGCGGCGGCTTCAACCGGGGACGGAGCTGTCCGAGGTCGCGCTGTCGAGGGAGCTCGGGGTGAGCCGTGGCCCGATCCGCGAGGCGATGGGGCGGCTCGCGGCGGAGGGGCTCGTCACCGTGCGCCCGAGGCGGGGCGCGGTCGTGCGGGCCATCACCGCGGAGGAGCTCGTCGACGCGTACCTCGTGCGCGAGGTGCTCGAGTCGCTCGCCGTCCGGCTCGCCGTCCCGCGGCTCGGCCCCGACGAGCTGGGTCGCCTCGAGGCGCTCGTCGACGAGATGGAGCAGAGCGCGGCGCGCGGGCAGGTCGACCAGTTCTTCGGAGCGAACGTCGCGTTCCACGAGATGTTCTGCGCGCACAGCGGCAACGAGAAGCTCCAGCACGTGCACCACAGGCTGATGGGCGAGATCGGTGCCTTCCAGGACCACTCGCTCTCGCTGCGCGGCGACCCTGCGGAGTCGGTCGCCGAGCACCGTGCGATCCTCCGCGCCGCACGCCGCGGGGACTCCGACGAGGCGGGCGAGATCGCGGCCGCCCACGTGCGGGTCCCCTCCGAGCGCCTGAAGGGGCACGTCGCGCGCATGGCCGCGGAGGCAGGCGGCGACTAGTGGGGGCGCACGTCCGGTCCGACAGGGGTGACGAGGAGGGAGCCGGGAGATGAGCATCGGGTACCGGGCGACGCGCGTCGGGACGATCCTCGCGGTCGCGGACGTCCGTGCGTCGACCGCCTTCTACACGGGGGCGATCGGGTTCGAGGTCGAGGCGAGCTACGACGACCCGCCGTACGCGACGCTCGTCCTCGGGCCGGCCCGCCTCTCGCTCGCCGAGAGGGGCCACCCGGCGGACGACCGCCCGGGCGTGGAGCTCGAGCCTCCCGGCGACCCGTCGCGCACCTCAGCGATGATCGTCGTCGAGGTGGACGACGCGGGCTCCGCCTTCGAGTCCCTCTCGGCGTCGGGCGTGCAGACGCTCGCCCCGCCGTACCACCCTCCGTGGGGCGGTTGCAGGTTCTTCTGCGTCGACCCCGACGGGTACGTCATCGAGATCGAGGAGCCGGCATGAGAGCAGTCGTCGTCGACCGACCGAACGAGGCGAGGCTCGCCGACGTGGACGAGCCGACGATCCTCGACCCGCGCGACGCGATCGTGAGGGTCACGGCAACGGCGATATGCGGCGCCGACCTGCTCCCGCTCGGGGGGTACGTCCCCGGGTTCGACCCCGAGACCGTGCTCGGGCACGAGTTCGTCGGGGTCGTCGACACGGTCGGCGACGACGTCGCCGTCCCCGTGGGAGCACGGGTCGTGTGCTCGAGCACGACCTCGTGCGGCACGTGCGCGCACTGCAGGGCCCGGCGCACCTCGCAGTGCGCGACGCGCTCGCTGTTCGGCTACTCCGGCGTGTACCCGCGGCTCGACGGTGGCCAGGCCGAGCTCGTCCGGGTCCCGAACGCGGACCGCTGCCTTCTCCGGATCCCGGAGGACCTGTCCGACGAGCGTGCGGTGTTCCTCGCGGACATCCTCCCGACAGGGTTCGCGGCGCTGGAGCGCGTCGGAGCCCGCCAGACGGACCACGTGGCGGTGCTGGGCTGCGGGCCCGTCGGTCTCATGGCGGTCATGTGCGCGTCCCGGTTCGCCGCGAGCGTCGTGGCGGTCGACGCGCTCGAGCAGAGGCGCTCCCTCGCGGCCGGGTTCGGCGGGGTCGTCCGCGCCGTCGCGCCCGAGGAGGCGGCAGAGGCGGTCGCCGAGGCGACGCACGGCGTCGGCGCAGACGTCGTCGTCGAGGCTGCCGGTGCCGCCGCCGCGCTCGACTCCGCGCTCACGCTCGTCCGCGGGCGCGGGACGGTCTCGGTCGTCGGAGCCCACTTCGAGCCCGACTACCCGCTCGACGCCGGTCGGATGTTCGAGCACGAGATCAGCCTGCGCTTCCACATCGGTGCCCCGTACGAGGACAGGGAGCGCCTCCTCGACCTCGTCGTCGGCTCGGGGCTCGAGCCCGACTCGATCGTCTCGCACCGGATGCCCCTCGCCGACGCCGTGGAGGCCTACCGGCTCTTCGGGTCGCGCGTGGCGACCAAGGTCGTGCTGCAGCCATGAGGAGGAACCCCCCGAAGTCGCTCGCGTACGGCCTCGTCGCGGTCGCGGCGGGTGGCCTCGCGGTCGGGCTCGCCGTCGGTCTCCCGGGAGGCAGCGCCCCGGCGCCGGTCGGGTACCCGGTCGTCCCGGGGGCCGGGCCCGTCGCGACGGCGACCGCGTCCCTTCGGGCAGAGCTCGCCGCGCAGCGCCTGCGGCTCGTCCAGCTCGCGTGCGTGGAGAACGGCCGCTCGTACCAGGGGCACGAGATAGTGCGCTGCAGCGCCGACTTCGGCGACCCCCACGTGCAGGCGTACTGCACGGTCGTGATCGGCAACCGGCTCGTCACGAACTACGAGAACCCTCGGATCCCGTGCCGGCCGGACTGGGCGGGCTGGCACGTGATCGCGTTCTCCTCGTCGCCGCACACGTGATCCGGCCGGCCCCCACGGGAGCCCCGCCGATCCGGTGAGCCCGTGGGCGGCGACAGCATGCTGTCAACTCGCTACGCGTCACCCCGCTACGCTCGAGACGCCGGCACCGTTGCGCCACGCGCCAGAATGGGCGTCGCGGCCGACGCCGCGCGGGCAGGAGGTACGGGTGGAACGAGCCTTCGACAACTTGACCCTCTGGCAGCGCGTGTACGACCACCTGCGCGACGAGATCCGCCAGCAGAGGCTCCTCCCGGGGACGGTGCTCTCCGAGGTCGCGCTCTCCGAGGAGCTCGGGGTGAGCCGCGGTCCGATCCGCGAGGCGATGGGACGGCTCGCGTCCGAGGGGCTCGTGACGATCAGGCCGCGTCGCGGCGCGGTCGTGCGCTCGCTCACTGCGGAGGAGCTCGTCGACGCCTACCAGGTGCGCGAGGCGCTCGAGTCGATGGCGGTGCGTCTCGCGGTCCCGCGCCTCACGAAGCCGGACCTCGCGCTCCTCGAGGCGCACGTCGACCAGATGGACGCCCACTCCGACGGAGGCGACCTCCGCCTGTTCTTCGAGGCGAACGTGGCCTTCCACAACCTGTTCTGCGAGCTCAGCGGGAACCGCAAGCTCCACCAGGTGCACACCACCCTCATGGGCGAGATCGGGGGGTTCCAGGACCGCACGGTGTCGCTGCGCGGCAACCCGAGCCGGTCCGTGACCGAGCACCGCAGGATCCTCGCCGCGGCGCGCCGTCGCGACGCGGACAAGGCGGCCGAGCTCGCGGCGGCGCACGTCCGGGTGCCCTCCGAGCGTCTCAGGCTCCACCTGTCGGAGCGCGCCGGGCTGGAGCCGGTCGCGGTCGCCGCGGACGGCGACGAGCCCGTGCGGAGCACGCCGGGCGAGCGGGCCTCCTAGCGGCCGGGGACGGGCGCACGGCCGCCGAGCCCGGCACCTCCGC
>JAJZBW010000207.1 GCA_021798745.1 Actinomycetes bacterium
GTTCGCCCCGGAGACCTGGAATATGGACCAGTGCACGTAGGTGCCCGGGCTGCTGAGGTCTATCACCGAGGCGAGCACGGAACTCGAGGGAGTCACGGCACCACCGCTCCTTTCTGCACGAGCCGTCCACGCGGGACGCGCGGCGGCCTCGGGTCGAAAGCATTGTCCTTTCGGTTCCCACAATCCAGGGGCGAACGACCCGGTACCTTCGGCCCCCTCGGACGGGGCCGTCCGGGTCCGGGCGCGGGCGCGGGGCGCGGGTTAGGTTGGTCGTCGGCAGTCGAGGTGAGGAGCACGATGGTCGACACGGTCGCAGGCGAGCGGCGGAGCGCCCGGTGGTTCGGGGTCCCGGGGCGCCCCGGGTTCCTCCACCGGTCGTGGGTCCGGGCGGAGGGGTTCACCCCCGAGGTGTTCGACGGACGGCCGGTCATCGGGATCGCGAACTCCGCGTCCGAGCTCACGCCGTGCAACTCGCACCTCGGCCGCGTCGCGGAGGCCGTGAAGCGCGGCGTCTGGCAGGCGGGGGGATTCCCCCTCGAGTTCCCGACCATGAGCCTCGGCGAGAGCCTCATGCGCCCGTCCGCGATGCTCTTCCGCAACCTCATGGCCATGGAGGTCGAGGAGACCCTCCGCGCGAACCCCCTCGACGGGGTCGTGCTGCTGTCCGGATGCGACAAGACTACGCCGGGCATGCTCCTCGGGGCGGCGAGCGTCGACCTCCCGGCGATCCTCGTGACGGGCGGGCCCATGCTGCGGGGTCGATGGCGGGGCGAGGACGTGGGGTCCGGAACGGACGTGTGGCGCCTCACCGAGGAGCACCGAGCGGGCCGCCTCAGCGCGGACGAGCTCCTCGAGGCCGAGACCTGCATGAACCGCTCGAACGGACACTGCATGACGATGGGGACGGCGTCCACGATGGCGTGCGTGGCGGAGGCGCTCGGGATGTCCCTGTCGGGGTCCGCGGCGATCCCCGCGCCGGACGCGGGGCGTCTCCGGGTCGCGCAGCGCGCGGGCCAGCGGATCGTCGAGATGGTCCGAGAGGACGGGCCGCGGCCGAGCGCGATCCTCACGCGTCGTGCGTTCGAGAACGCGATCCGTGCGAACGCGGCGATCGGCGGGTCCACGAACGCCGTCATCCACCTGACCGCGATCGCGGGACGGGTGGGCGTCGCGCTCGAGCTCGAGGAGTTCGACCGGCTCTCGGCGGACGTGCCGCTCCTCGTCGACCTGATGCCTTCGGGGCGGTTCCTGATGGAGGACTTCTACGACGCGGGGGGACTGCCCGTCGTGCTCGCCGAGCTCGTCCGGGCCGGGCTCCTCGACGGGGAGGCGCGCACGGTCGAGGGAGGGACCATCGCGTCCCAAGTTGAGAGATCGCGGAGCTGGCGGCCGGACGTCGTGCGGACGGTCGCGGACCCCGTGCAGGCCGCGGGCTCGGGAACCGCGGTGCTGCGCGGCAACCTCTGCCCGGACGGGGCGGTGCTGAAGATCTCTGCGGCGTCCCCCGATCTCCTCCGTCACACCGGACGCGCCGTCGTGTTCGACTCGATCGAGGAGTATCTGGAGACGATCGACCGCGAGGACGTGGACATCTCGTCGAGCGACGTGCTCGTCCTCCGATACTCCGGGCCGAGGGGGTACCCGGGAATGCCGGAGGTCGGGAACCTTCCGCTCCCGGCGCGCCTGTTGAGAGAGGGCGTGACGGACATGGTGCGGATCTCGGACGCGAGGATGTCGGGAACGGGCTACGGGACGGTCGTGCTCCACGTCGCCCCCGAGGCCGCGGCGGGTGGGCCGCTCGCGCTCGTCCGGACGGGCGACGTGGTGACGCTCGACGCGACCGCGCGGGTCCTGAGGGTGGAGGTGGGCGACGAGGAGCTCGCGTCACGGCGCGCGGCCTGGACGCCGTTCGAGCCTCCGTCGACGCGCGGATGGACGCGACTGTACGTCGACCACGTCCTCCAGGCGGACAAGGGATGCGACCTCGACTTCCTCGTGGGGTCGAGCGGCGACGCGGTCCCGAGGGAGAACCACTGAGCTCCTGCCCCGTGGAGGCTGCCGGCGGCAACTTGTGAGATAGCCGGCGCGTCGGGCACGCCGGGGGTGCGCGCGGCCGCTCTCGGGCGGCGGTGGCGCCGCCGGACGCGCGAGGGCGGCGCCGGGCGGCCGCCCGGCGCGGGGCTAGCGTGTCCCGATGGGCCGGCGCCAGCTCCTCGGCGTCACGACGCGCTCGGCGCGACGGCTCGTCGTGGCGCTGTCGGGCGCGACGCTCCTGCTGTGGGTCGGGGGGAGCGCGATCCTCCCGCTCCTCCCGAGCTACCTCCGGCGTCACGGAGCGAGCCCGGCGACGGTCGGGATCGTCATGGCCTCGTACTTCGCGGCGAGCGTGCTCACCCAGTACCCCGCGGGACGCATCTCGGACCGGATCGGGCGGCGGCCCGTCGTGCTCGCCGGGCTCGGCGTGTTCGCGCTGGGGAGCGTCGGCTTCGCGCTCACCCACGGTGCCCCTCTCGAGGTCGTGAGCCGGGCGCTCCAGGGGATCGGCGCGGGGGCGGTCACCGTTGCGTCCGCCGCGACGATCGGGACGGAGGTCGCCCCCGAGGAGAGGGGCGCCGCGTTCGGGGCGCTCTACGGGAGCCAGATGCTCGCGCTCGCGGTCGGGCCGCTCGTCGGGAGCGTCGTGGGAGGGCGGTCCATGGGGGTGCTGTTCGTCGCGGCCGCGGTCGCGTCCGGGCTCGCGACCGTGCCGCTCCTCGCGGTCGTCCCGGGTGGCCGGGGAACGCTCGTCGGCCCCGATCCCGCCTGCTACGAGGCAGATGGCGGCGCGGCCGGCGGACGGGCCGAGGAGCTCGAGGCGCTCGCGGGAGCGGCCCCCGCCGGAGTCCCCCACGGACGCCCGGGAGGGAAGCTCGAGCTCGGGCCGGCCTTCGCAGGGGTGCTCGTGGTGTTCGCGGTCACGGGCCTGCTCGGCGGCGCCTACGAGTCGTGCTGGACGCTGCTCATGGTGCTCCGCCACGCGACGTCGTTCGAGATCGGGCTCTCCTGGACGTTGTTCGCGCTCCCGTTCGCCGTCCTGTCGGTGCCCGCGGGTCGCCTCGCGAACCGGGCGGACCAGCGGGTGCTCGTCCTCGTCGCGCTCGCGTGCTCCGTCGGCTTCTGCGTGGCGTACCCGCTCGTGCGGTCGCCCGTCGTGCTCGTCGTGCTCTGCGGGTTCGAGGCGCTCGGGTCCGTCGTGGGCACGCCCGCGGCGGTGCTCGTGCTCACGAGGGCCGTGCCCGGTGCCGTCCAGGGCGCGGCGCAAGGGAGCGTCGAGACGGCCCGGACCGCGGCGACGGCGGTGGCGGCCGCGGTGAGCGGCGCGCTGTTCGGGATCGACCCCGTCGTCCCGTTCGTCGCGGCCGCCTCCGCGTCCCTCGTCGGGATGGGGGCGATCGCGTGGGCGTGGCGCAACGTGCCGGGAACCGGCTCTCGCGCGGGGTCCGCGGTCTCGGGCGGCGCTGCAGGCTGATCTCCCGCCGATCGCCCGCGACGCGTCGGCGCCGGGAGGTGCCGGGCCGGAGCGCCCGCGCCCCGCTGGTGCGCAGGTCGGTGCCTGGTAGGGTCGCCGCATGGGTGCGGTCGTGGCGGGCGTCGTCGTCCACGGGGACGGGCGCGGGCGGCAGCTCGGCTACCCGACCGCGAACGTCGCGACCGAGCCGGGCGGGGAGGTGCCGGAGGACGGCGTGTACTCGGGCTGGGCGCGCCTCGAGGACGGGTCCGTCCACCACGCGGCGATCTCGGTCGGCAAGCGTCCCACCTACTACGAGGACGGCGCGGTGCTCGTCGAGGCGCACCTGCTCGACTTCGACGGCGACCTCTACGACCAGCGCGTCGAGCTCGAGCTCGGCGCGCTCGTGCGGCTGCAGCTCCGGTTCGACTCGACGGAGAGGCTCGTCGAGCAGATCCGCCTCGACGTCGCGGACGTGCGTCGCCTCGACGACGCGCCCGAGGCGCTCACGGACCTCGCCGGGCAGACCGAGGGATAGGAGCAGGGCGGTACGCTTCGCGCGTGCGCGTCCGGTGGCTCTCTCCGAGGTCGGTCGCCCTCCACGTCGCAGTCGTCGCGTGGACCGCGGGGTGCTCGGTCGCCGCGTGGTGGCAGGTCACCGTCGCGCTCGGGGGGGACAGGCTCGGGTACGTGTACTCGGTCGAGTGGCCGTGCTTCGGCGTCTTCGGCTGGGTCGTCTGGTGGCACCGGGTGCACGACGACCCGGCGACGGTCGGGTCGCGGGCGCTCGAGACCTCGGACGCCCCGGACGTCGCGGCGGTCGAGCGGGACGCACGGCGGATCGCCGAGCTCGAGCGGGACGACCCCGGTCTCGCCGAGTACAACGAGTACCTCGCGCGGCTCGCCGACCGTCCGCGCGGCACGGGTTGGCGTCGCCGATAGGAGACGTGCGCGCTCGGGAGCCGGAGCGCGCAATAGTTGCCGCGTGCGCGAGCGCGGGAGCGCCCGGTGGTCCGACGCGCGACGCGACCGGGGCGTGCGGCAGGTGACGGCGAGGGACGACCGGGTGGCCGGGCGCGGGCGGCTGGAGGCGCTCGAGCGGCTCGTGCGGTCGGGGGCGCTTCCGGTGGCGGTGCTCGTCGAGCCGCCCCGGGGGACGGGCGAGCGCCTCCCCGCGCCGGCCGGGCTCGGGGACACGGTGTTCGTGGGCGGGTCGCCTGCGAGCGTGGAGGTCCGGTACGGGCTCCCGGGCGGTCGGGGCGCGTCGGCGCGCGTCGTGACCTCGCTCCCCGGGCCCGGGGGCTCGCGGCGACCGCCGATCCGTGCGCTCGTCGAGCGACTCGCGCGCGAGCTC
>JAJZBW010000010.1 GCA_021798745.1 Actinomycetes bacterium
TCTTCCCGGAGAGCATCACGACGGGCGTCGTCACGTGGGCGATCGCCGACGCGCTCGTCGGGCTCGCGCTGTTCCTGGTGTGGCACTTCACGACGAGACGCGACGCGAGGGGCGACCTCCACACCTACGGGCTCGCGGAGGAGGGCGGGCGCGTCGACGTTCGGCTCGTCGGGCGCTCGGTCCTCTACGGGCTCGCCGTCGCGGCCGCGACCTACGTCCCCGTCTACTTCTTCGACTGGGCGTTCCACTCCGACGTGCGGCTGTGGTTCTTCAACATGAAGACCGTCGACTACAGCCACGCGAAGATCGCGCTCGACTACGTCTGGGCGTTCGCCGTCTACTTCGTGATCCTCTCGGTCGTCGTGTTCGGCCAGCTGCGGTGGCGCAGCACGACGCTCGCCCGCTTCATGGCCTCGACGACCGCGATGCTCGTCGTCGGGTTCGCGGGCTTCATAGCGTGCGAGTACGGGGTCGCGCTCACGAGCGGCGAGCTGCTCACCTCGAGCCAGCCGCTCCTCAGCATCGTCGCGTTCAACTTCGTTCCCATCTACCTGCTCATCGGCACCGTCCTCAGCTACTTCTTCTGGAAGACCGGACGGATCTACACGGGGGTCGTCGTCGCCTCGTGCCTCGTCACGGGGATCGTCGTGACCGGGACCGCGGTCCAGGGCGTCGTCTGGTGAGACCGGACGGATGCCGCGACGCGGCGCGGTGACCGGCTCCGCGGGACGGCCGGGACGAGCAGTCGCGCTGTCGCCCGCGTACTACCGTGAGGCTCTCTCCGCCCTCGCGTCGGAGCGCTTCGACGTGCTCGTCGTGGGCGGCGGGATCGTCGGCGCCGGCACCGCGCTCGACGCCGCCACCCGGGGGCTCCGCGTCGCGCTCGTCGAGGCGCAGGACTTCGCAGCCGGGACGTCGAGCCGGTCGTCGAAGCTCGTCCACGGCGGACTTCGCTACCTGCAGATGCACGACTTCGCGCTCGTGCGGGAGGCGCTCCGCGAGCGGGCAGTGCTGTTCCGCATAGCGCCGCACCTCGTGCGCCCCGTTCCCATCCTCTACCCGCTCCGGCACCGCGTCGTCGAGCGGGCCTACGTGACCGCCGGAGTCCTCCTCTACGACCTGTTCGCGCACAGCGGCCGACGGGGCGCCGGGCTGCCCTTCCACCGGCAGGTGAGCCGCGCGAGGATGCGCGCGATCGCACCGGCTCTCAGCCCGAAGGCGGTGGGCGCGGTCCTCTACTACGACGGACAGGTGGACGACGCGCGGTACGTCCTCTCCGTCGTGAGGACCGCCGCGGCGAACGGCGCGGTCGTCGCGAACCGGGTACGGGCGACCGGGCTCCTCCGCGAGGGCCGCCGTGTGGTCGGGGTCCGGGCGGTGCAGGTCGAGAGCGGCGCGGAGATCGACGTGCGCGCCGACGCGGTCGTCTCCGCGACCGGCGCGTGGACGGAGTCGTTCGAGTCGCTGACCGGCGGGCGGGAGGTGATGCGCCTGCAGCCCGCCAAGGGCGTCCACCTCGTCGTGCCACGGGGTCGCATCGAGGCCTCCACCGCTCTGATCCTCCCGACGTCCTCGAGCGTCCTGTTCGTGCTGCCGTGGGGCGACCACTGGGTGATCGGGACGACCGACACGCCGTGGGAGCACGACCTCGCCCGCCCGGCGGCGAACGCAGGCGACATCGACTACCTCCTCCGGACGGTGAACGAGGCTCTCTCGAAGCCGCTCGACCGCTCGGACGTCGAGTCCGTGTTCGTGGGGATCCGCCCGCTCATCGCGGGGACGAGCTCCGAGACGACCAAGCTCTCCCGGGAGCACGCGGTCGACGCTCCCGTGCCGGGGCTCACGCTCGTGTCGGGTGGCAAGTACACGACGTACCGTCTGATGGCCGAGGACGTGGTCGACGCCGCGCTCCGCGACCGGAGAGGCGCGCCTCCGTCGCGCACCGAAGGCGTCCCGATCCTCGGCTCCGACGGGTACGAGGACGGCCTCGCGGCGGTCCCGGCGCTCGCCGCGGACCACGGGCTCGCGCCGGACGAGGTCCGCCGTCTGCTCGGGCGCTACGGAGGTCTCCTCGGCGAGGTCCTGGAGCCCGCCCGCGCGGACCCCTCGCTGCTCGGCACGGTGGGCGCCTCGTCGGGCTACCTCTGGGCGGAGGTCGTCTACGCGGTCACCCACGAAGGCGCGCGCCACCTCGAAGACGTCCTCTCCCTGCGCACTCGGATCTCCATCGAGACCCGTGACCGCGGATCGGAGCTCGCGTCGGCCGTCGCCGGCGTGATGGCGACGCACCTCGGCTGGGGACGCGCCGACGTCGAGCGCGAGGTCGACGCCTACCGGAGGCTCGTCGCGGCCGAGCTCGCGGCGGAGGGGGAACGGGACGACGCGGGAGCCGCAGCGGCGATGGCCACGGCGCGACCGCTCCTCCCGGGCCCCTGACCCGCCCGGTGGGACGGGAGCGCGGGCGCGACGGTCCGGTCGCGCACGGGCGCCGGGGCCCCGACCGGGGGGCCGCGCCCGCTTCTCCTACCGCAGGACGGCCGCTCTCCCGGGGGAGACGGGGCGGGGCCGGTAGGATCGTGCGGCCCACGGGCGGAGAGGGAGGTGCGCGGGTGCGCACTCGTCGCAGGAGCTCGCTTCTCGCCGGGCCGGCGCGACGTGGTTAGCGCGAGCCACCTCCTCGTGATCGACGAGGGCACGACGGGCGTCCGGGTCGCGGTCGTCGGCTCCGGCGGCGCGGTCGTCTCGTCCGCCTCGCACGAGCTGACCCAGCACTTCCCGCGCCCGGGGTGGGTCGAGCACGACCCCGAGGAGATCTGGCGGCTCGTCGTCGGGTGCGCGGGCGAGGCGCTCGCCGGCGCGCGTCTCGCCCCCCGTGACGTGCGGGCGATCGGGATCACGAACCAGCGGGAGACGCTCGTCGTGTGGGACCGGGCCACGGGGGCACCGGTGGGGCGCGCGATCGTCTGGCAGGACAGGCGCAGCGCCCGGCTGTGCGCGCGCCTCGTCGCCGACGGGTACGCGCCGCTCGTCTCCGAGCGCACGGGGCTCGTCGTCGACCCCTACTTCACGGCGACGAAGCTCGCCTGGCTGTTCGAGGACGACCCCTCGCTCCGCCGCCGCGCCGAGACGGGCGAGCTCTGCGTCGGGACCGTCGACTCGTGGCTCGTGTGGCGCCTCGTCGGGCGCCACGCGACGGACGTCACGAACGCCTCGCGGACGCTCCTCATGGACCTGGGGTCGGCCGCGTGGGACGAGGAGCTGTGCGCGGTCTTCGGCGTCCCCGTCGTGTCGCTCCCGACGATAGAGCCGAGCGCGGGGGTCTTCGGCGAGAACTCGTCGCCGCTCCTCGACGGCGCCCCGGTCCCGGTCGCCGCCGTCGTCGGCGACCAGCAGGCGGCGCTGTTCGGCCAGGGGTGCTTTCGTGCGGGCCAGACGAAGAACACCTACGGGACGGGGTCCTTCGTCCTCCAGCACGCAGGAGACGCGCCACCTCTGCAGCGCGGCCGTCTCCTCGCGACGGTCGCATGCACGGTGAGCGGCGGCCCGACCGAGTACGCGCTCGAGGGCTCGATCTTCTCGACCGGGTCGGCGGTCCAGTGGCTTCGCGACGGGCTCGGAGTCGTCTCCGACGCGGCCGACACCGAGCAGCTCGCCGCGTCTCTCGCCTCCAACGACGGCGTGTACTTCGTGCCCGCGCTCGCCGGGCTCGGCGCGCCGGTGTGGGATCCCGACGCGCGGGGCACGCTCCTCGGGGCGACCCGGGGAACGACGCGCGCGCACCTCGCGCGCGCCGTTCTCGAGTCCATCGCCTACCAGAGCCGCGACGTCCTCGAGGAGCTCCGGCTCGTCGGCACGCCGGTGTGGGAGCTCCGGGTCGACGGCGGTGCGGCGGCGAACCGGTGGCTCATGCAGTTCCAGGCGGACATCGCCGGCGTCCCCGTGGACGTCGCGAGCGAGCGTGAGACGACGGCGCTCGGGGCGGCGCACGCCGCGGGCCTCGCGTCCGGGCTGTGGCGTGACCGCGAGGAGCTGGACTCCCTCCGCAGGAGCGCGGAGCGCTTCGAGCCGACGATGCCCGACGCGACGCGCGAGTCCCTCTACTCTCGCTGGCTCGAGGCGCGCTCGCGCTCCGGGCACTGGGCGTCGCCCGACTCGGCTGATGCGCCCCGGAGGGCGGGGCCGGCCGCGTCGAGGTGACCGAGAAGCGGTCGAACCGCACCGCGTCGAACCCGAGCGTCCCGAGCCCCGCGAGCCCGGTGACCGGGCGGTCGGTCCGGACGTCGACGACCTCGCTCCCGTCGACGAACCCGACGAGCTGGCGACCCCCTGCGACGAGCCGCAGCCGGTAGCTCCGTGCCGCCGGGACGCGTCCGGCGGCGACGAGGCGTCGGCGCGGGCCGTCGCGAACGAGACGCCATCGGCCCGTCGCGTCGACGCCGAAGTCGTAGCCGACGTACTGGCACGGCCTGTGGAACCCGTCGAACCCGGCGATCAGGAGCGCACCCGGGCGCGGGTCCGCAGGGGTCGGTCGAGGCAGCGTCACGAGCCCGTCGACCGCGTAGCTGCGCCAGGCGGCGGTGCCGACGACCGCGTAGGGCGCGGCGCCCCCGCAGGACACCCAGGCGACCGGCGTGCCGACGGCGACCTGGGTGAGCGTGCTCCCGACGTACTGGAACGCGCCCTCCATCGGCGCGAGGTAGCGGGCCATGCCCGCTCGGTCGCGTGCGATCGCGTAGGGCAGGGAGAACCGGTGGCGCGGCGGCGGCCGGTGGAGGAGCGGAGGGCCGTGCCCGAGGGAGGTGACCGTGTAGAGCGAGCCCGGGTCGAGCTCGACTCGCACGAGACCGCCGCGGGTCCGCCGCGGCGTCGGGGCCTCGACGATCCGGCCGTCGCCGACGAGACGGCTCCGCCAGACGTGCACGGCGGTCGGGAGGTCGCGGACGCGGACGCGGAGCCACTGGGCACCTCGCGCGAGCGAGGTCTGGACGACCATGGTCCACGCGCGACCGCCGGGCTCCTCGTAGGTGACGTACGAGCCGCCTCCGCGCAGCCTCCCGTTCCCGCCCGCCACGAAGAGCCAGCCCGGACGGGTGAAGTCGGTCGTGTGGGCGACGACGTAGAGGAGCGGGCTCACCCGGTAGTGACCGCTCCAGGGCTGGTCGGCGGTGACGAGCCCGCGGTGGGGGAAGGGAAGCCCCGGCGGCATCGCGTCGACGAGCGGCCAGAGGATGCTCGCGGTGAAGCCCGCGTCCCTGTAGGCGTTCGTGAGCACGCGGGCGAGCGATGCGGGACCCGCCGCGCCCAGGTGGTTGCCCTGGTTCGGCGTGCGACCGAGCTCGCTCTGCCACAGGAGCTTGTGGTCGCGGCGCTCGAGCAGTCGCGCGACGCTCGAGCCGCGGCAGGCGAACCCGCTGCTCTGCGCCCCGCACCCGTCGTGGATGCCGATCACCCCGACCGCGCGCCCGAAGGCGGGGTCGTGGAGCATCTCGCTCGCGACCGCCCACTCGGGCGTCCGAGGGGTCCCGTAGTCGTCCGCGGCCACGACCGTCACCGACCGGTAGCCGTGGCGGTCGAGCGCTCGCCTCAGCTCCACGTACCAGGCCGCGATGCCGGGAGCATTCGGCTGGTAGTGCTCGTTCCACCCCCCGAGGTAGGAGACGTGGAGCCCGAGTCGCCGGGCGCAACCGAGCCAGTCGAGGAGGTAGCGGATGTCGCGTGCGGTCCACAGGGTCCCCTGGGGGCCGCGGACCCAGTGCGGAGCGGACCACTGCAGGCCGTAGAGACGGATCCCCGGGTCTCGCCGGACCGCCTGGCGCGCGAGCCAGAGCTCGTAGCCTGCGCCGCACGACAGGTGGCCGGGCGTCTGCTCGACGGAGGGCTCGGCGCCGTCGGTCGAGTTCGCGTCCCCTCCGATCTCGATCTTGAGGAGCTGGAGGCCCGCGCCGCGGCGGGGGTCGAACAGCGCGCCGAGGATCGCGTTGCGCTCCCGGGCGGGGTAGTCGACGAGGTACCGGCTGTTCCCTCCTCCGCCGGATATCGCACCGATCCCCTGGAAGGCGGGTCCGGTCCGGCGCCCGTCGACCGTGACCGTCGTCGTCGCCGACGAGAGAGGTGCGACGTGCGACGCGGCTGCCGCGGGGACGCGTGCGAGAAGGCCGGACACGGTCAGCAGCGCCACGGCGAGCACGGCTGCGCGGGCGAGGTGCGCGCCACGCAGGGGAGCCCGCTCCGGGGTCGCCCGCCCTCGCCCGGACCCCCCACATGCCCGGGCTCCCGCGACCTCGTCGAGCCGCGGGTCGCGCTCGGCAGCTCGCACGGCGACGGTCTAACGCGGCGTGCGCTCCTGGCACGTGGGCAGTCGGCCGGATCTGGACCGCCAGATGGGGGCCGCCGCCCCGACGGTCGGCGGACGCCTGAGAGCGACGGCCGAGTGCCGCACGGAGAGGGCGGCGAGCCGTCGGTACGCTCTTCGTCGGGGATCCCCGGGAGGTGCGCGGCGGTGATCAAGGTGGTGGTGGTCGACGACGAGTCACTCGTCCGGTCCGGGCTGCGCATGATCCTCGAGAGCGCCTCGGACATCGAGGTCGTCGCGACCTGCGACGGGGTGGCGGCCGTCGCGGAGGTCCGCCGGACGCGTCCCGACGTCGTGCTCCTCGACCTGCGCATGCCGGTCGTGGACGGGCTGTCCGTCCTCGCGGAGCTGCGCGCCGGCGGCGAGATGCCGAGGGTCGCCATCCTCACGACCTTCGACGCCGAGGAGCACGTGTCCGACGCGCTCCGCCTCGGCGTGGCGGGCTTCCTCCTCAAGGACACCGAGCCCGAGGACCTGATCAGCGCCGTCCGCTCTCTTGCACGCGGTGCACACGCGCTCTCTCCTTCGGTCGTCGACACGCTCGTCGACGTGTACCTCGAGGTGAAGGACGGACGGAACGCAGCGGTCGCAGCGCAGGTGGACGCTCTCGGCGAGCGGGAACGGGCCGTCCTCGCGCTCGTCGCCCAGGGGCTGTCGAACGCCGAGATCGGCGAGCGGCTCTATCTCAGCGTCGGGACGGTGAAGGACTACGTGAGCATCCTGTTGACCAAGCTCGGTGCTCTCAACCGCGTGCAGGTCGCGGTCACCGCGGTCCAGGCTGGCCTCGTGCGGACGGACGGAGATCGCCGGTGACGTGGGCCCGGTCGCACCTCCTCGGGCCGATCGCCCTCGACGTCGCGCTCGCGGCGGTCGCCGCGGTGGAGGTCGTCGTCGACCGGCAGCACGCGGCCGACGAGTTCGCCCTCGCCCTCTTTGCGGCGGTCGCCGTGCTGTTCCGCCGCAGGTGGCCGCGGACGGTGCTCGTGGCCACGCTTCCCGCCCTCGTGCTCGGCGGCGCGTTCCTCGCCGCGGAGATCGCGCTGTTCACCGTCGCGTTCGACGCGAAGCGCTGGATCTGGCCGATCCTCGGGGCGATCGCGGTCTTCGTCGGGCAGATCGTCCCGTTCGGCGGCCCTCCGAGCGCGTCGCGATGGCTGCTCCAGGTCATCTACTCGTCGCTGTTCGCGGCCGCCCCTCTGTTCCTCGGCCTGCTTCTCCGCGCGAGAGGCATCCTGCTCCGTCAGCTCGAGGCCCTGCAGGCCGGCCAGCAGCGCGAGCAGCGGCTCGTGACCGAGACGGCGCTCGCGCTCGAGCGGAGCCATCTCGCACGTGAGATGCACGACGTCGTGGCGCACAACGTCAGCCTGATCGCCCTCCAGGCCGGGGCGCTCGGGATCACGACGAGCGACCCGGCGGTCGTCGAGAGCGCGAAGACGATCCGGACGCTCAGCGCGCGGACGCTCGCGGAGCTCCGGCACATGGTCGACGTGCTGCGCGCCGCGGGTGCCGACAGGAGCGACCTCGCTCCGCAGCCGACGCTCGCCGACCTTCCTCGCCTCGTGGAGGCGAGCGGGCTCCCCGCCGAGCTCACGGTGGACCCGGAGGTGTCGCGCTCCGCCGACGCCCAGGTCGAGCGGGCGATCTACCGGACGGTGCAGGAAGGGCTCACGAACGTGAACAAGCACGCGCCCGAGGCCGTCACGCGCGTCGAGGTCCGGTGCCTCGCGACCGGGATCCTCGTGCGCGTGGCGAACGACCCGTCGGTGTCCGAGGCCGTGGACGCGCTCCCGGCGGGCGGGCACGGCCTCATCGGGTTGCAGGAGAGGGCCGAGCTCCTCGGAGGGTCGTTGGACGCGCACGTCGACGCGCGAGGCGGGTTCGTCCTCGAGGCGCTCTTCCCTCCCGACCCGCGCCGCCGAACGCGTGGCGTCGGGAAGGAGGACCCCGAACCCGGAGGCGCGCCGACCGCGCTGCACCCCGCGACGGCGCGGCGCTGAGCCGGGGCGCCCGGCGGGCGCGAGGAGCCCGTCGCTACTTCGCGAAGGCCGGGATCCCCGCCCAGGAGAACGGGAAGTGCTGGACCTTGCCGTGCAGCTTGTAGGTGACGAGGAGCTTGGAGAACAGGCGCCCGTGCTTGGTCACGACGGGCGCCGAGAGGTGGACGACGCTCCGCGGGAAGAACGAGATCTTCGAGGCCGAGCAGTACGGGTTGCACAGGTTGAGACCGAAGCGCGTGATCCCGGTCGCCCCGGCGGTCGTCCACCGCGTCCAGTGGGTCCTCGTGAGCTCGGAGTTCGCGTCCGCGCAGGAGATCACGAAGTTCGCGGGCCTGACCACGGGCTTCCCCGCGCACGTGAGCATCCTCACGACGACCGCGGCGTGCGGGGCGCGTGAGGGGCTTGCCGCGGCCGCCGGGCCCGGCGACGAGATCGCGGCGACCGACAGGAGCGACCCGGCGAGCGCGACTGCCGCGGCGAGCGCGGCGACGCGCCCTCGCCGCACGATCGAACCCGGCGGCACGTCGTGCCACGAGCGGAGCCCGAGACGGCGGGACGGAGCGCGCATGCGGGAGAAGCTACTACTCGCGCCCGCGCACGACGCGGCGCGGACGAGGGCGCGACGCCTCCGCGTGACACCCCTGCCCTCACCTCGCCGGGGCCGCGCCCGGCTCCGGGCCCGGCGAGGCTCGTGGTCGCGCGGCGTCGAGCGCGACGCGCGGCGTCTTGGTCCAGGAGCGTCGCCGGAGAAGGATCCTGACCCACGCCCGAAGGGTCGCGTACGCCCACACGTAGGTGTAGAGCGTGAACAGGGCAGCACCCGCCGGCGCCGCGTACCACCGGAACCGGTGGGGGCTGTGGAGCTGGTACGCGGTCGTGAAGATCGCGAGCGGAAGGACCGAGATCGCGAGCGAGACCGCTCGGTACGCGAGCCCGTACGCGGCGAGCCCGGAGAGGAACGAGTCCGTGGCGTGGACCGTCCCGGTGCTCGCGAGCACCACTGCCGCGAGGTCGAAGGAGACGAGCACGACCGTGAGGACGAGGACCAGGTACGCGACGAGGTCGGCCCGTGCCCGCCAGTCGACGTGGCGTGCGGCGACGAGGCGCGGGATGTGCCGCCAGCACTGGTAGTGCCCCTGGATCCATCGGGTCCGCTGGCGGAGCAGCGGGCGCCAGCTCTCGAGCCCCTGCTGCTCGACGTACGCGTACGGGCAGAAGCGCGTGGTCCACCCGCGCTCGACGAGCCGGAGACCGAGGTCGAGGTCTTCGGTGAGCGCGTGGGGCGACCAGGGCTCGGGTCCGAGCGAGCGGAGCGCGTCGAGACGGACGAACTGCCCGTTGCCGCCGAGCCCGGAGGACCCGATCCGGTCCCGCGCCACCTGCACGAGCCAGGTGAACGCGACGAACTCCATGTCCTGCATCCGCGCGAGCAGGCTCCGTCCTGCGTTCGCGATCCGCACGCCCACCTGCACGGTGCCCACCGACGGGTCCGAGAAGTAGGGGGCGACGGACTCGAAGCAGCTCGGGTCGAGTCGTCCGTCGGCGTCGACGACCCCGAGGACGAGATCCTCCGGCCGAGACCCCGCGAGCCACGGGTCGCCCGACTCCGCCCACTCGCTCACGAGGCGGTAGCCGTGGTTGAGGACCGAGCTCTTGCCCCGTCCCCCCACGTCCGGGCCGCGCTCGACGACTCGGACGCGCCGGTCGCCGCGGGCCGCCGCACGGGCGACGGGTCCGGTCGAGTCGCCCGACGCGTCGTCCATGACGAGGACCCTCCACCCGCCCGTGTAGCGCGAGCGCGTGAGCCCCTCGACCGTCGCGGCGATCACGAGCTCCTCGTCGTGCGCGGGGACGACGACCACGACGAGCGGCTCCCCCGCGGGCTCGGGCCGACGGGCGGGGCGCGTCGCGAGGACCGCGAGCGCGGCGTAGTACACGACCACCGCGGTGATCGCGTAGCTCGGCGCGGTGAGGTCGAGGCTCACGGGTCGCCGTCCCCGGGTGAGCCGCGACGCGGGGAGAGGAAGGACTCGACGAGGCGGTCGGCGACGCGGTCCGCAGCTGCGCCGTCCCCGAAAAGCGCGGCAGGGCGTGCCATGCGGGCCCGCAGGGCCTCGTCCGTGGCGAGGCGCCCGAGCTGCTCGCCGACGGACCCGGGGTCCGTCCCCGCGAGGACCGCCCGCCCCGCGCCGACTGCCTCCATCCGCTCGCTCGTCTCGCGCACCACGATCACCGGGGTGCCGAGAGCGGGCGCCTCCTCCTGGACGCCCCCGCTGTCGGTCACGACGAGATCCGCGTCCGCGAGGGTCGCCACGAAGTCGACGTAGTCGAGCGGCTCGACGAGCGTGACGTTGGACCGCCCCGCGAGCTCCGGCTCGATGGACGCGCGCACGGCCGCGCTCGCGTGGACCGGCACGACGAGCCGCAACCCGTGACGGTCGGCCCTCGCCGCGAGCTCCCGGGCGACGGCGCGCATGCGGGACCCCTGGCTCTCGCGCCGGTGGAGCGTCACGAGCACCTTCAGTCCGGTCCCCTCCGTGCGCGCGAACGCGCTCGCCCCGAGGGCCCGCTCGCGGATCCACACGAGCGAGTCGATCCCCGTGTTCCCCGTGAGGAGCGTGCGACCGGGGTCCACTCCTTCGCGGAGGAGGTTGTCGAGCGCGCGACGCGTCGGCGCGAAGTGGAGCGATGCGAGGCAGGCGACGATGCGGCGGTTCGCCTCCTCGGGGAACGGGTCGTCGGTGCGCCCACTTCGCAGACCCGCCTCCACGTGGCCGATCGGCAGCCTCCGGTGGAACGCGGCGAGGGCCGCGCACGCCGCGCTCGTCGTGTCGCCCTGGACGAGGACCGCCGCGGGCTCCCCTCTCTCCCAGTGCGCGTCGACCGCGGCGACGACACGTGCAGCGAGCCCGTTCAGGCCCTGCCCGTGCCGCATCACGTCGAGGTCCGCCGCGACGAGGCCGGCGAGCCCGAGGGGGCCGAGGAGCGCGTCGACCATCTCCCGGTGCTGCCCCGTGAGCACGACCCGGGTGCGGACGTCCCGGGCGGCGAGGGCTCGGACCACGGGCGCGAGCTTGATCGCCTCCGGGCGGGTCCCGAGCACGACGTCGACCGTCCCGGCTCGCTCCTCGGCGTCCACCGCCCGCGGCGCCCGTCGCTCAGTACGACGCGACGGGGAGGAAGGTGAACACGAGCTCCGGGAGGATCCGCCCGGACAGCCGGTAGGAGCGGCCGGGCACGAGGGACGCACGCATCCGGTGCACGTACTGCCGGCCGTCGTAACGCGCGACGAGGACGAGCTCGTAGATCCCACGCGCGAGGCGCACGCGCCGGCGGTAGGTGCCGCGCGCGTCGGTCGCGAGGACCGCCACGACCCGCCCGCCTCGCACGATCCGCAGACGCGCGCCGCGGAGGGGCTGGCCCGCGGGGCCCGCCACCCGCCCGTAGACGACCTCGACGTGCGCGGGCGACCGGAGCGTCGGCGCGATCGAGACCGCGAGCGCCGTGCGCGTCGGAGCGACGAGGTAGAGGGCGGCGGCCGCGAGCACGACCGCGGAGCCGAGCGCCGCGGCGCCGCTCCTCAGCACGCGGCCCCGTGCGCGCCGGCCCCTGCGAGCGTTCCCGTCGGTCATCGTGCCCTCCCCGGCCCGTCGTGCACTCGTCGCAGTCGTCCGACCACCGTCGGTGATGCTACGGATGAGTAGCGACAGGGTCAAGTGCCGCGCCGGGCCTCTCGTGGCCTCTGACGGCGCAGCTCGACGCGCCACCGCCCGTCCACGTCCCACGCGCACAGCTCGAGGACCGCGTCGCCGTCTCCCCAGAGCTGGATCCCGACGCCCGTCCCGAGCTCTCCGCCCCGAGGCGTCGCGAAGAGCAGCACGGAGCTCGCCTGCCCGCGGGGCGCACCCGGCACCGACAGCCGCACCTCGGCGTGGCCGTCGACGACCTCCGCGACGACGCGCTCGTCGCCGTCCGAGTCGACGACGGCGAGCCGCCGCGTGCGCAGCTCGCGCTCGAGCGACGTGGCCGCGCGCTCGAGCGCCGCGACCCGCTGCGCGAGGAGCCGAGACCCGGACCGCCTCACCGCGGCTCTCCGCGCGCCGGTGCGCGCGTCGTCCCGAGCTCGACGTCTCTGCTGCCCACGGGGCCTCTCTCCCGCCCGACCCGGGTCTGCCGCCGGGTCCTGTCGGCCCCGGGTCGTTCGACGCGTGGCCGTGGCCGTTGTAGCCCGGGGCTGTGACGCGACCGGGGCCGTCGCCGGAGGGGGGAGCGCGCCGCGCCCGGCGCGACGGGTACTGCTAGGTCGGGCCTCGGGCGCCCCGAGCGCGCCCGGCTCCCGCTACGCCCGCCTCCGGCGAGGGGGCCTCCGTGTCGGCGAGGAGCGCGAGGGGGTCGACGCCGAGGCGCCCCGCGATGCGCTCCACCGACCTCAGGGTGAGGTTGCGCTCGCCGCGCTCGATCCCGCCCATGTAGGTGCGGTGGACCCCGAGCCGCTCCGCGAACGCCTCCTGGCTCAGCCCGAGCGTCTCCCGGCGGGACCGCAGCCGCGCGCCGACCGCCCGCTGGAGGTCCCCTTCCACGCTCCGACCCTGTCCCGCCGCTACTTGACGGTCTACATACCGATGAGTAGCGTCGAAAGCCATGGCGTCCGTGACGACCGACGCGCTCGCGGCGTTGAGCGTGCGGGTGCGACCGGCGAGGGGGCGGTGAGCTCCGAGCCCGCGACACGCGGCGGCTGGCTCACGGGGGGCCGCGTCCCCGACGCGGCGCTGCGCGGCACGGACCACGCGATGGCGCAGATCGAGAACGTCGCGATCCTCCGGAGAGCCGTCGCGAGGCGCGAGCTGCGCTGCGTGTACCAGCCGATCGTCGAGCTCGCGGGAGGCGCGATCGTCGGGGCGGAGGCTCTCGTCCGCTGGGACCACCCGGAGCTGGGGCGCGTCGCGCCCTCCCGCTTCGTCGAGGACGCCGAGGCGACGGGCGTCGTCGACGTGCTCGGCCGGTTCGTCCTCGACGAGGCGTGCCACGCCGCGCGGCGCTGGCCGGTCGGACCGCGCGGGCCGGTCACGGTGTCCGTGAACGTGTCGCCCTGCCAGCTCGGCGAGGGGCTTCTCGCGACGGAGGTCGAGCGGGCCCTCGAGTCGAGCGGGCTCGACCCGGCGCGCCTCGTGCTCGAGATCACCGAGAGCTCCGAGATCCGCGACCCGGCGCGCGCCGCCGCGGACCTCCGCGAGGTCCGGTCCCTCGGCGTCGGGGTCGCGCTCGACGGCCTCGGGAGCGGGTACTCCTCGCTGCTCCGCCTCGTGCGCATGCCCGTCGACGCCGTCAAGGTGGACCGTGCGCTCGTGGCGGCGGCGTGCGAGGAGCGGCACGCGGCGGCCGTCGTGCGCTCGCTCGTCGCGCTCGCGCAGGCGCTCGAGATGTCGGTCGTCGCCGAAGGCGTGGAGAGCGCGGCGGAGCGCGCCTGCCTGCTCGAGCTCGGCTGCACCCTCGGGCAGGGCTACCACTTCGCCCGCCCGATGCCCGCGGGGGCGTTCGCCGCGCGGCTCGCGAGGATCCGAGCGCGCCCCTGCCGCGGCGACGCCCGCGGCGGACCGCCCGGACCCGTAGGATGAACTCGCGCGTCCGTGCCGCGGCGTGTGGCGCCCCGGTGGGGCGCCCGGGGACGCTCGGCGCGGCGCCGGGAGGGACGATGGCGACGATCTCCGGCGATCCCCACGACGAGCCGGCGGTCGGCCCGCCGCCCGTGCCGGAGCTGCCCGGCCCGCGCGACGAGCCGGCGGACGTCGGCCCCGGAACGATCACCCGGACGCGAGCGAGCGGCCTGTGGGTGAGCGTCGCCGTGGCGCTCCTCGTCCTGCTCGCCCTCGCGGTGTTCATCCTCCAGAACGGCGACCACGTGAAGGTGAGCTACCTCGGCGCGCACGGGTCGCTCCCTCTCGGGGTCGCGCTCCTCCTCGCCGCGGTGTTCGGCGGGCTCGTCGTCGTCCTCGCGGGGACCGTCCGCATCCTCGAGCTCCGCAGGCGGGCCCGCGGGACGGGGCGTGCGCGGCACCACGGGAGGGCGCGCTCGTCCGCTCCCTAGCAGGGGCGCCGCGACCGGGCGGTGCGCGAGGGCGCGACTGGGTAGTGTCCTCGTTGTGGCGGACCAGGCGGACTTCGCGGCCCAGGCTATGGACTACATGCCGTCGCTCTACTCGGCGGCCATGCGCATGACGCGCAACCCCGCCGACGCCGAGGACCTCGTCCAGGAGACGTACCTGAAGGCGTACCGCGCCTACGGGGGCTTCCAGGAGGGCACGAACCTCAAGGCGTGGCTCTACAAGATCCTCACGAACACGTTCATCAACACCTACCGCGCGCGGAAGCGGCGGCCCGAGGAGGCCGACGTCGAGGACGTCGAGGACCTCTACCTGTACCACCGGCTCGGGGGGGGCCTGTCCGCGGTGTCGGGCAGGAGCGCCGAGGAGGAGGCCCTCGACCGCTTCACCGACGACGAGGTGAAGGCGGCCGTCGAGTCGCTCCCAGAGTCCTTCCGGCTCGCCGTCCTGCTCGCGGACGTGGAGGGTTTCTCGTACAAGGAGATCGCCGAGATCATGGAGGTGCCGATCGGCACGGTCATGAGCCGGCTCCACCGGGGAAGAAGGTCGCTCCAAAAGGCGTTGGCGCAGTACGGGGCCGAGCGCGGCCTCGTGGACGTGCAGCCGGGGTAGACGATGGATCGACGTGCGCACGGGCGAGGGGTCGGCGGGCAGCCGACCCCTCGACCCGGGACGACAACGCGGGGGCGAGGGGGTGTCCGATGAGCGACGACGCCGCCGAGTCGGACGCGGACGCGGACCTGCCCGAGGTCGCCGACTGCGAGGAGACGGTGCACCGTCTCTACCACTACCTCGACGGGGAGCTCACGGAGGACAGGCGGCGCGCGATCGCGTCGCACCTCGACGACTGCGGGCCGTGCGTCGAGGCGCTCGACTTCGAGTCGGAGCTGCGGCGCGTCGTGGCGGACCGGTGCCGTGACCGCGTTCCGGACCACCTGCGCGACCGCGTCGCGCAGCTGATCGCCCACGAGCGGGTCTCCCGCGCGCACCCGGCCGACTGATCCCGACCGCAGGTGGCGCGCCGCGGCGGCCTAGGCTCGCGGGCGTGGCGGACGACGATCGAGGTCCGGCGTCGGGGCCGGTCGCCTGGGACGTCGCCGAGCGCGTGGCCCGGGCCGTGCTCGGGGCCGCTCGGGCGACGGCACCGGGCGTGCTCCCGTCGCTCGAGCTCGACTTCGCGGAGGCGAGCGCCCTCGCGGAGTCGCTCGTGTCCGACGCGACGGGACTGACCTCCTCGGCCGGTCCGACCCGGTCGGTCGTGACCGACCGGATGGGGTGGGTGCGCGCGAACCTCCGGTCGTTCGAGCGGATGCTTGCCCCCCTCGGGGAGCGCCTCGCGAGCGGGTCGGCCCGCTCGAGGCGCGCGCTCTCCCCGGCGAGCCGCTCCGCGGCGGGAGCCGAGGTCGGGCTCCTCCTCGCGTGGATGTCCTCCCGGGTGCTCGGCCAGTACGACATGCCCGGTCGGGACGGCGAGGGCGACGTCGTGTACTACGTCGGCCCGAACGTCGCGGAGCTCGAGCGCCGCAACGGGTTCGCCCCGAGGGAGTTCCGCCTGTGGATCGCGATCCACGAGGTCACCCACCGGCTCCAGTTCACGGGCGTCCCGTGGCTGCAGGACCACTTCCGCGAGCTCGTCGACCGGGGGCTCGCGATCGGGGCGCCCGACGGCCGGGCCATCCTCGACGCGCTCGTGCGCGCGGGGTCGGAGCTGCGCGCGGGGAGGAACCCGCTCGCGGACGGCGGGATCGTGGGCCTGCTCGCCTCGTCCGAGCAGCTCGTGACGCTGCGCGAGGCGCAGGCGCTCATGAGCCTCCTCGAGGGTCACGGGGACGTCGTGATGGGGCTCGCGGGCGAGGGCGCCGTCCCGGGGGCGCCGCGGTTCGCGGAGACCCTCCGGCGTCGGAGGGAGAGCGCGACCGGCGTCGCCCGCGTCGTCCAGCAGCTCGTCGGGGTCGAGACGAAGCTCCGCCAGTACGCCCAAGGGGAGCACTTCGTCGAGCGAGTCCGCGAGGTCGGCGGCGACGAGCTCTTCTCGCGCGTCTGGTCGAGCCCCGAGGCGCTGCCGACCATCGAGGAGATACGCGACCCGGACCTGTGGGTCGGGCGCGTGACCGAGGTCGCCCGCGCGCGTGCGTGACGCGACGTCCCGACCGGGCGCGTCGGCTCCCGTGCTGAGCGGGCTCGTCGTGCCCCTGCTCTCCCGGTGCTCGTTCCCGCCCCACGGGTCGCCTCTCGCGTGCGCGGTGTCCGGAGGGCCGGACTCGCTCGCGATGCTCGTGCTCGCCGTCGCGTCCGGGTGCCGAGCCACCGCGTACCACGTCGACCACGGGCTCCGCGCCGGCTCGTCCGGAGAGGCGGCGGTCGTCGCCGAGGCGGCGGAGCGGCTCCGCGCGGGCTTCGTCTCGCTCCGGGTCGAGGTCGCCCCCGGGCCGAACCTCGAGGCCCGGGCGCGGGAAGCCCGGTTCGCGGTGCTCCCCTCCGGCGCGGCGACCGGGCACACGGCCGACGACCAGGCGGAGACCGTGCTCGTGAACCTCCTCCGGGGTGCCGGTCCGTCGGGGCTCGCGGGGATGCGGCCGGGAGCGCGCCACCCGATCCTCGGGCTCCGGCGCTCCGAGACCCGCGCGCTCGTCGTGTCCCTCGGGCTCTCGGTCGTCGAGGATCCCACGAACTCGGACCCGAGGCACCAGCGGAACCGGATCCGGCACGAGCTCCTCCCACTCGCGGGCGAGGTCGCACGGAGGGACCTCGTACCGGTGCTCGCCCGCCAGGCAGCGCTGATCGCGGACGACGCGGACCTCCTCGAGCAGCTCGCGCGGTCCGTCGACCCGGGTGACGCCCGTGCGCTCGTGACCGCGCCTGCACCGCTCGCGCGGCGAGCGGTGCGACGCTGGGTCCGGGAGCTGTCGGGAACGGGCTACCCTCCGGACGCAGCCGCGGTCGACCGCGTGCTCGCCGTCGCGCGGGGCGAGGTGCTCGCCTGCGAGCTCCCGGGCGGGCTCCGGATCCGCCGCTCCAAGGGCCGCCTCCTCGCGAGCGCCCCCGACCCGCCCTCGGGCGCACCGGGTCGTCCGGGAGACGGCTCCGAGCCGGACGGCGGACACGCTGTAAGGTCGCGCCGATGAGCGCGATCGACGGCCCGGCGGGTACGTGGCCGGGGGTCGCAGGGCCGGGAGGCCTCGAGCTCGGGGACGTCGTGATCTCCGAGGAGCAGATCTCGCGGCGGATCGCGGAGCTCGCGGACGACATCTCGCGCGACTACTCGGGCCGGTCCCCTCTGCTCGTGGGCGTCCTCAAGGGCGCGTTCGTCTTCATGGCCGACCTCGCCCGCGCGATCCGGCTCCCCGTCGAGATGGACTTCATGGCGGTCTCCTCCTACGGGACGGCGACCAAGACGAGCGGGATCGTGCGGATCGTGAAGGACCTCGACGTCGACCTGACCGGCCGGCACGTGATCGTGGTCGAGGACATCGTCGACAGCGGCCTCACGCTCTCCTACCTGCGCAAGGGCCTGCTCGCCCGGGGGCCCGCGAGCCTCGAGGTGTGCGCGCTCCTCGTGAAGCGGGGCCAGCAGAGGACGAGCCTCGACGTGGCGTACGCGGGGTTCGAGATCCCCCCCGAGTTCGTCGTCGGGTACGGGCTCGACGTCGCGGAGCGCTGGAGGAACCTCCCCGAGATCCGGGTCGCGCGACCCGCCGGGGCGGCCGTTCCGTGACCGATCCGGACGGGCGCTCGCCGGTCGACCTCGCACGAGCCGAGGCCGCCGTGCGGGAGCTCCTCGTCGCGGTGGGGGAGGACCCCGAGCGCGAGGGGATCCGGGAGACGCCGCGACGCGTCGCAGCGATGTACGCGGAGCTCCTCTCCGGGATGCAAGAGGACCCCGACCGACACCTGCTCACGACGTTCGCCGCGGACCACGACGAGATGGTCATGGTGCGGGACATCCCGTTCGCGTCGCTCTGCGAGCACCATCTCGTCCCTTTCGTGGGAAGGGCCCACGTCGCGTACATCCCGAGCGCGACCGGCGTGATCACGGGCCTCTCGAAGCTCGCTCGCCTCGTCGAGTCGCACGCCCGCACCCTCCAGGTCCAGGAGCGGCTCACGACCGAGGTCGCCGCGTCGATCGAGCGGATGCTCCGGCCGCGCGGGACCCTCGTCGTCATCGAGGCCGAGCACCTCTGCATGACGATGCGCGGCGTGCGGAAGCCGGGCGCCGTGACGGTCACCTCGGCCGTCCGCGGTCTGTTCCGCGAGGACCCCGCGACCCGCGGCGAGGCGATGGCCTTCGTGCGCGGCTCCCGTTAGCGCGGAGGCCCCGGGGCGGCCACGCTCGGGGAGCGGCCGACGCCCTAGGCTGTCCGCGTGCCTTGCCTGGTCATGGGTGTCCTGAACGTGACGCCCGACTCGTTCTTCGACGGCGGCCGGTACTTCGACCCCGACTCCGCGATCGCGCACGGGCTCGACCTCGTCGCGGAGGGTGCGCACCTCGTCGACGTCGGCGGCGAGTCGACCCGCCCCGGGGCGGCCCCGGTCGGACAGGACGAGGAGCTCCGCCGGGTGCTCCCCGTGGTCGAGGCGCTCGCCCCCTACGTCCGGGTCTCGATCGACACGACCAAGCGACGGGTCGCCGAGGCCGCGCTCGAGCGGGGCGCGAGCTTCGTGAACGACGAGTCCTGCCGGCTCGCGCCCGTGGCCGCGGCCGCGGGTGCGGGGCTCGTCGTCATGCACATGCAGGGAGCTCCGCCCGACATGCAGCGCGACCCCCGCTACCGGGACGTCGTCGCCGAGGTCCACGGGACGCTCGCTCGCGCGGCGGCCGACGCGCACGAGGCCGGCGTCGCCGAGGTGCTCGTCGACCCGGGGATCGGGTTCGGGAAGACGACCGCGCACAACCTCGCCCTGCTGCGGGCGCTCCCCGAGCTCGTCGCCGCCGGGGAGCCCGTCCTCGTCGGGACGAGCCGGAAGAGCTTCATCGGCAGGATCCTCGCCGGCGAGGGACGAGAGCCGCTCCCTCCCGACAGCCGATTCGAGGGGTCGCTCGCGACGGCCGTGCTGGCTGCTTCCTTCGGGGCCGCGATGGTCCGGGTGCACGACGTCCGGCCCACCGTCCACGCGCTCCGGCTCGTCGGCGAGCCGTGCGCGACGGGGGGGACGCGGTGAAGGGCCGGTGGGCCGCCGGGATCATGCCGCGGAACTTCGCGTGGATCGTGAAGGACCGTCTCGCCGTCAGCGAGCGGCCCGGCGGCTACGCGCCGCACCACCGTCGGGTCCGCCGCCAGGAGGAGATCCTCTGGCTCGAGGCGCAGGGCTTCACGCGGGTCGTGTCGCTCCTGCCCTCCTCGCACAACCTCCACGCGTACGAGGAGCTCGGGCTCCCCTCGGCGCACGTCGGGCTCCCCCCCCAGGGCGACGTCCGGGACGCGCTCGCCGAGCTGTACCCGGCCCTGCTCGGGTGGATCCGCGACGGGGAGCGGGTCCTCGTGCACCAGGAGGAGCTCGGCGAGCGGGTCGCCGGAGTGGTCGCCGGGTTCCTCTGCTGGTGCGGTCTCCTCCCGGACCCCCCCCGCGCGATCTACGCGGTCGAGCAGCTCCTGCGCAGGCAGCTCGGCTCCGCGGGACGGGCGATCGTCGCCGTGGCCCCGACGCTTCCCCCCCCTCCGCGCGTCCACGCCGGCCCGGCCGGGGGCCTCGAGCGAATCGGCGGGCCCGAGTACGAGCTCGCCGCGGACGACGCGGCGGCTGGCGGCACGGACGAGCCGGGAGCGGGCCCGGCGGGAGCGTCCGCGGGGCCCGAACCCGTCGTCGCGCCGGTCGAGCCGAGGGGAGCACGGCCGGGCCGCGCGCAGGCGCCCGCCCGCTCCCGGCGCCGTCCTGTCGCCCCGGGGCCGGGGGAGACGTGAGCGACGCGATCGAGATCCGGGGCATCCGGGTGCTCGGTGTCCACGGGGTGCTCCCGAGCGAGCGCGAGCGTCTCCAGCCGTTCGAGCTCGACCTCGTGCTCGAGGTGGACCTCGCGGAGGCGGGGCGCTCGGACGACCTCTCGTCGACGGTCGACTACGGGAGGGCCGCGTCGGTCGCCGCCCGGGTCGTCTCCGAGGGAAGCGTCCAGCTCCTCGAGACGCTCGCGGAGCGGGTCGCGTCGGCCGGCCTCTCGCTCGCCCCCCGTGTCGAGTCGGTGACCGTGTCGCTGCGAAAGTCCCGCCCCCCGCTCCCGGTGGACCTCGCGAGCGTCGGCGTCAGGATCACGCGTCTCCGCCCGGCCTCCGGCGCGTCCCGGCCGGTCGGGTCGGGTCGGTGAGGGTCCACCTCGCCCTCGGGTCCAACCTCGGCGACCGCGAGGCGTTCCTCGTCGGCGCCGTGTCCGGGCTGCGCGCGGTCGATCCGGGCCTCGCCGTGTCCCCCCTGTACGAGACCGCGCCCGTGGGCGGCCCGGAGGGCCAGGGTCCGTACCTGAACTGCGTCGTGCGCATGGACGTGGTCCTCGACCCCCGGGAGGTCCTCGAGCTCGCACGCTCGCTCGAGAACGCCGCGGGTCGGACCCGAGAGGCCCGGTTCGGGCCGCGCACGCTCGACGTCGACGTCCTCCTCGTCGAGGGCGTCGAGCAGGACGACCCCGAGCTCGTGCTCCCGCACCCGAGGATGCTCGGTCGGGCATTCGTGCTCGCCCCCCTCGAGGACCTCGACCCCGGTCTCGTCCCCGCGGGCTGGCGCGAGGCCCTCGGGGGGAGCGCCGCGGTCGACGCCGCGGTACGGCGCGTGCGGGGTGCCCTGTGAGGACGGTCACGACGGCGCGGGAGCTGCGCGCCGAGATGTCGGCGCACCGGATGCGGGGAGCGGGCGTCGGCCTCGTCCCGACCATGGGGGCGCTCCACGCGGGCCACCAGGCCCTCCTCGCCCGAGCACGGGACCGCCACGAGGTCGTCGTCGCCTCGGTGTTCGTCAACCCGATGCAGTTCGAGCGGGCCGACGACCTCGCCCGGTACCCCCGCGACCCCTCCCGCGACCGGTCGGTGCTCGAGGAGGCGTCCGTGGACGTGTGCTTCTCCCCGTCGGTCGACGAGATGTACCCGGACGGCGAGCCCGTCGTGCGCGTCGATCCCGGTCCGCTCGGCTCCGTGCTCGAGGGTGCGTCGCGGCCCGGACACTTCGCGGGCGTCGCCACCGTCGTGGCGAAGCTCCTCGCGCTCGTCGCCCCGGACGCCGTGTACCTCGGGGAGAAGGACTTCCAGCAGCTCGTGGTCGTCCGGCGGCTCGTGCGCGACCTGTCGTTCCCCGTGGGGGTCGTCGGGTGCGCGACCGTCCGCGAGCCCGACGGCCTCGCCCTCTCGAGCCGCAACTCGCGGCTCTCGCCCGCCGGGCGCTCCGCCGCGACGGCGCTGCACCGCGCCCTTCTCGCCGGTGCAGAGGCGTGGCGAGGGGGCTCGGACCCCGCGCGGTGCGAGCAGGTCGTCGCGCGCGAGGTCAGCTCCGAGCCGCTCGCCTCCCTCGACTACGCGGTCGCCGTGGACGACCGGCTCGCGAGCGTGTCCTCCACGCCCCCACCCCCCGTCGGGCACGCTCCCGCGCGGCTCCTCGTCGCCGCCGTCGTGGAGGGGATCCGACTCATCGACAACCTGGAGGTCGGACGGTGACCGGCAGCTCGAGAGGGCCGACGGGAGCTCCTGTCGAACGCGTGGACCTGCTCGTGGTCGGCAGCGGGGTGGCGGGCTCGTTCGCGGCCGTGCGTCTCGCGGCCCGCTCGGGCGCGCGCGTCGCGGTGCTCACGAAGGGACGGCTCGAGGACTCGACGACCCAGTGGGCCCAGGGCGGGATCGCGGCGGTCATGAGCGAGGAGACGGACTCGACCGAGAGCCACCTCGTCGACACCCTCCGGGCCGGTGCGGGCCTCTGCGACGAGTCGGCGGTCCGCGTCCTCGTCGAGGAGGGGCCCTCTCGCGTCGCCGAGCTCATCGCGCTCGGGGCCGTGTTCGACCGGACGGCCGAGGGCGAGCTCGAGAGGTCGCTCGAGGGCGGGCACTCCCGGCCCCGCGTCGTGCACGCCGCCGGGGCGGCCACGGGGGCCGAGGTCGCGCGGGCGCTCGGGGCGGCGCTGCGGGCGAGCGTCGCGGTCGCGTACGAGGGGTGGATGGTCCTCGACCTCGTGCTCGAGCGCGGGCGGTGCGCCGGGGTCGTCGCGCTCGCCCCGGACGGCTCGGTCCACCGGGTCGCCGCTCGCCACGTCCTCCTCGCGACGGGAGGTGCCGGTCAGCTGTTCGCGGTCACCACGAACCCTCCCGGGGCGACGGGGGACGGAGCGGCCATGGCCCTTCGCGCCGGGCTCGGTCTCGCGGACGTGGAGTTCGTCCAGTTCCACCCCACCGCCCTCCACGTCCCCGCGCTCCCGCGGCCGCTGCTCTCCGAGGCGCTCCGTGGCGAGGGCGCCGTCCTGCGGGGCGCGAACGGCGAGCGCTTCGTCGACGAGCTCGAGCCGCGCCACGTCGTGAGCCGGGCGATCGCCGCCCAGCTCGCGGCGGACGGGTCGGACCACGTGCTCCTCGACGCGACCCCGGTCGAGGGCTTCGCGCTGCGCTTCCCCTCCCTCGCACGCGCTCTCGAGGAGGTCGGGCTCGACCCGGCGCGCGACTGGCTTCCCGTCGCCCCCGCGGCCCACTACATCTCGGGTGGACTCCTCACGGACCTCGACGGCGCGACCGCCCTTCCCGGGCTGTGGGCGGCAGGGGAAGCGGCGTGCAGCGGGGTGCAGGGGGCGAACCGGCTCGCGTCGAACTCGCTCCTCGAGGGGCTCGTGTTCGGGAGCCGGGTCGCGGACGCGGTCCTCGCGGGGAAGGACGGGCCGCGACCGACCGGCGCGCTCGGCGGCGCGGGCTCCCCGGTCACGCACCTCCCGGTCCGTCCGCTCGGTCTCGACGCCTCCCCTCTCGCCGCGGCGCCGGGCGACGGCGGGGACGCGGGTCGCGCGCCCGTCGGCCGGGACGAGGTCCGTGCGGCCCGGCGGGAGCTCCAGCGCTCCTTCAGCGAGGGGGCGGGGGTCGTGCGGAGCGCCTCCTCGCTCGCCTCGACCGGCCGCTCGCTCGAGCTGGCCGCAGGTCTCCTCCACCGTCCTCCTCTCGGCCCCGACGGACGGCGGGAGCTCGTCGAGCTCGCGAACCTCGTGACGCTCGGTGCCGCGCTCCTCACGGCAGCGACGCGCCGGGAGGAGAGCCGCGGCGCCCACGTGCGCTCCGACTTCCCCGAGGAGGCGGACGCGCTCCGCTGCAGGTTCGAGGTGTCCGGTCCCGTCCCGTCCCTCCCCGGGGCCGTCGCGTGAGCGCCGCGCCGCCCGGAGGCCGGCGGGACGACGTCCACCCTCCGCTGCTCGCCGTCCGGCGTGCGGTCGAGGTCGCGCTCGCGGAGGACGTGCTCCCTCTCGGGGACGTGACCTCGTCGCTCCTCCCTGCGGACGCGACGGGTCGGGCCGCCTTCGTCGCGCGGTCCGCGGGGGTCGTCGCGGGGACGGCGTGCGTGCTCGAGACGTGCGCGCTCGTCGACCCCGCGCTCGCGTGCGCGGTCGAGATCGACGACGGCTCCGAGGTCGCCCCCGGAGGGGTGGTCGCGCGGGTCGCGGGCCCGTTCCGCTCGCTCCTCGTCGCGGAGCGGACCGCTCTGAACTTCTTGTGCCACCTCTCGGGGGTCGCCACCCTCACGCGGCGCTACGTCGAGCTCGCCCGGGCGGCGAACCCCGCGACCCGCGTGTGGGACACGCGAAAGACGACCCCGGGCCTCCGGGCGCTCGAGAAGGCCGCCGTGCGCGCCGGAGGGGCCGCGAACCACCGGGGGAGCCTCTCCGAGGGGGTGCTCGTGAAGGACAACCACCTCGGCGGGGTCTCGATCGCCGACGCCGTCGCGCTCGCGCTCGCGCGCTGGCCCGGCCGGATGGTCGAGGTCGAGTGCGACCACCTCGACCAGGTCGCCGAGGCGGTCGAGGCGGGAGCGACGCTCGTGCTCTGCGACAACATGTCCCCCGAGGACGTCGCCCGAGCGGTCGCGACCGTCCGGTCGCACCCGCGCGGCGCCGCCGGTGCGGTGCTCGTCGAGGCGTCCGGGGGGGTCGACCTCACGACGGTCGCGGGCTTCGCTGCAGCCGGGGCCGACGTCGTGTCCGTGGGGGCGCTCACCCACTCTGCCCCGGTCCTCGACATCGGGCTCGACCTCGAGCTCGACGCAGGCGGTGCCGTCCCGGGGATCGGGTAGACAGGTACCCCATGCTCCTCGCCCTCGACGTCGGGAACACCCAGACGGTCGTCGGGATCTTCGACGACCTCCTCCCCGCGCCCTCCCCGGGGCGGGTGGGCGGCGAGCTCGACGGGCTCGTGCACCACTGGCGGATCGCGACCGTCGCGGACCGGACCGCGGACGAGCACGCCCTCCTCGTGTCCGACCTCCTTCGCCTCGCGGGGATCGTCGTCCCCGGCGGCGTCTCCTCGTCGTTCGCGGCGGGAGTCGCGCCGGTCGGGACGGTCGACGGGATCGTCGTGTGCTCGTCGGTCCCGTCGGTGACCGCCGCGCTCCGGCTCACGGCCGAGCGCTGGTTCGCCGTCCCGCTCGTCGTCGTCGGGCCGGGAGTGCGGACGGGGATCCCCGTGCTCTACGACGACCCGCGCGAGGTCGGCGCCGACCGCGTCGTGAACGCGGTCGCCGCCGTCGACCTGTACGGGGGCCCGGCGATCGTGGTGGACCTCGGCACGGCGACGACCTTCGACGCGATCTCCTCCGCGGGCGAGTACCTCGGAGGAGCGATCGTCCCGGGCATCGAGATCTCGATGGGCGCGCTCTTCGAGCACGCGGCGGCCCTACGGCGCGTCGAGCTCGTGGCGCCCTCCAGCGTGATCGGGCGCTCGACCGTCGAGTCGATGCAGGCCGGAGCGGTCTACGGGTACGCGGCGCTCGTCGACGGGCTGTGCCGTCGCATGAGCGGGGAGCTCGGCGGAGCGACCGTCATCGCGACGGGCGGCCTCGCTCCCCTCGTCGCCCCCCACACGAGCGTGGTCGACCACTACGAGCCCTGGCTCACCCTCCACGGGCTCCGCCTCGTCTACGAGCGCAACGGGGCACGCCCGGCCCCGGGCGCGGGCGCGACCGCCCGCGACCGGTCACCGCGGTGAGCGGCGCGCCCGAGCCCCCGTACC
>JAJZBW010000011.1 GCA_021798745.1 Actinomycetes bacterium
GCAGGACGCCCCGCGCGATTCGCGTCGTGCGGCCCGTCCCGCGGTCACGGCGCACCCGCCGGGTCGAGCACGTTCGCGGCCATCCAGGAGAGGAACGCGTCGCGGTCCCGGCGGATCGCGTCCCACGCCGCGTAGAAGACGTCGTCGCGCGCCGAGTACCCCGTCGCGTACGAGGGGTGCGTCCCTCCGGGGACCTCGCACACGGCGGTCACGACGAAGCTCGGGAGCACGGTCGCCCCCGGGCGGGGCACGAGAGCGTCGACGACCTCCTCGACCGTGACGAGGGACCGACGCGACGCGAGGACGGCCTCCTTCTGGACTCCTGTGATGCCCCAGAGCTGCACGTTTCCCTCTCGGTCCGCCTGCTGCGCGTGGACGACCGCGACGTCGGGGTTCAAGGCGGCGACCGCCGAGAGCCGCTCCCCGGTGAACGGGCACGTGACCTCGGCGACGTTCGTGACACCGGGCCGGAGCCCGGTCCCCGCGTAGCCGCGGAGCACGGCGAACGGGACGCCGGCGGCGCCCGCCACGTAGCGGTTCGCGAGCCCTGCGTGGCTGTGCTCCTCGACGTCGAGCGCGTGAGGCCACCCGTGCTCGAGCGCGTCGCGGAGCCGGTGGAGCGAGCCGACCCCCGGGTTCCCCCCCCAGGAGAACACGAGCCGGCGGACGCACCCCATCCCGATGAGCTGGTCCGCGACGATGTCCGGGGTGAGCCGGGCGAGCGTGAGGTCGCGGCGTCCCTGCCGGACGATCTCGTGACCGGCCGCGAAGGGGATGAGGTGCGTGAACCCCTCGAGCGCGACGCAGTCCCCGTCGCCGACGAGCGCCGCGACCGCCTCGTCGAGGCGGAGCATCTCGGTCACGGCCCCACCCGGACGTCGCGCGTCGCCGACGGGCGTCCCGGCGCCCCGGCGGTCGCGCCGGTCCCGGTCAGAAGGGGTAGCTCGGGAGCTCGCCCCGGATCGTCACCCACTGGACCTCGGTGAAGGACTCGAGGTTCGCCTGGGGACCGCCGACCCTCCCGATCCCGGAGTCGCCGATGCCGCCGAAGGGGTTCACCATCTCGTCGTTGATCGTCTGGTCGTTGACGTGCACCGCTCCCGAGGGGATGCGCTCCGCGAGCGCGAGCGCCTTCGAGACGTCCCGGGTGAGGATCCCGAGGGAGAGCCCGTAGGGGGTGTCGGCGGCGAGGCTCGCCGCCTCGTCGAGGCTGTCGAAGGCGACGACGGGTGCGACCGGCCCGAAGATCTCCTCCGTGAACGCCCGGGAGGTCGTCGGGACGTCCGCGAGGACGGTCGGCCGGTAGAAGAGGCCCTCGTAGGTCCCGCCCGTCACGAGCCGGGCGCCCTCTGCGACGCTCTCGGTGACGATCGAGTGGACCTTGTCCCGCTGTGCCGAGTCGATGATCGGCCCGAGCGCGACCTGACCGGTCGCGGGGTCCCCGACCGGGAGCGCCTCCGCGTGCTTCGCGAGAAGGCTCGTGTACTGCTCCGCGATCGAGCTCGCGACGAGGTGGCGCTCGGCCGTCATGCACACCTGGCCCTGGTGGAAGAAGGACCCCCACGCCCCGACCGACGCGGCGCGCTCGAGGTCCACGTCGTCGAGCACGACGAGCGCGGAGTTGCCCCCGAGCTCGAGGTGGGCACGCTTCAGGTGCCGGGCGCACGCGGCCGCGACCGCTCGCCCGGCGCGCGTCGAGCCCGTGAACGCGATCACCCGTGTCCGACGGTCCGCGACGAGCGCCTCGCCGACGTCGGCTCCTCCGGGCACGACCGAGAGGAGCCCGGCGGGCAGGCCCGCCTCCTCGAGCACGCGTGCGAGCACGACCCCTCCGCAGACCGCGGTGCGCGGGTCGGGCTTGAGCACGACCGCGTTCCCGAGCGCGAGCGCGGGGGCGACCGCACGGAGCGACAGGACGATGGGCACGTTGAACGGGGCGATGACCCCGACGACGCCGACGGGGAGCCGGCGGGCGAGGCTGAGCCGCGGCTGTGCCGACCGGAGCACCTCGCCGTAGGGGAGCGACGCGAGCGCGGCCGCCTCGTGGCAGATCGACTCCGCGGACGCGATCTCGAAGGCGGCCTTGGGCGGGACCGAGCCGGCCTCGCGCACGAGCCAGCCCGAGATCTCCTCGGAGGCCTCCCCGAAGAGCGCCGCCGCGCGCCGTAGGACGCGCGCCCGCTCGCCGAACGGCGACGCCGCCCAGGCGGGTTGGGCGTCGGACGCCCGTTCCGCGGCCCGACGGACGTCGTCCACGCTCGCGGCTCCGATCGTTCCGAGGCTTGCGCCGGTGGCGGGCTCGACGACCGGGTACTCCCCGGCGCCTCCGCTCTCCCACCCGTCCACGAACAGCCGGCCACTCCACACCGCGGGGTCGAGCAGGCTCACGTCGGTGTCCCCTTTCTCGCTCGCGCGACGGGCGCTGCGACGGGCGAGCCCATGCCCGGCCCACCTGGTTCGCCCTGCGAACAAGGTGTCGCAGCTCGAACACGCCCATGCTCGTCGGGACGGACGACGCTGTCAAGGGCGCGGCCACGGGCGCGGCCCCCGAGAGCCTCCCGGGTCAGGGTCGCGGGCGGAGCCGCTCGCCGCCCTCGACGAGACGTCTCATGAGGGCGAGGAACTGGTCCTGCTCGTCGCGCGCGAGCGGTGCGAGCAGCGCTCGGTTCATCGCGGTCGTGCGCTCCGCGACCTGTCCGAGCACCGCCCGGCCCGCGCCGGTGAGCGCGAGCACGTTGCGCCTCCGGTCGACCGTGTCGCGCACCCGTTCGACGAGGCCGCGGCGGACGAGCCGCGCGACGACGTCCGCGACCGTGGAGCGGTCGAGCGAGGCACGTTCGCCGAGGGTCCTCTGGTCGATGTGCGGCGTCGTGCAGAGGACGTTGAGCACGACGAACTGCGGCGCGGTGACCTCGTCGGACACCATCGCCGCCCAGAGCGTGTAGCTCGCCTGCTGGAGGCGGCGTGCGAGGTGCCCGGGGTGGTCCATGAGGTCGACCGGACGGACCGCGCCCGGTCGCCGTCTCGGCGCTCGCGTGGGGTCGGGCCCGGAGGCGGATCGGGGCACGGAGCCATTATGTCCCCGGATCCGCCGTCCCCGGCCGGCGCACGGCCGACCCACGGCCGCTTCGGCGGTCGCGTGGCGCGCGGATGGCGCGACATCCGCTCCGTATACAGATCGAATGGCACGCACCGCGACGAGCGGGCGCGCGCGGCCGGGCGGGCCCTCGTCCCGCGGGCTCCGAAGCAGAGAGGGGAGCCCGGAGGCGTCGGAGCGGGGCCGGCATGCCGAGCGGTTGACTTCTCCCGCCCGTCGGCGCACTCTGCCGAGGTCGTCAGTGTGCAGATGATCCACGCGGGCGTTCGGACGGCGGAGCGCGCCCCGTGGGGCCGCGCGGCCCGCACGACCGGGTCGCGTGAGGAAGGGGGACGCGGTGCACCCGTACCCGCAGGACCAGTGGTACGTCGTGGCGTGGAGCCGCGACGTGGGACGTGGCCTCTCCGCGCGGACGGTCTGCGGCGAGCCAGTCGTCCTTTTCCGCGCGACGGACGGCCGCGTCGTGGCGCTCGGCGACCGGTGCGCGCACCGCCGCTACCCGCTCTCGCTCGGGAGCCTCGTGGGCGACGTCGTGCAGTGCGGCTACCACGGGCTCACCTACGACTGCTCGGGCACGTGCGTGTCGGTGCCCGGCCAGAGCCGGGTGCCGAGCGCGGCGCGCGTTCGCTCCTACCCGGTGCTCGAGAGCTCGGGGTGGGTGTGGCTGTTCGTCGGCGACCCGGAGAACGCGGACGCTCGCGACGTGCCCGACACGCACTGGCTCGACGACCCCGGGTGGGCTGCGATCGGCGACGTCGCGCGGATCGCGTGCCGCTACTCGCTCCTCGTCGACAACCTGCTCGACCTGTCGCACGAGACGTACCTGCACGCGGGCTACATCGGCACGCCCGAGGTCGCGTCCACCCCGATCACGACCGAGGTCGACGAACCGGGCGGGGTCGTACGCGTGAGCAGGCGGATGCGCGGCGCGCAGATCCCCGAGTTCTACGCCCGGTCGACGGGGCTGAGCACGCCGATCGACCGGTGGCAGGACATCGAGTACCGCCCGCTCGGCTTCTACCGGCTCGACTCGCGAGTCGCCCCTGCAGGGCAGGAGCCGCTGCCCGGCGGATCGGACGACGGGGCCGCGCACATGAAGATCCTCTACGCGATCACCCCGGAGACCGAGGGCTCCACGCTCGACTTCTGGGCCGTCGCGCGGGACTTCGCGCTCGGCGACGAGGAGGTCACGGGCTTCCTCGACGCGATGCAGCGGACGATCGTCCAGCAGGACGTCGACGCGCTCGAGGTCCTCGAGCTCGTCGTGGCGGCCGAGGAGCGCGGTCCCGGCGTGCGAGAGCTGAGCGTTCGGATCGACTCGGGAGCGCTCGCCGCGCGACGGATGATCGAGAAGCAGCGCGCGGGGAGCTGACCGGCGGGTCGCCGGCCGCGGCTCGTCGGCCGTCCACCGGGCCGCCCCGGCTTGACACGCGCCGCGGCGTGCTGCACGATCGGGTTCACGATACAAACAGCCGTGCGGTATGCGGACAGCGTGTCCGGAGCCGGATCCTGCGCGGCCTCGAGGCCCGCGGCCGGCGCGGATCGCCGGGCCGCGGGAGCCGGGTGCCCGGGAGAGCTCATATGGCCGTCGTCGTCCGAAACACTCCACGAACGGACCTCGGGATCGTCGACCGGCTCGGCGAGATCGGGGTCGCGACGATCCACGAGGCCCAGGGCCGGACCGGCCTCCTCGCGCCGCGTCTCCGTCCGATCTACCGGCCCGTGCGGGTCGCGGGGACGGCGCTCACGTGCGAGGTCGCTCCGGGCGACAACTGGTCGATCCACGTCGCGGTCGAGGTCGCCCGACCGGGGGACGTGCTCGTCGTGACGCCGACGAGCACGTGCGAGGACGGGTACTTCGGGGAGCTCCTCGCGACGAGCGTCCTCGCACGCGGCGTGCGGGGGCTCGTCATCGACGCGGGCGTGCGGGACGTCGCGGACCTCACGCGCCTCGGGTTCCCCGTGTGGTCCCGCGCGGTGTCCGCGCAGGGGACCGTGAAGCAGACGCCCGGCGACGTTCAGACCCCCGTCGTGTGCGCGGGTGCGCTCGTGCGACCCGGGGACGTCGTCGTCGGCGACGACGACGGGGTCGTGGTCGTGCGACGCGAGGACGCCGAGGCGGTGCTCGAGCGCTCGCTCGCACGCGAGAAGAAGGAGGCGGCGACTCGGGCGCGGCTCGCCGCGGGCGAGCTCGGGCTCGACGTGTACGCGATGAGGGAGGAGCTCGCGGCGCGGGGGCTCACCTATGTCGAGCACACCGGCGTCGAGCGCACCGGCGTCGACCAGCCGGGAACGTGACCGCCCAGCGGGCCGTCCGCTGCTCGGTGATGCGCGGCGGGACCTCCAAGGGCCTGTACTTCCGTGCCGAGGACCTCCCGGGGGACCGGGCGACCCGCGACGCGGTGCTGCTCGCCGCGATGGGCTCGCCGGACCCCCGGGAGATCGACGGGATGGGCGGCGCCCACCCGCTCACCTCCAAGGTCGCGGTCGTGTCGCGGTCGACGCGCCCCGGCGCGGACGTGGACTACCTGTTCCTCCAGGTGTGGCCCGACCGCGCGGAGGTGTCGGACAGCCAGAGCTGCGGGAACCTGCTCGCCGGCGTCGGACCGTTCGCGATCGAGGAGGGGATGGTCGACGCAGCGGACGGTGCGACGAGCGTCCGGATCTACATGGAGAACACCCGGAGCGTCGCGGTCGCGATGGTCGAGACCCCGGGAGGCCAGGTCCGCTACGACGGGGACGCGCGGATCGACGGCGTCCCCGGCACGCACGCACCGGTCCCGCTCGAGTTCCTCGACGTCGCGGGCTCCTCCTGCGGAGCGCTCCTCCCGACCGGGCGCCCCTCGGACGTCGTGTCGGGCGTTCGGGTCACCTGCGTGGACAACGGGATGCCGGTCGTGTGCATGAAGGCGGCGGACGCCGGGATAACCGGGTACGAGGACCCCGCGACGATCGAGTCGGACGCGTCGGTACGAGAGCTCGTCGAGTCTGTCCGGCTCGCGGCCGGCCCGACCATGGGCCTCGGGGACGTCTCGGCGAAGACCGTCCCGAAGGTGAGCCTCCTCGCGCCGCCGAGGCACGGAGGGGTCGTGTCGACGCGCACGTTCATCCCGCACCGCGTCCACGAGGCCATCGGGGTCTTCGGGGCGGTCTCCGTCGCGACGGCCTGCCTCGTCCCCGGGTCCGTCGCGGCCGAGGTCGCGGGAGCGGTCGCACGCTCCGGGCGGGAGCTCCTCGACGTCGAGCACCCGACGGGGTTCTTCACCGTCGAGATGGACGTCGAGGTGGACGGCCAGGACGTGCGGGTCCGTCGCGCCGCGCTCCTCCGGACGGCACGCCTGCTCATGCGCGGGGAGGTCCTCGTCCCCGGCGGGGCGTGGGAGGGGCCGTGATCGTCGACTGCCACGGGCACTACACGACGGCCCCGGAGCCCCACAGCCGGTGGCGCGAGCAGCAGGTCGCGTCGTACGAGTCCGGAGTGTCCCCGCCGCCGTACCCGCGGATCTCCGACGACGAGATCCGCGAGACGATCGAGGCGAACCAGCTCCGGCTCCTCGCCGAGCGCGGCGCGGACATGACGCTCTTCTCCCCGCGCGCCTCCGCGATGGCCCACCACCGGGGGGACGAGCACGTGAGCGAGGCGTGGGCGCGGGCGTGCAACGACCTCGTCGCCCGTGTCGTGGGCCTGTTCCCGGAGAGCTTCGCCGGGGTGTGCCAGCTTCCGCAGTCGCCCGGCGTCGCCGCCGTGCGGTCGGTCGCCGAGCTCGAGAGGTGCGTGCTCGAGCTCGGGTTCGTCGGGTGCAACCTCAATCCCGACCCGAGCGGCGGGCGCTGGACCGCACCGCCTCTCACGGACCGCTCGTGGTACCCGCTGTACGAGAAGATGGTCGAGCTCGACGTGCCCGCGATGGTCCACGTCTCGGGGAGCTGCAACCCGAGCTTCCACGCGACCGGGGCCCACTACATCAACGCGGACACGACCGCGTTCATGCAGTTCCTCGAAGGCGACCTCTTCGCGGACTTCCCGAGCCTGCGGTTCGTGATCCCCCACGGAGGAGGCGCCGCCCCCTACCACTGGGGGCGCTACCGGGGCCTGTCGGACATGCTCGGGAAGCCGCCGCCGGCCGAGCACGTCATGGGGAACGTGTCCTTCGACACGTGCGTCTACCACCAGCCGGGGATCGACCTCCTGTTCCGGGTCGTCGACCCCGCGAGCATCCTGTTCGGCTCCGAGATGCTCGGCGCCGTGCGGGGGGTCGACCCGGAGACGGGGCACCACTTCGACGACACGCTGCGCTACGTGGACGCCCTCGGGCTCGACGAGCCCGTGCGCGCCGCCGTCCTCGAGGGGAACGCCCGGCGCGTCTACCCCCGGCTCGACTCGCTCCTCCGGTCGAGGGGGCGCTGAGGTGGAGCGGTTCGCCGCGGACCCGGGGTGGCTCGCCTACGACCCGAGCCCCTCGAGGCCGACGTTCGCGCTCCCTCCCGGGACGGTCGACGCGCACTGCCACGTGTTCGGGCCGGGCGACGTCTTCCCGTTCGCGCCCGAGCGCAAGTACACGCCGTGCGACGCGGGCCGAGAGGAGCTGTTCGCGCTCCGGGACCACCTCGGGGTGGACAGGAACGTCGTCGTCCAGGCGACGTGCCACGGGGCGGACAACTCGGCGATGCTCGACGCCCTGCGCCACTCCGAGGGCCGGGCGCGCGGGGTCGCGACCGTCCGCCCGGACGTGAGCGACTCCGCGCTCGCCGAGATGCACGAGGCGGGTGTCCGAGGCGTGCGCTTCAACTTCGTGAGGCGCCTCGTCGACCCGAAGCCCGACGCGTACTACCGGGCGCTCGTCGAGCGGGTCGCCGCGCTCGGGTGGCACGTCGTCGTGTACTTCGAGGCGGCGGAGCTCGAGCAGCGGTGGGAGCTGTTCACGTCGCTCCCGACCGAGGTCGTCGTCGACCACATGGGGCGCCCGGACGTGACGAAGGACGTCGACGGGCCCGAGTTCGCGCCGTTCCTCCGGCTCATGGCCGAGCACGAGAACGTGTGGTCGAAGGTGACCTGCCCCGAGAGGATCTCGGCCTCCGGACCGCCGGGATACGACGACGTCGTGCCCTTCGCCCGACGGGTCGTCGAGAGCTTCCCCGACCGCGTCCTGTGGGGCACCGACTGGCCCCACCCGAACCTCACGGGGCACATGCCCGACGACGGGGCGCTCGTCGACTTCGTGCCGCGCGTCGCGACGACCGACGACCGGCGCGAGCGTCTCCTCGTGTCGAACCCGAGCCGCCTGTACTGGGGGACCCCGTGACCGACAGCTCCGACCTGGACGACATCCCGGGCACGACGGTGTTCACCGCCCGTCGCTCGCGTCAGGGCTACTACCTGAACCAGTTCTGCATGAGCCTCATGAAGGAGGCGAACCGGGCCCGTTTCAAGGCGGACGAGCGCTCGTACCTCGACGAGTGGCCGATGTCCGAGGCCCAGAAGCAGGCGGTGCTCGCGCGCGACTACAACGCGGCGATCTCTCTCGGGGGGAACATCTACTTCCTCGCCAAGATCTTCGCGACCGACGGGAAGAGCTTCCAGGAGGCGGCGGGGTCCATGACCGGGATGACGGCGGAGGAGTACGCGGGGATGATGCGTGCGGGCGGTCGCTCCCCCGAGGGGATGCGGTCGATCCGAGAGGGGCGCTGACCGTGGCACGGATCACCGCGGGCGTCGCGACGAGCCACGTGCCGGCGATCGGGGCCGCGATCGACCTCGGGCGCTCGGGAGACGACTACTGGCGCCCGGTGCTCGCCGGGTACGAGTGGGCGCGGAGATGGATCGCCGCGTCGCCACCGGACGTCGTCGTCCTCGTCTACAACGACCACGCCTCGGCGTTCTCGCTCGAGGTCATCCCGACGTTCGCGATCGGGTGCGCGGAGACGTTCGAGCCCGCGGACGAGGGGTTCGGTCCGCGGCCGGTCCCCCCCGTCGAGGGGCACCCGGACCTCGCGTGCCACATCGCACAGTCCGTGATCCTCGACGAGTTCGACCTGACCGTGATCAACAAGATGGACGTCGACCACGGGCTCACGGTGCCGATGTCCCTCCTGTTCGGCCAGCCCGAGGCGTGGCCCGTGCGCGTCGTGCCCGTCGCGGTGAACGTCGTCCAGTACCCGCCTCCGACGGGCAACCGCTGCTACGCGCTCGGGGAGGCGATCGCGCGCGCCGTCGCGAGCTTCCCCGAGGACCTCGACGTGCACGTGTGGGGGACCGGCGGGATGAGCCACCAGCTGCAGGGCCCACGCGCCGGGCTCATCAACCGCGAGTTCGACGGCGCGTTCCTCGACCGGCTCGTCTCGGACCCCGAGGGGCTCCGGAGGATCCCGCACATCGAGTACCTGCGCGAGGCGGGCTCCGAGGGGATCGAGCTCGTGATGTGGCTCATCATGCGCGGCGCGCTCGGGCCGGACGTGCGCGAGCTGCGGCGCTTCTACCACGTCCCCGCGTCGAACACGGCCGTCGGCCACGTCGTTCTCGAGCCGGTCGGGTAGCGGACGGTCGGCGCGCGGACGCCCGCGCGCGAGGTCCCGGGCGCGCCCGCGCCCGGGAGAGGATCCCGAGGAGGACTGATGCGCATCGCACTCGCCGGGGCCGGCGCCTTCGGCACGAAGCACCTCGACGCCCTCGCGCGGATCGACGGCGTCGAGGTCGTCTCCGTCGTGAGCCGCCGCGCGGAGCAGGCCGAGGAGGTGGCGAGGACCTACGGCGTCGCGCACGCGACGACGGACCTGTCCGAGGTGCTCGCTCGCGACGACGTGGACGCCGTGATCTTGTGCACCCCGACCCAGCAGCACGCCGCGCAGGCGATCGCGACGATGCGCGCCGGGAAGCACGTGCAGGTGGAGATCCCTCTCGCCGACTCTCTCGCGGACGCCCTCGAGGTCGCACGGGTCGCCGACGAGAGCGGCCGCGTGTGCATGGTCGGGCACACCCGCCGGTTCAACCCGTCGCACCAGTGGGTCCACCGCCGGGTCGTCGCGGGAGAGCTCCGCGTCCTCCAGATGGACGTCCAGACCTACTTCTTCCGCCGGACGAACGCGAACGCGCTCGGCCAGCCGCGGAGCTGGACGGACCACCTCCTCTGGCACCACGCGGCCCACACGGTCGACCTGTTCGCCTACCAGGCGGGCGAGCCCGTGTCCGTCGCGCACGCGCTCGCGGGACCCGTGCACCCCGAGCTCGGGATCGCGATGGACATGTCCGTCCAGCTAGCGACGGCGAGCGGCCAGATCTGCACGCTGTCGCTCAGCTTCAACAACGACGGCCCTCTCGGGACCTTCTTCCGGTACATCTGCGACGAGGGGACCTACGTCGCGCGCTACGACGAGCTCCGCACCGGCCGTGACGAGGTCGTCGACGTGTCCGGCGTCGACGTCTCGACGGACGGGATCGAGCTGCAGGACAGGGAGTTCGTGACCGCGATGCGCGAGGGACGCGCCCCGAGCTCGTCGGTGCGCGACGTGCTCAGCTGCTACACGGTGCTCGCCGACCTCGAGCGCGAGCTCGACGAGAGGGGTTGACCGCTCCATGACGACGACCAGGACCCAGGTGGGGATCGTCGGGGCGGGCCCTGCCGGCCTGCTCCTCTCCCACCTGCTCCACCTAGAGGGAATCGAGTCCGTCGTGCTCGAGAGCAGGAGCCGCGACTACGTGGAGCACCGCGTGCGGGCGGGCGTGCTCGAGCACGGCGTGACCGAGCTGCTCGTCGCGAGCGGGGTCGGGGAGCGCCTTCGCGCGGAGGGGCTCGTCCACCACGGGATCGAGCTCCGGTTCGACCGCGAGCGCCATCGCGTCCCGCTGAGCGACCTCGCGGACGGGCGCTCGATCACCGTCTACGGCCAGCAGGAGGTCGTGAAGGACCTCATCGCGGCGCGCCTCGCGACGGGGGGGGCCGTGCTGTTCGACGCCGCGTGCACGGGAGTCGACACGAGCTCCCCGAGCACCGCGACGATCGCCTACCGGGTGGACGGGCGCGACGAGGTCCTCGAGTGCGACATGGTCGCCGGATGCGACGGGTTCCACGGTGTGACGCGCGCCGCGGCCCCGGCCGGGACGCTCCGCGCGCTCGACCACACGCACCCGTTCGCGTGGCTCGGGATCCTCGCGTCGGTGGCCCCGTCGACCGACGAGCTCGTGTACTGCCGCCACGAGCGTGGGTTCGCGATGCACTCGATGCGCTCGCACGAGGTGAGCCGCCTCTACCTCCAGGTCGGTCCGGAGGAGGACGTCGCCGAATGGCCCGACGACCGGATCTGGGAGGAGCTCGCGACACGGTTCACGACGAGTGACGGGTGGGCTCTCGAGTCCGGGCCCGTCACCGAGAAGGGCATCACGGCGATGAAGAGCTTCGTCGTCGAGCCCATGCAGTGGAGGAGGGTGTTCCTCGCCGGCGACTCCGCGCACATCGTCCCCCCGACGGGTGCGAAGGGGATGAACCTCGCGGTCGCGGACGTCCGCACGCTCGCGGCGGCGCTCACGGCCTGGTTCCGCACGGGCGACGAGGCACGTCTCTCGTCGTACTCCGACGACTGCCTCCGGCGCGTGTGGCGCGCGCAGGAGTTCTCCACCTACATGACGACGATGCTCCACCCGCTCGCCGGGGACGACTTCGGTGCCGCGCTCGCCCTGTCGAGGCTCCGGTACGCGACGAGCTCGCTCGCCGCCTCCCGGAGCCTCGCCGAGAACTACGTGGACCTCGCGGGCCTGTGAGCGTCGGGCGCGGGGTCGCAGCCGCCTTGACACCGACGGCCCGCTCCGCGACGATGAGTTCGAGATACGAAACTGCGTTCGCAGAGCGAACATATCGTCGGTCGGCGTCCGGTGCTCCGGTCGGCTCCCGCGGCGGGGATGGAGCCGCAGGGGCAGGCGAGGCCTGAGGGCGGGCCGTCCCGGCGCTCCGGGTCGCTCCGGACGCGAGCTGCCATGTCACTGCCGACAACCGACCAGAGAGCGACCGGCGCCGCCCCACGGGGCGGTGCGCCACGACCACAGGGGGGATACATGGAAGACATGGAGAGCACGCCGAGACCCGAGCCGGGCGAGGGCGTGGCACCGGGCGGGGTCAGCCGGAGGTCCGTGCTGAAGACGTTCGGCGCCGGCGCGCTCGCGGTCGGCGCCGGGAGGGTCGTGCGCCCGGAGCTCACGGCCCGCAGGACGATCGGGCACCTCGAGCGCGGCCAGGCGGCCGGCGGGAACGTCGTGAAGATCGGTTACGTCACGCCCGAGACGGGGGCGCTCGCGGACTTCTCCCAGTCGGACATCTTCGTCCTCGACAAGGTCCGCTCCACCGCCCCCTACGCGAAGGGCATGAAGATCGGGGGGAAGACCTACCGGCTCGAGGTCACGGTCGTCGACAGCCAGTCGGACCCGAACCGCGCCGCCCAGGTCGCGCAGCAGCTCGTGCTGCAGGACAAGGTGGACGTCGTCGTGACGAGCTCGGCCCCCGAGACGACGAACCCGGTCGCCTCCACCTGCGAGCAGCTCCACGTCCCGAACCTCGCGACGGTCGTCCCGTGGGAGTCCTGGTACGCGGGCCTCGGGGGCGACCCCGTGTCGCCGACGAAGAACTTCCCGTACTCCTCTGTGTTCTTCTTCGGCCTGAAGGAGTTCGGGGGCACGTTCCTTCCCATGTGGAACCGGATCGAGGCGAGGACGCACGCCGCGAAGATCTACGCGGCGATGTTCCCGAACGACGCCGACGGCAACGCCTTCCGGGCCGCGTGGCCTCCGTACCCGGCGGCGTTCGGCTACAAGGAGGTCGACGGCGGGGCCTACACCGACGGGACCACGAACTACAGCTCGATGATCGAGAAGTTCAAGTCCGCGGGGTGCGAGTTCTTCGTGAACGCCCCGCTCCCGCCGGACTTCAACACGTTCTGGAAGCAGGCCGTCCAGGAGGGGTTCAAGCCGAAGCTCGCGACGGTCGCGAAGGTGCTCCTCTTCCCGAGCGACGTCGTCGCGCTCGGGAGCCTCGTGAACAACATCGCGACGGACGCGTGGTGGACGCCCTACTCGCCCTACAAGTCCTCGCTCACCGGGGAGACGGCGAAGCAGTTCGCCATCGACTACGAGACCAAGACGGGGCGCGAGTGGGTCCAGTCGATGGGCTCGGCGTACTCGCTGTTCGAGGTCGTCGCCGCGGCGCTGCAGAACGTGAGCGACCCGCACGACAAGGCGGAGGTCGCCCACGCGATCCACACGCTCCACTACGAGGGGATGTGCGGCCCGATCGACTTCGCGAAGGGGCCGGCGGCGGGCGTCGGCATCATCTACCCGGTCGGGATCCAGTGGAAGCCGGGAAAGACCACCTTCGGACGGAAGTTCCCCTGGGAGCCCTTCGTCGTGGACAACTCGCTCAACAAGTCGGTCCCGATCAACGGGGACCTCGAGCCCACGAACCCGTAGGAGCGCCGTGGCGCCCCTGCTCGAGCTCGTCCACGTGAAGAAGCGGTTCGGCCAGGTCACCATCGCCGAGGACGTCTCCTTCGCGGTCGAGCCCGGTGCGGCGGTCGGCATCGTCGGACCGAACGGAGCCGGGAAGACGACGCTCTTCGGCGTCGTCTCCGGCGACGTCCGGCCCGACGCGGGCGACGTGCTCCTCGACGGCCGGGTCGTGAGCCGTCTCGACCCGGCCGCACGCTGCCGCCTCGGGATCGGGCGCACCTACCAGGTGCCGCGTCCGTTCGACAAGATGACCGTGTTCGAGAACGTGCTCCTGGCCGCGCAGCAAGGGGCGCGTGCGCGCGGTCCGGAGAGCTACGCGCACGCGCTCGCCGCGCTCGACTCGACGGGGCTCGCGCCCGACGCGAACCGGCTCGCCGGGTCGCTCGGCCTCCTCGCGCGCAAGCGGCTCGAGCTCGCGCGCGCCCTCGCGACCCAGCCGCGGCTGCTGCTTCTCGACGAGGTCGCCGGGGGGCTCACGGACCTCGAGGTCGGCGAGCTCGTGTCCGTCGTCCGCGAGGCGAACGAGCGGGGTGTGGCGGTCATCTGGATCGAGCACGTCGTGCGCGCGCTCCTCGCCACCGTCGACCGGCTGCTCTGCCTCGCGGGGGGAGAGGTGATCGGCGACGGCGACCCCCGCGAGGTGCTCGCGAGCCCGAGGGTGCGCGAGGTCTACCTCGGGACCGACGCGGCGGTCGGCGAGAGCGTCACGTGAGCGCCGCCCCGGCGCTCCTCGAGGTGGACCGGCTGACCGTCCACCACGGGCAGCTCTGTGCCGTCCGGGAGGTGAGCCTCTCGGTGCGCACGGGCGAGACGTTCGCGATCATCGGGGCGAACGGCGCCGGGAAGTCGACCCTCCTCCGGACGATCGTCGGGCTCCACCGGGCGACCTCGGGGCGCGTCGTGCTCGACGGGGAGGACCTCACCCACGCTCGGCCCGACGCCCGTCTGAAGGCGGGGATCGCGCTCGTCCCCGAGGGCCGGCGGCTCTTCCCGTCTCTGACGGTCGAGGAGAACCTCCTCGTCGGCGCCTACCGCGCCCGACGCGGGCCGTTCGACGTGGCTCGCGTGTACGAGCTGTTCGAGTGGATGGCGGCGCGCCGGCGCCAGCGCGCCGCACAGCTCTCCGGCGGGGAGCAGCAGGCCGTCGCGATCGGCCGCGCCCTCGTCGCGAACCCCCGGGTGCTGCTCCTCGACGAGCTGTCGCTCGGGCTCGCGCCCGTCGTGGTCCAGCGGATCTACGCGCTCCTCCCCGAGCTCACGGCCGCGGGGGTCACGGTGCTCCTCGTCGAGCAGGACGTCGGCCAGGCCGTCCGGGTCGCGACCCGGGTGCAGTGCCTTCTCGAGGGGAGCACGACCCTCACGGGGACGCCTGCCGAGCTCACGCGTCCCCGGATCGAGGCGGCGTACTTCGGCGTCGCGCACGAGCAGGAGCCCGAGCCCCGATGAGCGAGGTGGCACGCGTGTGAGCTGGGTGAACGCAGTCATCCAGGGGATAATGACCGGTGGCTACTACGCGCTGTTCGCGTGCGGGCTGTCTCTTCTGTTCGGGGTCATGGGGATCATCAACCTCGCCCACGGGGACCTGGCGGTCATCGCCGGGTACGTCGCGGTCCTCCTCGTGCCCGAGACCCACCTGCCCGTCGTGTGGTCCTTCCTCGTCGTGGTGCCGATATTCGCGATCGGCGGGTACGTCCTCCAGAGGACGCTCCTCCAGGCGAGCCTCGACCGGGATCCCTTCACGACCCTGCTCGTGACGTTCGGGCTCTCGGTGGTGGCGGAGAACGCGCTACTCGAGGCGTTCAGCTCGAACGGGCAGTCCCTCAACATCGGCTCGCTCATCGCCTACTCGTTCAACCCGACGTCCACGATCTCGCTCTCGTACCTCTCGCTCGTGGTGCTCGGGGTCGCCGTCGTCGTGCTCGGAGCGCTCCAGCTGTTCCTCTCGCGCACGAGCACGGGAAGGCTCGTGCGCGCGGTGGCCGACGACACGGAGGCGGCGCAGCTCGTCGGGGTGAACTACAGGCACATATTCGGGATAGCTGCTGCGATCGCCTTCGCGACGGTCGCGCTCGCGGGGATCGCGAACGGGATGTACACGGAGTTCGCGCCGACCACGGGACCGGCGAACCTGCTGTTCGCGTTCGAGTCCGTCGTGATCGGCGGGATCGGGTCCCTGTGGGGGACCCTCGTCGGCGGGATCGTCCTCGGCGTCGCCCAGCAGATTGGCGCCCAGATAAACCCCGCCTACCAGGTGCTCGCGGGGCACGTCGTGTTCCTCGCGGTGCTCGCGGTCCGTCCGAGAGGTCTGTTCGGCCTGAGGACCGCCCCGTGAGCGCCCCGGCGGGAGCGGAGCTCGGTAGCAAGGGCGCGGCGGCGCGGGGCGTCACGCGCGGCGCGCGCTCGACGACCGGGCTCGGGGCGCTGTGGGTCGCGGTCGTGGCCCTCCTCGCGTTCATGCCGTACCTCGTGTCGCAGGCGGACACCTCGATCCTCCTGAACTTCTTCGTCCTGCTCACCATGGCGACGATGTGGAACCTGCTCGCCGGGTACGCGGGCATGGTCTCGATCGGACAGCAGGCGTTCGTCGGGCTCGGCGCGTACGGCGTGCTCGTCCTCGCAGACGCCGGGTTCAACCCCGTCGCGGCCATTCCGGTCGCGGCGGTGATGTGCGCGGCGATCTCGCTCCCGATCTCGCTGCTCGTGTTCCGCCTCCGGGGCGGGTACTTCGCGATCGCGACCTGGGTCGTCGCGGACGCGGCGTCGCTCGTGATCAGCTCGAACAGCTCGATCGGGGGAGGCACGGGCAAGACCGTCCCCGGGATGTCGAGCCTCGGTCCGAGGGCGTTCGAGGAGGTCACCTACTGGGCGGCCCTCGCGGTCGTCGTCGTCGCCGTCGGGCTCGCCTACGCGCTCTTGCGCAGCAGGCTCGGGCTCGTGCTCGCGGCGGTGCGCGACAACGAGGTCGGCGCGCGGAGCGCGGGCGCACGGGTCGCGACGGCCCGGCGAATCGTGTACCTCGTCGCGGCGCTCGGCTGCGGCGCGGCCGGAGCGCTCCTCGCCGTGAGCCAGCTAAACGTGCAGCCCGCGTCCGTGTTCGGCGTGCAGTGGTCCGCCGAGATGATCTTCGTCACGATGATCGGGGGGATCGGGACCATCGAGGGCCCGGTGCTCGGGACCATCGTGTTCTTCCTGCTCCAGCAGAACCTCGCGCACGACGGTGCGTGGTACCTCATCATCTTCGGGTCCCTCGCCGTCGCCATCGCGATCTGGGCGCCGCGCGGGCTCTGGGGCACCGCGACCTCGAGGCTGCGCGTGCAGCTCTTCCCCGTCGGCTACCACGTCGGCCGGCCACGCCGCACGCGCGACGTCGTGCCCGAGCCTCCCGCTGCCCCCCCGGCGGCGTCGACGACGTGAGCGAGCGTCCCGGCCGACACGCCCGGGCTCGCCGTGCGGGCGCCGGCGGACCGGGCCGGACGTGCGGACCGACGTCTCAGACGGAGCCGAGGAGCTGGAACTGTCGGAGCTTCTCGAGCCGGTGGCGTGCCTCGACGACGCGGACCGTCCCGGTCCGCGAGCGCATGACGAGCGAGTGGGTCGTCGACCCCGACCCGTCGTAGCGGACGCCGCGGAGGAGCTCGCCGTCGGTGATCCCGGTCGCGGAGAAGAAGCAGTTGTCCCCCCGGACGAGGTCGTCCGTCGTGAGCACGGCCCCGAGGTCGTAGCCGGCGGCGAGCGTCGCGGAGCGCTCCTCGTCCGAGCGCGGCCAGAGCCGCCCGAGGATCTCGCCGCCCATGGCCTTGAGGGCGGCTGCCGCGATGACGCCCTCCGGAGTCCCGCCGACGCCGAACAGCACGTCGGCGCCCGAGTCGCTCCAGGCCGTCGAGATCGCCCCCGCGACGTCCCCGTCGGTGATGAGGCGGATCCGAGCCCCTGCGGAGCGGATCTCGTCGATGAGCTCGTCGTGACGGGGGCGCTCGAGCACGATCGCCGTGAGGTCAGCGACGGAGGTCCTCTTGGCCCGGGCGATCTCGCGCAGGTTCTCCGCGGGGGAGAGGTCGAGCGAGACCTTCCCCTTCGCCTCGGGGCCGACGGCGATCTTGCGCATGTACACGCACGGTCCCGGGTCGAACATCGCACCGCGCTCCGCGAGCGCGATCACGGACAGCGCGCCGCCGCGGCCGAGCGCGGTCGGCCGCGTCCCGTCGATCGGGTCGACGGCGACGTCGACCTCGGGCGGGCTCCCTCCTCCGATCCGCTCCCCGTTGAAGAGCATCGGCGCCTCGTCCTTCTCGCCCTCGCCGATGACGACGATCCCGTCCATCGGGACGGTCGCAAGGACGTGGCGCATCGCGTCGACCGCGGCAGCGTCGGCCCCGTTCTTGTCGCCTCGCCCCATCCACCGGCTCGCGGCGATCGCCGCCGCCTCGGTGACCCGGACGAGCTCCATCGCGAGGTTCCGGTCGGGGGCGACTCGGGGCTCGGACACCTCCGTGACGCTAGTAGGCGGGCGGTGCGGCGCGCCCGCTCCCGCGGCGGCCGCGTCCGGTCGCGGAACTACAGTCTCGCCGTGGACCGTTTCGTCGTGCGCTCGGGCGGCCCGCTCTCCGGCGAGCTACGCGTCCAGGGGGCGAAGAACGCGGCCCTCAAGCTGATGGCCGCGTGCCTGCTCACCGAAGGGACGACGCGTCTCGTGGGCGTTCCGCGGATCGCGGACGTCGAGGTCATGTCCGACGTGCTCGGCGCGATCGGGGCGACCGTCGTGCGACAGGACACGGGTGAGCCGGGCGGCTCCGCGGTCCTCGTGACCGTTCCCGGGCGGTGCACCCCGATCGCCCCGTACGAGCTCGTCGAGAGGATGCGGGCCTCGTTCGTGGTGCTCGGCCCCCTCCTCGCGCGCCACGGTGTCGCAAGGGTGTCGCTCCCGGGCGGCGACGACTTCGGGCACCGGCCGATCGACATGCACCTGCACGCCCTCGAGGCGCTCGGCGCGGAGTTCGGGACCGAGCACGGCTACGTGGAGGGCCGTTGCGACCGCCTCGTCGGGGCCCGCGTCCTGCTCGAGTACCCGAGCCACACGGCGACCGACAACGTGCTCATGGCGGCGACGCTCGCGAAGGGGACGACGGTCATCGAGAACGCCGCGTGCGAGCCGGAGGTCCAGGACCTCGCGGCGCTGCTCGGCGCGATGGGGGCGCGCATCTCGGGGGCGGGCACGTCGCGCATCGAGGTCGAGGGCGTCGAGGACCTCCACCCCGCGGAGCACGCCGTCGTGGCGGACCGGGTCGAGGCGGCGACGTTCCTCGCCGCCGTCGGGCTCGCCGGCGGCGACGTCCACGTGCTCGGGGCGCGAGACGACCACATGGAGATGCTCCTCGCGAAGCTGACCTCGATGGGCCTCGAGCTCGAGGCGACGGGGCGGGGGATACGGGTGCGGTCGGACGGGAGGATCGCTCCGGTCGACGTCGCGACGCTCCCGTACCCCGGGGTCGCGACGGACTACAAGCCGCTCCTCGTCACGATGCTCTCCGTCGCGAACGGGGTCGCGATCGTGAGCGAGAACCTCTTCGCGGGGCGCTTCCGGTACGTAGACGAGCTCCGGAGGATGGGGGCGGACATCCGGACCGAGGGCCACCACGCGGTCGTGCGCGGCGTCCCCCGCCTCTCGGGGGCTCCTGTGAGGGCGCCGGACATCCGGGCAGGAGCGGCACTCGTGCTCGCGGGGCTCGCCGCCGACGGGGAGACGACCGTGAGCGGCGCGCACCACGTCGACCGCGGCTACGAGGACCTCGCGGGCAAGCTCCGTTCGATCGGCGCCGACGTCGCGCGCGCCGGAGCGTGAGCGCGGGCGAGAGCCCCGCATGGACGCACCCGCCGACCAGCCAGCCCCGGGCGCGCGCCCCCACGGGTGGCACGCGCTCGACGACGACCCGCGCTGGTACGAGCGAGCGGTCTTCTACGAGCTCGTCCCCCGGAGCTTCTACGACTCCGACGGCGACGGGGTCGGGGACATACGGGGGATCGTCGAGAAGCTCGACTACCTGGCGTGGCTCGGGATCGACTGCATCTGGCTGCTCCCGTTCTACCCCTCGCCGCTGCGCGACGGCGGCTACGACGTCGCGGACTACTGGAGCGTCGCGCCGGACTGCGGCTCGGTGGACGACGTCGCTCTCCTCGTGGCCGAGGCCCACCGGAGGGGGATCCGGATAATCGCCGACCTCGTGATCAACCACACGAGCGACCAGCACCCGTGGTTCCTCGAGTCGCGCGCCTCGCGTGACAACCCGAAGGCCGACTGGTACGTCTGGGGCGACGACGACCAGAGATGGTCCGACATCCGGGTGATCTTCTGCGACGCCGAGTCGTCGAACTGGACCTTCGACCCCGTGCGCCAGCAGTACTACTGGCACCGCTTCTTCCACCACCAGCCGGACCTCAACTACGAGAACCCCGAGGTGCGCGAGGCCGTGATGGCCGTCGTCCGCTTCTGGCTCGACCTCGGGATCGACGGCTTCCGGCTCGACGCCGCCGCGTACCTGTTCCAGCGCGACGGGACCTCCGGGGAGAACCTCCCGGAGACCCACGAGTTCCTCCAGGCGATGCGCCGGGAGATGGACCGGGACTACCCGAGGCGGATGCTCCTCGCCGAGGTCAACCAGTGGCCTGCGGACGTCGTCGACTACTTCGGGGACGGCGACGAGTGCCACATGTGCTTCCACTTCCCCCTCATGCCCCGGATGTTCATGGCGGTCCGCCGCGAGCAGAGGTTCCCGATCACGGAGATACTCGCCCAGACGCCCCCGATCCCGTCCGGGTGCCAGTGGGGGATCTTCCTGCGGAACCACGACGAGCTGACCCTCGAGATGGTGACGGACGAGGAGCGCGACTACATGTACGCGGAGTACGCGAGCGACCCGCGCATGAGGAGGAACCTCGGGATACGCCGCCGGCTCGCCCCGCTCGTGGACAACGACCGCGGCGTCGCGCAGCTCCTCCACGCGCTCCTCCTCTCGCTCCCCGGGAGCCCGGTCCTCTACTACGGGGACGAGCTCCAGATGGGGGACAACATCTACCTCGGGGACCGCGACGGGGTGCGCACGCCCATGCAGTGGACCCCGGACCGCAACGGGGGCTTCTCCCGCGCGGACTTCGCACGCCTCCTCCTGCCTCCGCTGATGGACCCCGTGTACGGCTACCAGGCGGTCAACGTCGAGGCGGAGACGCGGGACCCGTCGTCGTTCCTCCACTGGCTCCGGCGGATGCTCGCGGTCCGCCGCCAGCACCCGATCTTCGCGACGGGGGGGATCGAGGTCCTGCCCGCCGACAACCCGTCGGTGCTCGCGTACGTGCGGACCGGGAGCGGCGACGCGGGCGACGAGGTGGTGCTGTGCGTCTACAACCTCAGCCGCTTCGCCCAGGCCGCCGAGATCAGCGTCGGCCGGTGGGTGGGCTCGCGTCCCGTCGAGCTCGTCGGGCGGGCGCAGTTCCCGAGGATCGGCTCCGACGCGTACGTCGTGACGCTGGGGCCGCACGGCTTCTACTGGCTGGACATCGAAGGGCGGGGGTGACAATGGCCGTCGACCAGGACGACCTCGCGCGGCTCGCGATCGCGTACCTCGAGCGTCAGCACTGGTACTCGGGTGCGGCCGAGCCGGCCCCGCCGGCTCACGCCGAGGTCGTGGCCGCGCGGACCATCCGCGAGGAGCGGCCGGGGCTCGCTCGTCTCGTGGTCGGCGCCGGCACGAGGAGGTTCCAGGTCCTCGTCGGGTGGCGCGACCCGTCCGAGCTGTCGACCGTTCTCCGGGGGAGGGAGTCCGCGATACTCGGTCCTGTCTCCGACGGGCCGGACCAGGTCCTCGCGTACGACGCGGTCGCGGACGACGAGCTCCTCGTCGAGCTGCTCGCCCACGTGACCGGGGGACGCGAGAGGGCGACGCTCGTGCGCCGCGTCCCTTCTCTCGACTCCCACGCCTCCGTCGTCTACGACGAGCGTCTGTTCATGAAGTGCTATCGCGTGCTCGACAGGGGAGCGCGTCCCGAGGTGGAGGTCGTGCTCGGGCTGGACCGCGTCGGCTTCAACGCGCTCCTCGCCCCCGTCGCGCACTGGAGGGAGGACGGGCTCGACCTCGCGATAGTTCGGGAGTTCCTTCCCGGGGCGCTCGAGGGAAGGCTCCTCGCGCTCACGTCCCTGCGCGACCTCCTCGCGCACGCGTCGGGAAGGGAGGAGGGAGCGTCCTCCGACGGCGGCCCCGACGCAGGGGGGGCTCCGGTCGTCGCCGACCCGGAGGACGAGTGCGCCTCGGCGGGGGGAGACCTCGCGTCGGAGATGGCCCGGCTCGGGGCGACGACCGCACGGCTGCACCTCGCCCTGTCGGAGGCGTTCGGGGACCGCCCCGCGTCGGCGTCCACCGTCGAGGACGCCGCGTCCGCCCTCGGGGGCGCGCGGGGCGAAGGTGCGACGGAGGTCGCGGAGCGCGTCGCGTCGGTCGACCCGGGGGCCGCGGGACGCTCGATCCGCCTCCACGGGGACTACCACCTCCGTCGCGTCATGCGCTCGGAGGTGGGATGGCTCGTCGCCGGGTTCGGAGACGACCCCCTCTACGGGGCCTCCGAGGGCGAGGTGTCGCGACCCGGACGGCGGGGGTCCCCGGTCGAGGACCTCGCCGACATGTGCAACTCGGTCCACCGCGTCGCGGAGGAGGCGCTCGCCCAGCGCCCCGGATCGGAGACCCCTCTCGCCTCGGAGCTCGCCCGTGCGTGGGAGAGGCGGAACCGCTCCGCGTTCCTCGAGGGCTACGCGGCGACGGAGGGCGTCGGTCGCCTGCTCCCCCGGGATCCCTCGGTGACCGAGCTCCTCCTGTCCGCGCACGAACTCGCGAGGGAGCGTCGCTACGAGGCGACCTCGCCCGACACGTGATCCGCGACGGCCTCGAGGGCGCCGCGCAGCTCCGCCGCGGCCTGCTCGGGCGCGACGACGTTTATGTACACGCCCGTCCCGAGCTCGAACCCCGCACGGGTCGTGAGCTTCGGCAGCACGTGGACGTGCCAGTGGAACGGCGACGACGCGCGATAGGGGGCGGCGTGGAACACGACGTTGTACGCGATGTCGCCGAGGTGCGATCGGAGGGCGGCGAGGCAGTTCCGCACGGCCCGCCCGACGGCGGACAGGTCCTGAGGGGCGCTCCGGTGCAGGTGCGCCTCGTGGGTCCGTGGGACGACGAGGAGCTCGAAGGGTGCCCCGCTCCAGTAGGGGGCGAAGGTGACCGTGCTCTCCCCGGACTCGACGACCCGGTGCCCCGCGCGCTCCTCCGCCTCGGCGGCCGTGCACAGGAGGCACCCTCCGGCGAACCTGCTGAAGCTCCCCTGCTCGTCGACGAGCTCGCGCGGCACGAACGGGATCCCGAGGAGCTGGCCGTGCGGGTGCTCGAGGGACGCTCCCGCCTCGCGCCCGGCGTTCACGATCACCTGGCTGTAGCGCAGGCCGGGCGTGCTCTGGTGCTCCTCGACGCGGTCGCGGATCGCGGACATCACGAGGTCGCTCTGGACGTCGTCGAACGACGCCCAGGCGCGGTCGTGGTCGGGCGAGAACACGAGCACCTCGTGGATCCCGCTCGCGGGCGCTTCGGTGAACACAGGGCCCCGGTGGTCGACGACGAAGGGCTGTCCTCCCTCGAACGCCGGGTACTTGTTCGAGACGATGCGCACGAGCCAGTTGCCCTCGCTCCCGTACGTCTCGAGGGCGGGCGGAGTCTCCTCCTCGTTCCCCGGGCAGAACGGGCAGAGCGCCGGCTGCTCGAACGGCGCAGGCTGGCGGGGGACGAACACCGACCCCCGCAGCAGTCGACCCGTCGCGACCGCGACCCAGCGGCCGGAGAGCGGGTCGAGGCGGAGCTGGTTCAAATCCGTTGTACCTCGTCGTGTCGGGTGGTGCGTGTTGCGGGAGAGGCTACTCCTCGCGAGCACTCGGGCGGGTGCCATCGCTCCCGCAGCCCGCGCCGCGTCGGACTGTCCGGTCGGGATGCGAGCCGCGTCGCGACCACTCCGCCCTCGCGACCGGCCGGTGACCGGTGACCGGGCCTCTCTACGACCTCGTCCTCGCCGCGCACGTCCTCGCCGCCGTCGTCGGGTTCGGAGCGCTCGGAGCGAGCGGCGCGTCCGCCGCCGCCGTCCGACGGTCGCCCGACCCCCGGTCGGACCCGTCCCTCCTGCGGTACTTCGCGCCAGGGAGGAACTGGGCGGCGCGCACCGTCCTGCTGGTCCCCGTGCTCGGCGGGACGCTCCTCGCCCTCGGCCACGGACGGGACGTCCCCTACCCGTGGCCGTGGATCGGGCTCGCGATCTGGACCACGGCCGTCGCGGTCGCGTCCGCAGGGCTCTGGCCCGCGGAGCGGGAGATCCAGAGGATCCTCTCCTCCTCCGGCGACCCGGCACCGACCGGCGAGCTCGCCTCCGCCGCGCGTCGCGCCGAGCGGTCCGCCGCCGCGACCTCTCTCGCGTTCGCCGCGGCCGTGGTCGTCATGATCTGGCAGCCGCGCTGACGGCGCGGCGGACGGGGCGCGCCGCGCGTACCCGACGCGGCGGTCGCGGCCGGTACCGTGATGGCCCGTGGCCGGCTCCGGACGACTCGCGCGTCTCGCCCTCGCCGGGACCGCCGCGCTCGTGGTCGCCGCCGCCGCGCTCGCGGTCACCGAGGCGGGCTCGACCGCACCGACCCCCCGCGCCGCCTCCGGGAGCACCCACCGGAGGAGCCCCGCTCCCCGTGCCCTCCCGACCACGACCACGACCACGACGGCCCCGACCACGACGACCACGACGACCCCTCCGACCACGACCACGACGGCCCCGACCACGACGACCACGACGACCACGACCACGACGACCCCCCCGACGCCGTCCGTGTACGGGGTCGGGCTCGCGGTCTGCACCTTCACGGACACGACGCGGTCGACGTTCGACTACCACACGGGAAAGACCGTCCCGGGACGGGTGCTCCGGACGGAGATCCGCTACCCGAGCCTCGCGGCGGCGTCCTCTCCGGGAGAGGTCGCGGGCGCGGCGCCGGCGACGGGACGCGGTCCGTTCCCGACGGTGTTCTTCGCCCCCGGGTACAAGGTGACCCCCGACGCGTACACGGCGCTCCTCGACGCGTGGGTGCGGGCCGGTCTCGTGGTGGTGGCGCCGACCTTCCCGGACACGAACCCGACCGCGGTGAAGGCCGCGCGCTACGGAGGGAGCCCGGAGGGGGACATCGTGAACCAGCCGGGAGACGTCGCGTTCGTCGTGCGCGTCGCGGTCGGCGCCTCCCAGGTGCTCGACCCCGCCTGCCCGGTGCTCCACGGGCTCGTCGACGCGGCCGAGGTGGGGGTCGCGGGTCAGTCGGACGGAGGGAGCACGGTCGCGATGCTCGCCTACGACCGCGCGCCGGAGTACGCCGCGCTGAGCGTTCCCGTGACGATCCGCGCCGCGGCGGTCCTCTCGGGGAGCGAGGAGCCCGGAACGGGCCCGTACGAGGCGACCGAGGGAGACCCCGCGCTGCTCGTCGTGCAGAGCGCGACGGACCGCTGCAACCCGCCCCAGACGTCGGTCCAGCTGTACGACGCGATCTACCAGGAAGACCGGTGGTTCCTCGAGCTGCGCGACGCGCCCCACCTCCCTCCGTACGACGGGAAGGACCCGGCCGCGTTCGCCGAGGTCGCGCGTGTCACGACGCGCTTCTTCCTCCTCGAGCTCCGGGGGGCGCAGCCCGGGCCGGGCTTCCTCGCGCTCGCGAACTCGGACCCCTCGGTCGCCGTCCTCTCGACCGGACCGGCCCCGAACCTGGCCCCGCTCGCGTTCCTGAAGGCCGCCTGCTATGCCCGCTGAGCGTCCTCCGACGCGTGGGCCCGCGCGGCGCTCCGCCGACCCGGGAGCCCGGATCCCGACGCCGC
>JAJZBW010000208.1 GCA_021798745.1 Actinomycetes bacterium
GCGATCGTCGGGACTCCGGTGTGGTCGAGGAGCAGCTCGGGGGACGCGCCCGTCGCGCCCTCCATGCCGTCGACGACGATGACGTCGGCACCGATCTTCGCCGCGATCTTCACGTCCTCACGCACCCTGGTCGCCGGCATCTTGACGAAGATCGGGACCTGGTTGTCGGTCGCGATACGCAGCTCCTCCAGCTTGACCTCCATGTCGTCCGCCCCGAGGAAGTCGGGATGGCGCACGGCCGAGCGCTGGTCGATGTTCTTGGGCAACGTCCGCATCTCGGCTACGCGGTCGGCCACCTTGGCGCCGGGAAGCAGGCCCCCGGTGCCCGGCTTCGCGCCCTGGCCCATCGCGACCTCGATGGCGTCGGCCTGGCGCAGGTGCTCGAGGTCGAGCATGTAGCGCGACGGGGTCATCTGGTACACGAGGAGGGAGGACTCCTTCCGCTCCTCGCTGAGCATGCCTCCCTCACCCGTGCACGTGCACGTGCCGATCGCCGAGGCGGCACGACCCAGCGCGGCCTTGGCGTTCCACGAGAGCGCCCCGAAGGACATCGACGTGATGTAGACGGGCACCGAGAGCTCGAGCGGCTTCGCGCACCCGTGGCGCGCGCCGAGCACCGTCTTGGTCTCGCAGCTCTCGCGGTAGCCCTCGAGCGGCAGCCGCGTCATCGCTGCCGGAAGGAACACGAGGTCGTCGAGCCTCGGGATCCTGCGGTGCAGCGAGAACCCGGCAATGCGGTAGCGGCCGAGCTCGGCCTTCGACTGGATCTCTTCGATCCTATGGCGGTCCCAGATCGGGCTCTCCCGCATGCTGGTGGCGTCGGCCACCCGCGCGCGATCGACCTCGGGTTCACGACCTTCGCTGCTCATATGCTCCTCCAGATCCGGCCATCGTGCTTGTCGAAGTACCACAGCCGTCCCTCCGCCTCGATCTTGCGGAAGGGGGCATCGGGCCAGGGCAGCCCTGCCACAGCGAGGTCACGCACGAGCTCCTCGGTGTCGCCTGCCTCGACCGGTCGCTCGATCGCGTCGGCGCCGAGGGAGCCGACGGCGCCCGAGATGAAGATCCTGCCTTCGTACATCGACGCACCGAGACCCTCGCCTGCGCCGTTCAGCACGACGATCTTGCCGCGGTGGGCCATGAACCCCGACAGGAACCCGACGGAGCCCGCCACGAAGATGTCTCCGCCCTTCATCGCGATCCCCGTGCGCGGCCCGCCGTCGCCGTGGATCACGATCGTCCCGCCCCGCATGCCCGCCCCCGCCGACCAGGCGGTCGATCCGCGTACGACGATCCTGCCCTCGGACATCGCCTCGCCGACGCCCCAGCCGGCGTTCCCGTGCACGACGATGGAGGCGCCGGCGTTGAAGCCGCCGCAGTAGTAGCCGACGCTGCCCAGAAAGTGGACCTCAGCGCGCATCACCTCGAGTCCGATGCCGAGGTTGTGCCGCGCGCGGGGGTTGTCCACCGCGACCTGCTGGCTCTCCTGCGCGAGCTCGCGCAGCGTGCGGTTGAGCTCGTAGACGTCGAACCCGTCGGCGTCGACGTGCACGGCGTCGTCGGACAGGCCGACCCACCTGTCCGCTGCGGTCTGGTCGATGCTCACCTTGCGCCCACCTCCATTGCCTGGTCGCTCACCGCGGGGACGTCCCACACGACGGCGGTCCCCTCTCTCACGTACTCAGTGACGAGCTCCGCGTCGAACACCCTCCTGAGCGCCTGCTCCTCGGTCGCGAGCGCGGTCGTCCCGTCGATCCGGCTCACGAGGAGGGGTTTGATCGCGAGCCGATCGGTGGCGCAGCCGATCGCCGACTCGGTCGCGAGAAGGTAGGTGAACACCCCGTCCAGCGCGGTGATCGAGCGCAGGAGGGCCTCGTGCAGGGATGAGCCCTTTGCGAGCTGCTCCGCGATGTACACCGCGATCAGCTCCGAGTCGTTGTCCGTCAGGAACTGGAGGTTCCGCTCGGACATGAGCCGCCGCATCTTGTAGTAGTTCGTCAGCTGGCCGTTGTGGGTGATCGCGACGTCGAGGAAGGGCCGCGCCCAGAAGGGGTGGGAAAGCTCCACGTCGACCGTCGACTCTGTTGCGAGGCGTGAGTGCGCCATGCCGTGCGTGCCGACGAACTCGTCGATGCCGTGACGCGAGGCGACCTCGTCGGCGCTGCCGACGTCCTTGACGATCTCGAGACGCCGGCCCATTGAGTGGACCCGCACCCCCTCGGTCGCCTCGATCGCCTCGAGAAGGACCGCTGGGCTCCCCGCGAGCTCCGCCGTGAGTCGGAAGAAGGTCCCTCCGTCAGGACCTCCTGCCGTGGCCTGCGGCTCGCCCGTGAGGCGCGCGTCCACCAGCTTCATGCCCTGGACCACCGAAGAGAGCGCCTCGTCCGCGTCGACACCGCCCAGGGCATGCGCCCGGATGATGACTCGGTCCTCGTGCGGCTCCTCACCGTAGAGGGCGAACCCCGTCGAGTCGGGGCCGCGATGGAGCATCGCGCCCTCGGTAACGCGCAGCAGGTGACCCACAGGCCCCGCGTGCTCGAGGATCAGACCGCACTGGCCACACATGTCATGCTTCTCTTTCCTCTTGGGGTCGGTCCGCCATGCGCTCGGCAAGTGCGTCTGCTGCGCACCGGATGTGGAGGCGCAACAGCTCCTCGACCCGTGCGCCGTCGCGCTCGACGTAGGCGTCGACGATCTCCCGGTGCTCGCGCACCATGTCCGACGTCGCGCCGACACTGCGGGCGTAGTAGCTGAAGATGAGGAACGCCGAGTTCTGGTCCCATATGTCCTGCAGGTGCTGAGCCATGCGGCGGTTGGGGCACGAGCGGATCAGCGTCGTGTGGAGGTCGACGTTGCACTGGAAGGCGTCGCTCACGCTCGCCGGGTAGCGGTCCTCGAGCGCGCGCTGGATCGCCCGCACTCGCACCATGCCGGCCTCGTCCACGACCTCGCAGGCGAGCCGCGCCGCCACCGGCTCGAGCACCTCGCGCAGCTGGTAGAGCTCACCGACGTCGTCGATCGTGAGCCCGCGTACGAACATCCCGCGGTTGGGGAGCGTGTAGATGAAGCCGTCCCGCTCGAGGCGGAGCAACGCCTCTCGCAACGGGGTCCGGCTCACGCCGAGGCTCGCGGCGAGCCGCTGCTGCAGGAGCCGGGTGTCCGGCCTGATCTCCCCGCTGACGATCGCGGCGCGCAGCCTCTTGTACACCTCGTTGATGAGCCGGCTGTCCCGCCTCTCGACCAGCCTCGGCTCGATCCTGGACCCCCCCAGCCGGCTCTGCACCACCCCGCTCAACTGGCACTCTCGGCTTCCGCCTGAGCAAGGCTCAGGTCGGGAAGGTCCCTCGGCGCTCCGGCCACGGCGCTGTGGTTCTGTCGTGCCATGTTCAGCGCGGTCAGCCCTGCGCCGACGGCAACCCAGCCGACGACGTACCAGATCCACTGGTCGTCGGGAGACGGCACCTTGTAGATGCTCCCGAAGATCCCGCCAGCGGCGACCCCGAGCCCGAGGACGACGGCAACCACGAGGGCGGCGTGGTTCGCGTGGTGCCACAGCCCGCGGATCGCCCCCAGCGAGATCGCTGCGTACACGACGACGAGGCCGAGTCCGCCGAGCCCCACGACCCACGCGAAGAACGGGAAGAACTGGGGAGCGCCGTTCAAGGGGAACACACCGTTGTCCAGCCGCACGAGGAGGACGAAGGCGACGCCGAGGAGGACCTGGAAGACGATCGCGTTCACGGGCGTCCCCCACCGGTTGGAAACCTTCGCGAAGGGCCCGGGTATCCTCCGGTCGCGCGCCATGGCGAACAGGCCACGCGTGGAGGAAACCGCCGCACCGACGCCGACCGCCATGATGTCGCAGATCACCACGATATTCAGGAAGTCGAGCAGGACCGAGGTGCCGAAGTCCCCCGGCGCGCCGAGCGTGAACAGTGGTGCCGGGCTCTTCACCCACTTCGTCATGTCGAGACCGAAGCCGATGTCCTGCGCGTAGGCGGCCAGGACGTAGAACACCGCGACGACTCCCACGGACCCGAGGATCGCGATTGGGATGGAGCGCTTGGGGTTCGCCGTCTCCTCGCCGAGGTTGGCCGCTGACTCGAACCCGACGAACAGGAGGATCGCGTAGACGATCCCGAAGAAGATGCCCGACCAGCCGTCCGCGGCAGAGCTCGGCTCGAAAGGCCGCGCCGTGTTGCCCCCGTGGCCGCCCTGCGCGATGACGGACAGGAAGAAGCCGAGGACGAGGAGCGCGGAGAGCGACACGAGCACGAGCTGTGCCTTCGTCGAGATCTTCACGCCGAAATAGAGCAGGCAGAAGAGGAGCACCGCATAGACGAGGTCGATCACCCAGTACGGGATGTTCACGCCGTACGCGGAGCTGAGAAAGCCAGAGGTGATACCGCCGACGAGCAGCACGATCCCGGCCGAGAGCAGGAGCGTGCAGCCATAGTAGAGCCACCCTGCGACGAAGCCCACCCGCTTGCCGAACCCGTCGGTGACGTAGTCGTACAGCGCACCTGCCGCGTGGATCTTGCGGGAGTACGCGGCGATGATCCAGCCGAGCCCCCCGACTCCGATGGCGGCGATGATGATCGCGATCGGCGTGGCGATCCCGGCTCCCTTGCCGGCGGCGCCCGCACCGACCACGAGGGGGATCAGGAGCGCCGAGGAGAAGACCGGCCCCATGAACCCCGCGGATTGGGCGATCGCGTCCACCACGGAGAGGTGCCGCTCGCCCAGTTGCTCCCTTCCAGCGCCTTCGTCGACGCGACCATCG
>JAJZBW010000209.1 GCA_021798745.1 Actinomycetes bacterium
GGCCGCGGCGAGCACCTCGCTGTCGGGGAGCCGGGTCTGGACCACCACCCGAGGACGAGGCCCGTCGGGACGCGGGGGAGCCGCGCCGACGACCCGAGCGGCGCGCGCGAGGAGCGCGAGCGCCTGCTCGGCCGCGCGGAACCGAGGTGCGAGGAGCTCCTGGTCGACGTCGAGGAACACGACGACAGAGGCCGACCGAACCCTGTGGAGGACCGCCTGGGTCCCGACGACGAGCCCACGCGGCCCGGCTCCCGGCTCGCCGGCTCCCGGTCGGCCGCTCACCTCGAGGACCTCCCGTCCGGTGAGCGCCGCGAGCTCCTCCGCGGCGCGCGACGCGCCGACGCGCAGCGCCCTCAGCCGCGTCGACCCGCAGGAGGGGCAGATGGCGGGGACGCCGGCCCGGCACGTGGGGCACTCGAGCACGGCCGCGCTCCCCTGCTCCGGGCGCGCCTGCTGGCCGAGAGGAGCCCGGCAGCCCGCGCAGCGCACGATCTCGCCGCACGCCCCGCACGCGAGGAGCCGGACGCGACCGGTCCGGTCGAGCACGCAGAGAGCGGGGAGGTCGGGACGCGCGTCGAGCGCGGACGCGAGCAGGGGGGCGAGGCGTGGCGAGTAGAGCCCGGCCCGCGGGTCCTCGCCGCGCCGGTCGAGGAGCTCGACGGGCGGCCAACCGGAGCGCTCGACGGCGCGCGGGAGCCGCACGAGAGCGCCCCACGCGAGCTGCTCGAGCGTCGGGCAGGGGGACACGAGCACGCACGGGACGCGTGCCCGGCGAGCCCGCTCCGCCGCGAGGACCCACGCGGACCAGGTCGGCGCCCGCTGCTCGACGTAGGACTCGTCGTGTGAGTCGAGCACGAGGATCGCCGAGAGCCCGGGCACCGTCGCGAGCGCCGCGGCGCGCGTGCCCACCACGACTCGCCCACCGGCCGCGGCGGACGCCCACTCCTCCGGGACGGTCGCGACCTCACGGCCGGCCCCGCGGAGCCTCCGCGCGAGAACCTCCGCGTCGCGCCGCTCCGGCACGAGGACGAGCACGGTCCCTCCCGCACGCCCGCGACCCCGTTCCCGGTGCGCGAGCACCGCTGTCACGACGTCGAGCCGGGATGCCGCGGGAGGCACCCGGATCACCGCGCGCCCCTCGCGAAGCGCCTCCTCGACCGCACGGAGGATCTGATCGGGCCTGCCGGCGCGCGCCGGCTGCCCGCCGGGCGGCCTCTCCCCCGTCGGCCCGCCGGGCGGCGGGAGCGCCCGGACGACCCTCGGGGGAGACGCCGCGGCGAGCAGCGAGCGGACCCGCCCCGAGTACCTCCACGCCCCGAAGCGCGCGAGCCCGACGACGTCTGCTCCCGGGCCCCGGGACACCACGGCCGTGACCTCGAGGAGGCTCCTCCCGAAGGGAGGGCTCGTCGAGAGCGCGACCACCCAGCCGCGCACGGACCGGCCCCGGAGGCGCACCCGGACGATCGACCCGACCTCGACCTCGCCGGCGAGCGCCTCGGGGACGAGGTAGTCGAACTCGCGGTCGACGCCCGACACGTCGGGGACGACCGTCGCGACGGGCTGGCGCGGACGAGCGGCCGCGCCGCCCTCGGCCGGGGCGGCCGTCACCCCGTCGCGCTACAGCTCGAGCGCGTCCCGCAGGTCGTCGACCCGCGGCGTCGCCTCCCACGTGAGCTCCTTGTCCGACCGACCGAAGTGCCCGTACGCGGCGGTCCGACGGTAGATGGGGCGCCGGAGGTCGAGGTCGCGGATGATCGCGGCGGGACGCAGGTCGAACAGGTCCTCGATGGCCGCCGCGATGCGGGCGGGGTCGACGGCCTCGGTACCGAAGGTGTCCACCATGAGCGACACCGGTCGGGCGACCCCGATCGCGTACGCGACCTGGATCTCGCACCGGCGCGCCGCCCCGGAGGAGACCACGTGCTTCGCGACCCACCGCGCCGCGTACGCGGCCGACCGGTCGACCTTCGAGGGGTCCTTGCCCGAGAACGCCCCCCCTCCGTGACGCGCCGCCCCCCCGTAGGTGTCCACGATGATCTTGCGACCCGTGAGCCCCGCGTCGGCGTGCGGGCCCCCGAGCTCGAAGCGACCCGTCGGGTTCGCGAGGACCCGGTGCCCTTCGGTGTCGAGGTCGGGAGGGAGGAGCGGCCGGATCACGTGGTCCACGAGGTCGGGCAACAGGAGCGTCTCGAGGTCGATCCCCGGGCGGTGCTGGGTCGAGATGAGGACCGTGTCGAGCGAGACCGGCCTCCCCGAGTCGTAACGGATGGACACCTGGGTCTTGCCGTCCGGCCGAAGGTACGGGAGCACCCCGGCGCGCCGGACCTCGGCGAGACGCTGCGCGAGGCGGTGAGCGAGCCATATCGGCATGGGCATGAGGTCGGGCGTCTCGTCGCACGCGTACCCGAACATCATCCCCTGGTCGCCCGCGCCCTGGGAGGACAGGAGGTCTTCGCCGTCACGCCCGCTCCGGGCCTCGAGCGCGTGGGACACTCCCTGGTCGATGTCGGGCGACTGCTCGCCGATCGACACGATCACCCCGCAGGTCTGCCCGTCGAAGCCGTACTCGCTCCGGTCGTAGCCGATGTCGCAGATCGTCGACCGCACGATGCGCGGGATGTCCACGTACGCGCTCGTCGTGATCTCCCCGGCGACGCACACGAGGCCGGTCGTGAGGAGCGTCTCGCATGCGACCCGTCCCTGCGGGTCGGACTCGAGGATCGCGTCGAGGATGGAGTCCGAGATCTGGTCGGCCATCTTGTCCGGGTGACCCTCGGTCACCGACTCCGACGTGAACGTGTAGCTCGTCACCTCACAGCTCCTTCGTTGCGATCGTCCGGACGGCCCGCGACGCCGGGAGCCCGGAGCACCGAGGACGCCGCGTCGAGAACGGCGGCCGCAATCGTACGCTTCGGGGCGAGGGGCACCTCCCGCGTCCCTCCGGCCGCGAACAGGATCGTCACGGCGTTCGTCTCGTGCCCGAATCCCGCGCCGGGGACCGTGAGGTCGTTCACGACGACGAGGTCCGCCCCCTTCTCCACGAGCTTCGCCCGTCCCCGCCCGAGGGGGTCGCGGGTCTCCGCGGCGAACCCCACGATGACCTGGCCGGGGACGCGTCGGCGCCCGAGCTCTGCGAGCACGTCGAGCGTCGGCTCGAGCACGACCTCCGGGACGCCGTCGCGCTTCGCGATCTTCCCCGGAACGGGGTCCTTCGGGCGGAAGTCCGCGACCGCCGCGGCCATGACCACGACGTGCGCCTCCGCCGAACGCGAGAGCACGGCGTCCGCGAGCTCCGCCGCCGTGTCGACCCGCACGCACTCGACGCCGTCGGGCGCCTCGAGGGGAGCGGCGGTCACGAGCAGGACGCTCGCCCCCCTGTCCGCCGCGACCTCGGCGATCGCGTGTCCCTGCCGGCCCGAGGACCGGTTCGCGACGTAGCGCACCGCGTCGATCGGCTCGCGGGTCCCTCCCGCCGTCACGAGGACGCGCACGCCGGCGAGGTCGCGCGCCCCCGTCGATCGCGCGACCCCGGTGCCCGCGCCCGCGCGGCCGAGGAGGTCGGTCGCAGCCGACACGATCGCCTCGGGGTCGGCGAGCCGGCCCACCCCGACGTCCCCCCCGGCGAGGACCCCCGACTCGGGAGGGAGCACGTGCACGCCTCGGCGCTCGAGCGTCGCCACGTTCTCCTGGACGGCAGGGTGCTCCCACATCTCCGCGTGCATCGCGGGGCAGACGAGCACCGGCGCCCGAGTCGCGAGCAGGGTCGCCCCGAGAAGGTCCCCCGAGATCCCGGCCGCGTACTCGCCGAGGAGGCGCGCGGTCGCGGGCGCCACCACGACGAGGTCCGCGAGCCGTCCTAGCCGCGTGTGCGGGATCGGCTCCGCCCCTCCGAACAGCTCGGTCGCCGCGGGCTCCGGGGCGAGCGCGGAGAACGTCGCCGCACCGACGAACCGGGTCGCTGCCCGCGTGAGCACCGGGACGACGTACGCTCCCGCGTCGGACAGAAGGCGCAGGACCTCGACCGCCTTGTACGCGGCGATGCCCCCGCACACCCCGAGCACGACGTGCGTCCCCGCGAGCGGTCCCTCTCGCCCGTGTCGACCCCCCGGGCCGGGCGCGCGTGCGCCACGCTCGCTCACGACGGGGTCCGGGAGAGCCGGCAAGCCACTCGCGGGGCCCCGGCCCGCCCTACTTGCCGTCGTCCGCGGCAGGTACCTCGGCGAGACCCGTCGGAGCGGACGCGTCGTCGGTCGCGTCCGCCGGCTCCTCCTCGGGCGAGGGCTCGCCGGCGCGCACCTTGCCCGCGGCGATCTCCTCGAGCGCGATGGACAGCGGCTTGCGCGCGACGGACGTGACCTGAGGAGGCACGATCGCCCCGAGCCCCTCTCCGAGCTGGTTGAAGTAGGAGTTGATCTGGCGCCCGCGCTTCGAGGAGAGCGTCACGAGCGTGAACTTCGAGTCGACCTTGTCGAGCAGCTGCTCGATCGGGGGGTCGATCATCGTGCTTCGCGGCTCGGCCATCGTGCTCCTCGTTCGTGGTGGACCCGGTGGGCTCGGTCACGGCGCCCCGGCGCCCGTCCCCGCACGACGGATGCCGCACGGGACTGCCCCGATGCCGGGACGCCGAGGGACGCGGTCAGCCCTTCGACTCGCGCCGCGCCCCCTCGATGATAGCCGCGACCTCCTCGACCGTCCGGTCGAGGTCGTCGTTCACCACGACGGCGTCCGCGATCCTCC
>JAJZBW010000210.1 GCA_021798745.1 Actinomycetes bacterium
GGTCGAGCGCGCCGCACGGCCCGGGCACGACCGGCGCCGAGCGCGCCGCGCACCCGCTCGCGTCGAGGAGCGCTCCGGACCCGCTCGCGTCCTCGCCCTACAGCTGCGGGGACGTCTGCTCCTTTGCCCTCGGCGTCGCGGTCTCCCTCCTCGCGCTGCCTCTCGCCGTCGTCACGGCGCCGGAGACGGCGGCTCTCGGCTTCGCAGCGTCTCTCTTCGCCGGCGGCATCGGGCTCGCCGACACGGCGAGCGGCTCCGCGCTGAGCGCGCTGCTCCCCCTCGTGCAGAGCGCTTCGCTCGTGAACGGCGTGATCGACGGCCTCTCAGGGCTCGACAACGCGCTCGGCCAGACCGCCTTCTGCGAGGACTACGCCTGCAAGCTGCTCAAGTTCTGCTGCAACTACAGCGGCGTCTGCAACGAGTCCGACGCCCGGTGCGAGCACGACTGCCCCGGGGGGCTCGCCCACCCGATGGCCCACTGCGACGCCTACCTCGGCGGCAAGCGCGTGTCGAGCCTGATCGTTCCCTGAACGAGCAGGGCCGGGGAGAGCAGGGCCGGGAGAGCAAGGAGGAGACCCTGGGCCGGCATCCGCCGGCGTGACGTGGGATGCCCGGCCGTGGTTCGGCGCGGCGCGGGTCGTGGGCTCGGGTCCGGGCTCGCGTGCCCCGTCGGGCGGACGTCCCGCAGCGAGCGCGCCGCGCCGAGCACCGTCGCCGTGGAGATCTCCGGATGCGAGGAGGTAGCGTGGCACGAGTCGATTCCGCATCGACGCACGAGGGCAGCAATATGAGCACGGGACACGCACGGCGCTGTGCCGCTGCGACACTTCTCGCAGGGATCACGGGGATCGCAGGCTGGACGGCGACCTCAGGAGCCTCGAGCGCGGCCGGCTCGTCGCAGGATGCCCGCCCGGCCGGACGGGCCGCTCCGTCCCCCTGCGGGCGGGCGGTTCTCACGATCTTCCTCGGCATCATCGACGAGGGAGCGACGTACTTTCGGCACGACATGCCTCCCGGTGTGCCACTTCCCCCGGGCGAGGGCGCGACGAGCCCGCAGGGCGCCGCGCGCGTCGTGGCCTCGAGCTCCGGCTTCGCGTCGTCCTCCTGCGGGTACGAGACGAGCTCGTTCGTCGCCGAGTCCGTCGCGATCATCGCCGCCTTCGGGTCCATCGGCGGACAGAACGGGTTCGTGCTTCTGCGCAAGAGCTGGGATGCCCTCCCGCCTGCCAAGAGGAGGGCCGTCGAGCAGGCGATCCTCGACGGCAAGCCGCCTGGGCTCGGCGCCTCCTCCGGGGCGAGCCCGCCGAAGACCGTGGTCGACTCGGTCCGCGTGCTGTCCCGCTCGGGTCGCACCGCCAAGGTCGTCGTCACCATCCACGTCGTCGAGGCGGCCTCGAACCGCTCGACGGACACGTACCTCGTGTCGTTGATCCGTGGCCACTGGTACGTGTCGGGGTTCGACGACACGTCCTCCAGCCTCGGGTGACGGCGCATCCTGGACGGCCGCTCCTCCACCGGTGAGCCCTCCCGGCACGGGCCCGGGGCCCCGGACGTGGGCGGGGATCGGGCCGTGACGGGGCGGCTCGGCGCCGCATGCCCCGTCCTCGCCGCAGCTCTGCTCGTGCTCGCGCCCTGCGCCGCCCGGGCCACGACGGGCTCGGCGGCGCGTGTCGGGCACGCGGAGGGCGCCTCGGTGCGCGTCGAGCCGCTCGCCGCGAGCTTCGTGACGGCGACGGAGGGCTTCGTTCTCGGCGTCGCGCCGTGCGCGACCGGGACGTGCACGACGCTCGTCGCCACCACCGACGGAGGCCGCAGGTGGGACCGCGTGCCGGCGCCGCCGGCTCCCCTCGCGCTCCCTCCGACGGGAGAGGCCGCCGTCGCGGTCGACGCCGTCGACAGGATCCTGTTCACGGGGGCGAGCGGCTACGCGTACGGTCCCGGGCTCTGGGCCACCGCCGCCACTCCGGTCGGCTGGGAGGCGCTGCACCCCGGCGGGCCCGTGCTCGACCTCGCGGTGGACGCGGGCGACGTCTGGGCGGTCGTCGCGAGCTGCTGGCCGCAGGACGCGGGCTGCGTGGCGCCCGCGGTCCGCCTCGAGCGCGCCCCGGTCGGCACGAGCTCCTGGCGAGTGGTGCCGGGCGTCGGAGGCTTCTACGGGGACCGGCTCCTCGTGCGCGGAGCGACCGGCTGGGTGGCGACGTGGCCGCGGCGTCTCCCCGCGCCGGTGACGATCTGGCGCACCACCGACTCCGGCGCCTCCTGGAGCAGGATCCCGGACCCGTGCTACCGGCCGGCCTGGGCGATCGACCTCGCGGAGCTGGCCTCTCCCGGGGGCTCCACCTTGTTCGAGCTGTGCGCGGGAAACCCGGGCACCGGTCAGGAGACGAAGCGGGTCCTCGAGTCGACCGACGGCGGGTCCTCCGTCCGCTCCGTCGGCGCAGCCCCGGACGGTGGGCTCGTCGAGGAGCTCTCGGCCCCGAGCGCCTCGCTGCTCGTGCTCGCAGCCAGCTCTGCAGCGGGGCTCCTCGCCCGCTCCGCCGACGGCGGGCGGCACTGGACGGTCACCACGCTCGGCGACGGGGGCGTCGGGCTGTCGGGGCTCTCCTTCGTCAGCCCCTCGGTCGGATTCGTCCTCGACGGGCGCCCGTCGGACGGGTCGGTGCCCGACAGGCTCCTCGTGACGCGCGACGGCGGTCTCACCTGGTCGGTGGTCGCGATCGCCACGCAGCCTGCGACGTCGGCCGGCGGGCGGGTCGGCCCGGGCGTCCCCTGACGGGACCCGACGAGGGGGTCAGGCCGGAGTCGTCGCGGCGTGCGGAGCGGCGACGGTCGCTGCGACGTGACCGCCGCCCGCCCGTCGACCGTGGAGCGGCTCGGGGCACGGGCGAAGACAGCTTCTCGGCCGCGTCGCTCCCCGACTGACGGCGGCGCGACCCGGGCGCGGCGGCGTCCGGCTCCCGATGCCGCGTCTTTGCGCTCCGACGCGGCCGGCGTCGCGCGTCTCGGTTCCGTCGCGGCGCCTCTCGCCACCCACCGTGGCGCGTACGGCCTGCGAAGTGGTTGACGGTGGAGGCATAGGTCAATAGAGTGGCGCGAAATGGAGCGTCAGGGAGGGCAGGGGCGGACGGACCGGCCCGACTGCGCATGGGAAGAGGGACGTCGGCGTTGCCGCTCGCTGGGATGTTCTTCGGGAGCTACGAGCACTCGCTCGACGCGAAGGGCCGCGTCATCCTCCCGGTGAAGCTGCGCGTCCACTTCCAGGAGCCCGGCTACCTCACGCCACACCTCGAGCAGTGCCTCGCGCTCTGGACCGTCGACGAGTTCGACAAGGAGGTGGCCCTCCAGCGCGGCCTCGCGGACCAGGACGCCGTGAGGAGGAACGCGGTCCGCGACTGGTCGGCGGCGGTCTTCGAGGCCGAGATCGACCGGCAGGGTCGGATGGCGATACCGGCGCACCTCCGCTCGTACGCGCAGCTCGACCAGGAGGTGCTCGTCGTGGGGATGATCAACCGGGTCGAGCTGTGGTCACCGCGGTTGTGGTCCGAGAAGGACGCGAGCGCGGCCGCGGCGGGCGCGTCCGGCGCTCCCGCGAGCTGACGGTGGCGACGGATCCCCATGTCCGGACGTGCGGGACCCGGCGCTCCGAGCGTGCCCACCGACGCGCCTGGCCCCTCCCCAGCCTCCCGGTCGGAAGGAGGGTCGAGCAACAGACACCTCTCTCCGCCGGTCTTCGCCCTCTGGGCGGGGCGTCCGCCCCGCTTCCGGCCGGGAGGCTGAGGATGGGCCAGGGGTTCGAGCACGTCCCGGTGATGCTCGACGAGGTCCTGGAGGTGTTCGGGGACCTCCCCGACGGCCTCGCGGTCGACGCGACCGTCGGAGGAGCCGGGCACGCCCAGGCCCTCCTCGAGGCGCACCCGGGATGGGACCTCGTCGGGGTCGACCGGGACCCGGAGGCGGTCGCGGCCGCGACGGAGCGGCTCGCCCCGTTCGGGACCCGTGCGAGCGTGTACCGGGCGCGGTTCGACGACCTCCGGGTCGTCGTGTCCGCGAGCGCGGCGGTCGCACGCCCGATCGTGGCGGTGCTGTTCGACCTCGGGGTGAGCTCGCACCAGCTCGACGTCGCGAGCCGCGGCTTCTCCTACCGGGGGGACGGTCCTCTCGACATGCGGATGGACCCGGGCCGAGGGATCCGCGCGTCGGACCTCGTGAACGGCGAGCCCGAGGACGCGCTCGCCGCGCTGTTCGCGGCGAACGGCGAGGAGCGGTTCGCGCGGCGCATCGCCCGGGCGATCGTCGCGCACCGACCGGTCGAGACGACGGGGCAGCTCGCCGAGGTCGTCGCCTCGGCGATCCCCGCGGCCGCCCGGCGGCGGGGGCACCCGGCCCGGAGGGTGTTCCAGGCGCTGCGCGTCGCGGTGAACTCCGAGCTCGAGCTCCTCGGCCCGGCGCTCGACGACGCGCTCGCGATGCTCGCTCCCGGCGGGAGGATCGTGGTGCTGTCGTACCACTCGGGCGAGGACCGGATCGCGAAGCAGCGACTGCGTGACGCCTCGACCGGCGGATGCACGTGCCCTCCGGGGCTTCCCTGCGTGTGCGGCGCCGAGCCGCTCGTCCGCCTCCTCGTGCGGGGGGCGCGCCTCGCGTCGGAGGCGGAGGTCACGGCGAACCCGCGTGCCGAGGCCGTCCGGATGCGCGCCGCGCAGCGGCTCGACGCGTCCCCCGTGCCCG
>JAJZBW010000211.1 GCA_021798745.1 Actinomycetes bacterium
GGCCCCGGTCGCCGCCGGTCCCGTCGCGGCCCCGGTCGCCGCCGGTCCCGTCGCGGCCCCGGTCACGACGACGAGAGCGAGCGCGGCGACGGCTCCCCTCACGCGTCGCGAACCGGCCCGCCCGGCTGTCGTGGCCTCTCTCCTGCTCAACACGGCTCCTCGGTGCTCGTCGGCGCGGCGCCGCCCGGACCTCGGGCGACGTGGCTCCCCCGAGGCCGGTCGCGTGGATCCCCCTGGCGGATCGGTCCGCCGGGGCCCAGGATAGGCCGAGCTCGCGGTGGCACGGCGGGGACCGCGCGAGGGGGCACCCGACGCGACGAGCTCACCTCGACCGCGACCGCGAGGGGTGCCACGACAGGACGCGTCGCTCGACGAGGGACACCGCGAGCGTGAGAGCGAGCCCGAGCGCGGCGAGCACGATGATCGACGCGTAGATCACGGGAATCTCGAGCTGCTGGTTCGCGCTCGCGATGACCGACCCGAGGCCCGCGTCGGAGCCGGAGGTCGTGAACTCGGCGACGACCGCGCCCACGACCGAGAGCGGGAGGCAGATGCGCGCCGCCGCGAACAGGAACGGGAGGCTGCTCGGGAGGCGGAGCCGGACGAGGACCTCCCGCCGCGAGGCGTCGAGGGTGCGGAACAGGTCGAGCGCGCGCGGGTCCACGGACCGGAGGCCGACGAGCGAGTTCACGAGGAACGGGAAGAACACGACGATCGCGGTCACGACGTAGCGCGGAGCGATCCCGAACCCGAGGAGGAACACGAGCCCGGGCGCGTACGCGATCACGGGTGTCACGTTGAGGGCGACGGCGAGGGGCATGACCGCGCGCTCCACGACCTCGACGTGGACCATCGCGACGGCGAGCGCGAACGCGACCGCGAAGCTCGTCGCGAGCCCGACCGCGACCTCCTGGAGCGTCACGAGCGCGTTCGAGGCGAACATCCCCGGCTGGTCCGCGAGCTCGGAGAGCGTCGCGGGGACCGTCGCGACCGCGTGCGGCGGCTCGTGCAGCGCGACGAGCTGCCACACGAGGACGAGCAACGCGAGCGCGACGAGGGGCGGCAGCCACGTCGCGAGCCGGAGCCTCCGGATCACCGCGGCCCCCCGCCCGCCGGGCGCGCCTCGCCCCCGGCGACCCGCGGCCCGGGAGCCGTCCGCGGCCCGCTCCCGTCCCCCGGCCCCTCGCCGCGCAGCTCGGAGCGCACCTGCCGTTCGATCGCCCGGAACTCGTCGGTCAGCTCCACGTGCTCGTCACGCGGGCGCGGGAGCTCGACCGGGACGACCGCGCGCACCCGACCGGGGGACGGCGACATCACGACGACCGAGTCCGACAGCGCGACGGCCTCCGCGACGGAGTGCGTCACGAACAGCACCGTCGTGCGCCTCGTGTTCCACAGGTCGAGCAGCTCGTAGCGGATGACCTCCCTCGTGAGCTCGTCGAGCGCGGAGAACGGCTCGTCCATGAGGAGCACCGCGGGGTCGAACGCGAACGCACGGGCGATCGCGACCCGCTGCTGCATCCCACCCGAGAGCTGCGAGGGCCGACGGTCGAGCGCTCCTCCGAGCCCGAACGCGGCGAGGATCTCCGCCGGGTCGCGTGCGGGGGCCGCCGCGGAGGCGCGCCGGTTCACCTGGAGGGGGAGCCGCACGTTCTCGAGCACGGTCCGCCACGGGAGCAGGGCCGGGGACTGCGGGACGAAGCCGATGTGCTTGTTCGCGCACGCGGCCCGGACGTCCTCTCCGAAGACGGACACCTCGCCCGAGTCGGCCTCGACGAGGCCCGCGGCGACTCGGAGCACGGTCGACTTCCCGCACCCGCTCGGCCCGATGATCGTCACGAACTCGCCCCGCGCGACCGAGACGCTCACCTCGTCTATCGCGAGCGTCTCGTCCCGCCCCGAGCGGTAGCGCTTCGTGACCCCTCGAAGCACGAGCCCGTCGGACGCGAGCGCGTCGGCGCCGGAAGCCACCGGGCAAGAGTAACGGACCGCCGACGGAGCGCCGACGGCCGAGGACGGCGGGGCGCGCCGTCTGTCAGCCGGTCCCCTCCCCGGTGGGGTCGAGCCCCTCGGCGGTCACTCCCGGGTCGAACACGTCCGACGGGTCGAAGCTCGCGGTCCCGTCGGCGCCCCTGTAGTACGGCGCCTCCCCGGGAACGCCCGCGTCCGCCCCGTAGCCGCCGAACGGAGAGCCCTCGACGTTGCGGAGCCACGCCGCGAGCTCCTCGGCACCCGGCTCGGCCGCCTCGGAGTCCGAGGACCAGAAGGACATCCGCTGCGCGTCCGGGGTGTCGACCTCGACCTCCCGGTACGCGGGGGTCCCGCTTCCCGCCGGGATGAGCTTGCCGATGATGATGTTCTCCTTGAGCCCGTACAGCCTGTCGGACTTGCCCTCGATCGCCGCCTCGGTGAGCACCCGGGTCGTCTCCTGGAACGAGGCGGCGGACAGCCACGACTCGGTCGCGAGCGACGCCTTCGTGATCCCCATGAGCTCGGGGCGACCCTCGGCCGGGCGCTTGCCCTCCTGGAGGAGCTCCCGGTTCACGGCCGTGTACCGCTGGCTGTCGACGCGCTCCCCGGGGAGGAACTGCGCGTCCCCCGCCTCGGCGACGAGGACCCTGCGGAGCATCTGTCGCACGATGAGCTCGATGTGCTTGTCGTGGATCGACACGCCCTGGTCCCGGTAGACCTTCTGCACCTCCTCGACGAGGTACTGCTGGGTCTCCCGGATCCCCTTGATCTCGAGGAGCTCCTTCGGGTCCTTCGGCCCCTCGACGAGCGCGTCGCCCGCCGCGACCTCCTGGCCGTCGGCGACCTCGAGGTGCGCCCGGGACGAGACCGTGTGGGACTCCTCGCCCCCGTCGTCCCCGACGATCGTCACGTGGCGCCCGCTCTCGTCCTCCTCGATCCTCGCGACCCCCGAGGTGCGGGCGAGCACGGCCGCCCCCTTCGGGGTGCGCGCCTCGAACAGCTCGACAACGCGGGGCAGGCCGTGGGTGATGTCCTCCCCCACGATCCCTCCCGTGTGGAACGTCCGCATCGTGAGCTGCGTCCCCGGCTCGCCGATCGACTGCGCGGCGATGACCCCGACGGCCTCTCCGAGCTCGATCTCGCGTCCCGTCGCGAGCGACTGCCCGTAGCACGCGGCGCAGATCCCCTGCGGGGCCTCGCACGTGAGCACCGAGCGAACCCGGATCCGGTCGATCCCCGGGTCCTCCGCGAGCCGGGCGAGGTGCTCGTCGCTGAGCATCACGCCCCCGTCGATCGTGGTCCCGTCCGCGAGGGCGACGGGCTCCGCGAGCAGGCGCCCGTAGGCGCGGGTCTCGAGGTAGCTCCGCTTTCCCGACTGGTCCGGGACGATCCCGTCGATCCAGATCCCCCGCGTCCCTCCGCAGTCCTCCTCGCGGATGATCAGCTCCTGCGCGACGTCGACGAGGCGACGCGTGAGGTACCCGGAGTCCGCGGTGCGCAGCGCCGTGTCCGCGAGCCCCTTTCGCGCGCCGTGGGTCGAGATGAAGTACTCGAGGACCGACAGCCCCTCACGGAACGAGGACACGATCGGGCGCGGGATCATCTCGCCGCGCGGGTTCGACACGAGCCCCTTCATTCCCGCGATCTGGCGCACCTGCTGGGGGTTGCCGCGCGCGCCCGAGTCCACCATCATGTCGAGCGGGTTGAACGCGATGAGGGCGAGCGTCTTCTCCATCGCGCGCCCGACCTCGCTGTTCGCGGACGTCCAGATCTCGATCTCCTTCTGGCGCCGCTCGTCGTCGGTGATGATGCCCCGCTTGAACTGCGACTCCGCCTTCTCCGCCTCCTTCTCGTAGCGGTCGAGGATCTCGCGCTTGTCCGGGGGGGTCTTCACGTCGTCGATCGAGATCGTGAGGCCGGAGCGGGTCGCGAACCGGAACCCGAGCTCCTTGATCTTGTCGAGGCTCTCCGCGACGACGACCTTCGGGTAGCGCGCCGCGAGCTGCTCGACGATCGACCCGATGCTCGTCGCCCTCTTCCCGACGACCGTGTTCACGTACCCGAAGTCGGACGGGAGGGCGGAGTTGAAGAACACCCTCCCCGGGGTCGTCTCGATCGAGGCGACCGACTCCCCGTCCTCGCCCGCTCCGAGCTCGATCCCCCCGCCGCCCGCACGGAGCTGGATCTTCGCGTGGAGCGCGACGTCTCCCGACTCGTACGCCGCCTCGATCTCGTCCTGGCGACGGAACACGCGCCCCTCCCCGGGGAGCCCGTCGACCATGAGCGTGAGGTAGTACGCGCCGAACACCATGTCCTGGGTCGGGACGGTCACCGGTCGGCCCGTCGCCGGCGAGAGGATGTTGTTCGCCGAGAGCATGAGGATCCGCGCCTCGGCCTGTGCCTCGGCGGACAGGGGCAGGTGCACGGCCATCTGGTCCCCGTCGAAGTCCGCGTTGAACGCGGTGCACACGAGCGGGTGGATCTGGATCGCCTTGCCCTCGATGAGCACGGGCTCGAACGCCTGGATCCCGAGCCTGTGGAGCGTCGGCGCCCGGTTCAGCAGCACCGGGTGCTCCTTGATCACCTCGTCGAGGACGTCCCACACCTGCGGGCGGCGCCTCTCGACCATCCGCTTCGCGGACTTGATGTTCGGTGCGATCTCGACGTCGACGAGCCTCTTCATCACGAACGGCTTGAACAGCTCGAGCGCCATCTGCTTCGGCAGGCCGCACTGGTGGAGCTTCAG
>JAJZBW010000212.1 GCA_021798745.1 Actinomycetes bacterium
ACGGTCGTCGGCAACCTGCTGGCGGACATCGGCTACGCGCTGCTCGACCCTCGGATCCGGTACTGATGTCGGCCTCCCCGACCGTCCCCGAGTCGGCGCTCCCGGGAGTGGAGCGGCTCGTCCCGGGCGAGATCGACGGCGGCACGCCTCCGTCGGGCGGCGCGCTCCGGCTCATAGGACGTACCTTCGTGCAGAACAGGCTCGCGATCGCCGGAGCTGCGGTGATGGTGCTCGTCACGCTCTTTTGCTTCGTCGGACCGCTGCTCTACCACACCGACCAGCTCGACCCGAACCTGGTCGCGGCGAACAGCCCGCCCGGCGCGAGCTACCCGCTCGGAGCGGACAACAGCGGCTTCGACATACTCGGGCGGCTCATGGTCGGCGGGCAGAGCTCGATCGAGGTCGGCTTCGCGGTGGCGGGCATAGCGACGGTCGTCGGCATCCTCTACGGCGCGGTCAGTGGCTTCTTCGGCAAGGTGGTCGACGTCGTGATGATGCGGATCGTCGACGTCGGGTTCTCCATCCCGGTCGTGTTCCTGTTCATCTTCGCCTCGCGCGTCTTCCAGCCGAGCCTCTCCCTCTTGATCTGGCTGCTCGGGCTCGTCTCCTGGCTCGTTCCCGCCCGGCTCGTCCGCGGCGAGACGCTCGCGCTGAAGGTGCGCGAGTACGTCCAGGCCGTGCGGACGATGGGCGGGGGCTCTCTCCGGATCATCTTCCGCCACCTCGTCCCGAACACGATCGGGACGATCGTCGTGACCGCGACGTTCCAGGTCGCGAACGCCGTGCTCGTGCTCGCGACCCTCCAGTACCTCGGGTTCGGCCTCCCGCCGACCGAGCCCACCTGGGGATCGATGCTCTCGAACGGGATCACCTACCTCGAGGACGGCTACTGGTGGCAGGTGTACCCGGCGCTCGCGATGATCGTGCTCGTCGTCGTGGCGTTCAACTTCATCGGCGACGCGCTCCAGGACGCATTCGAAGTGCGCCTGCAGCAGCGGTGACACGGAGGTCGCCGGGCCGGTGACGAGCCTGCTCGAGGTCGAGGACCTCCGGACCGAGATCCGGCAGCGCTCACGGACGGTGCGCGCCGTCGACGGGGTGAGCTTCACGGTCGCCCCCGGCGAGACGCTCGGGATCGTCGGGGAGTCGGGATGCGGAAAGACGATGACCGGGCTGTCGGTCATGCGTCTTTTGCCGGCCGGCGGCCGGATCGCGAACGGAGCGGTGCGCTTCGCGGGACGCGACCTCGCGACCGCGGACGCCGCGACCATGCGCGCGATTCGCGGGAACGAGATCGGGATGGTCTTCCAGGACCCAATGACGTCGTTGAACCCGACGATGACGATCGGAAGGCAGATCGCCTCGCCGGTCCGGCTCCACCTCGGTCTGTCGCGCGCCGTCGCCCGGGCGCGGGCGGCCGAGGTGCTCGCGCTCGTCGGGATGCCGCGTCCCGCCGAGCGCCTCGACGAGTACCCGCACCAGCTCTCGGGAGGGCTTCGCCAGCGGGCGATGATCGCGATGGCGCTCGCGTGCGAGCCGAGGCTCCTGATAGCGGACGAGCCGACGACCGCGCTGGACGTGACGATCCAGGCCCAGATCCTCGACCTGCTGGACCGCCTGAAGGAGGAGCTTTCGATGGCGGTCGTGCTCGTCACGCACGACATGGGGGTGATAGCGGGCCGCGCGGACAGGGTTCTCGTGATGTACGCGGGCAAGGTCGTCGAGAGCGCGCCGACGGCGACGCTCTTCGAGGAGATGCGCCACCCGTACACCGAGGCCCTCCTCGCGTCGATCCCCCATCTCGACCAGGACAAGAGCCAGCGCCTCTACTCGATCCCCGGGCTCCCGCCCGACCTCGCGTCCGACCTCGCGGGATGCCGCTTCGCAGCTCGCTGCGGGTTCGCGGTCGACCGCTGTCGAGCGGAGGAGCCGCAGCTCGCCCCCGCGGCCGGCGACGACGGGTCGGCGACGCACGTCGCAGCGTGCCACTTTCCCCGCGACACCTCGGTCGAGGCGCTCGCCGAGGCCGCGGCCGGCGGCCGTGACCTCCGAGCCCGAGGAGCCGTGGCGCGCACGGCGGGGCCGCTCCCGGTGGAGACGATCGCGGCCCGCGGGCCTTCGCCGGCTCCCGCCGTCGGCCCCGTGGCCCCGATCGGAGCGCCGTCGCGCGCCGTCACGACCGCGGGCGGGAGATCCGGGCCCGCAGCTGCACCCGAGGTGATCCTGTCTTTCGAGGCAGTCCACAAGGAGTTCCCCGTCCGCGGGCAGGGCCTGCTCCGACGTCGGGCACGGGTCACGCACGCAGTGAGCGGCGTCTCGCTCGAGGTCCGCCGTGGCGAGACCTTCGGGCTCGTCGGGGAGTCGGGCTGCGGCAAGACGACGCTCGGACGGCTGACCGTGGCGCTCGAGGCGCCCACCGCCGGGCGTGTCGTGTTCGACGGCCAGGACCTGTCGACGCTGTCGAGGTCGCGCCTTCGGGTGGCTCGCCGCGGCGCGCAGCTCATGTTCCAGGATCCCTACGCCTCGCTCGACCCCCGCATGCAGATCGGGGAGATCGTCGCGGAGCCGCTCGCGGTGCGCGGCACGGAGTCGGCACGCGACCGCCGCCGGGCCGTCTCGCGGCTCGTCGACGAGGTGGGGCTCCCGATGGCGGCGCTCGACCGGTACCCGCACGAGTTCTCCGGGGGGCAGCGCCAGCGCGTCGGGCTCGCACGGGCGCTCGCGCTGAACCCGGCGCTCATCGTCGCGGACGAGCCGGTCTCCGCGCTCGACGTGTCGATCCGCTCCCAGATCCTCAACCTGATGAGGCGGCTGCAGGCGACGCATGGGCTCACGTACGTCGTGATCTCCCACGACCTCTCGGTCGTCCGCTACCTCGCCGACCACGTCGGCGTCATGTACCTCGGGAAGCTCGTCGAGGTCGGGGCGGCGGACGAGGTCTACGCGCACCCCGCGCACCCGTACACGGCGGCCCTGCTCGACGCGATCCCCGTTCCCGACCCGCGGGTCGAGCGGTCGAAGCGGTCGGCCGGGCTCGGGGGCGAGCTGCCGTCCGCGATCGACCCGCCGTCGGGCTGCCGGTTCCGCACCCGGTGCCCCCGCGCGAGCGAGCGCTGCGCGGCCGAGGAGCCGAAGCTCGTGGAGTTCGGGGGCGACCAGCGCGCCGCGTGCCACCACCCGCTCGTCGCGCCGATCCCCTAGGAGGCCTGCCCCGTGCCCGACCCGTCCGCGCCGCCCACCGTCGAGGGGACGATCGCGGTGCCGGGCGGTCACGTCTGGTACCAGTCCGTCGGCGGCGGCGACCGACCTCCCCTGCTCGTCGTGCACGGCGGGCCGGGGTTCACCCACAACTACCTGACGCCGCTCCGGCAGCTCGCCGACGAGCGGCGAGTCGTCTTCTGGGACCAGCTGGGCTGCGGCCGCTCGGAGCGGCCGAGCGACGTCTCGTTGTGGACGATGGAGCGGTCGCTCGCCGAGGTCGACGCCGTGCGCGAGGCGGTCGGTCTCGACAGGCACCACCTGTTCGGGAACTCGTGGGGCGGGATGCTCGTCCAGCAGTACGTGCTCGACCGTCGCCCGGACCTCGTGAGCCTCGTCGTGTCGAACAGTCTCGCGAGCATGCCTCGGTTCGCGTCCGACACCGCCCGCCTGAAGGCACGGCTCCCGCCCGAGGTGGTGGAGGCGATCGACTGGCACGAAGAGCGCGGCTACTTCGCGTGCCCGGAGTACCAGGGGGCGATCGCGCTCTGGTACCAGCGCCACATCTGCAGGATGCGGCCGTGGCCGGCCGGGCTCGAGGACTGCTGGGCCGGCGTGGGGACGGAGATCTACCAGACGATGGTCGGCCCGAGCGACTTCACGGCGACGGGGAACCTGCGCGACTGGGACGTGCTCGACCGGCTCCCCGAGATAGTGCTCCCGACGCTCTTCGTCGCCGGTCGCCACGACGAGTGCACGCCCGAGCACATGACCGCGATGCACGAGCGGGTGGCCGGTTCCGAGCTCGCCGTCTTCGAGAAGAGCGCCCACATGCCCTTCTTCGAAGAGCCGGACGCGTTCTTCTCGGTGATGCGGGGATTCCTCGCCCGGGCCGAGGGCGCGTCGGGCTGACCACCGTCCGCGGCCTGTGCGCGGCGCTCGTCGTCGCCGGGCCGGGCTGGTCAGTCGACGGTCTTGCGCCGGAAGAGCCGGGCGGCGAGCGGGCAGGACACGACGAGGATCGCGACCGACCAGCCGAGCGCGGCGGCGACCGGGTGCTGCTTCGGCCACGCGTGGACGGGCGCGGACGGGTTCGGGTCGCCGAAGAGGTCGCGGAGGGCGGAGGTCGCGGCACCCACCGGGCTCCAGTCGGCGACCACCTGGAGCCACGCGGGCATCCCGGCGGACGGGACCACGGAGTTCGAGACGATCGCGAGCGGGAGGAGCACCACGAAGCCGAATCCCTGGACCGACTCCACACGTTTCGACACGAGGCCGATGCACGCGCACGCCCACGCGAGGGCGCACGCGAGAAGCGTCGCGACAGCGAACCCGGCGCCAACCAATGGCGAGGCCCGTGAGGGCGACGACCACGCTGCAGCGGAGCGCGGTGTCAATGGCCAAGTTGCAGTACCCGCTGGTGGCCAAGAAAAGTCCCCACCCCTCGCGCGGTGATTCAGCTTGATTTCGCGGAGAGGCGGCCTCCTCTCGTGCGGGCTTCTCTCATGCGGAAGGACT
>JAJZBW010000213.1 GCA_021798745.1 Actinomycetes bacterium
CGAGGCAGGGCTGCAGTATCGCTGTCGTCAGAGTCGCCGTCGGCGATCGTGGCGTCGAGAGGGCCGGCGAACGGTGCCGTCTCGAGCATCTGGAGCCGGACACACCGCAGGGGGGCACCCGCGAGCTCCTGCGCGAGAAGGCGCGACGGCGTCGCCCTGATGCAGCAGACGACGAGGTCGCCGCTGTGCCACTCGCCGGTGTCGTCACGCACCGCGTGCGCGCGCGCCCCGACGACGTCGGAGCCCCCGACAGCCGGATGGAGGCGCCGGATCTCGTCGGGAGCCAGCAGGGCGAAGCCTCGCTCCCGTGCGTCGGAACGCGCGGCCACCTCCTCGAGGACGTCGAGCTCGGCCCGGCTGCGTGCGATCGTGAGCGAGCCGTTCGGGCGGAAGCCGGCATCCGGCAGTCCCGCCACGACCTCCTGCCAGAGCTCCCGGGACCGCAGGGCGAGAGCGAGCTCTGCTCCCTCCGCGCGCCCGCTCACCCAGACCAGTCCGAAGTTGCGTACCGAGGCGCCACGCGGCTCGCCGTCGCGCTCGATCTGCACCACCTCGTAGCCGCGGGCGACCGCCTCCACGGCATGCATCGTGCCGAGGATCCCCCCGCCCACCACGACGAGCCGGGGGTGGTTGGTCACGGCGTGGCCTCGGCGTGCCGGCCGTCCCCGCGGGTGCGCGCCCCGGCACCGGCACGAGGCAGCACGAACGGGGCCGGCACGCAAAGCGCGACGTTGCGGTCCGCGGCGGCACCGCGCCCGAACGGCTCCTCGGGACCCGCCTCGCCCGGCTCGCGCGGGGCACCGTCCTGCGGGCGCCCCTGCCAGGCGTTGAGCGAGAGCTCACGCGACCACCCCGCGAGGCATACCGTCTCGGCGAGGTCTCCGGCGCGCGGATCGGGGCGGCCGGCATGGTCGAGCACCACCGTGACGAGGACGAGGTCGCCGCTGCCCTCGTCGACCGCGAGCTCGACGACACGCGCCTGCTGGGGCCAGTCCACGTGCGACGCTGTCGTCACCTGCCAGAGCCCGCCTCCGTGCCGACGGCCGACAGGGCGGATGTCGTGGGCGTGGGTGTGCCCGTTCATCCAGGCGACGACGTTGGGGAAGCGGGCCAGGAGAGCCTCGACCTCCGGTGCGAGGTGGCGGGCCTCGCCGCCTGGCGCGTAGTCGTTGACGAGCGTCTCGAGCGGATGGTGGCTGAAAAGCACGAACAGCCGGTCCTCGACGTCGCCGGAGCGTTGCCGGCCGTCCTGGCCGACGTAACGGCGGTGGCCGCCAACGAGCTCGCGCTCGAGCCACGCGAGCTGGTCGCTCGAGAGAGATCCCTGCCAGCCTCCTGCAGGGTTGACCGTGTCGAGCACGAGGCACCGCACGATTCCCGCGTCGAAGCCGTAGTACGCCCGGCCCGAACTGGCTGCGACGGCGTCGTAGCCGTGGCCCGGCGGATCGGACTCCGGACCGAGATGCGCCCGGATCCACTCGCCCCTCGTGACGGGCCGGCGCCTCGCGTCGGGGGTGACCGCGCGAACCGGACCGTCCACGAGGCCCCAGTCGCCCGTCGACGGTCGCGTGGCGTTGCCCGCGAGCAGGCTCAGCACGTCGGCGCCGGGCGGAAGGCCTGTCGCCTTGTGCGCGCCGAGGGCACGGGCGCCGAGCGCACCCTCGGCAGGGAGCGTCCCGCCGAACAGCGCGTCGTGGTTGCCATAGACGGCGTACCACGGGATCCCGAGCCCGGTAGCGGTGAACGGCATCCGACAGGCGTCGAGCAGGCCGGGAACTGTCGGGAAGCCCCGCTCGCCGCGGGCAAGGTCCACCTCCTGGCCCGGCGGCGTGCCGTCGGGATGCCAGTAGCGCACGTCGTAGGCCTCCGGCGATCCAACTCCTTCGTAACGCACCGGGTCGCCGGAGTCCGACGCGACGCTCCTGCCACCTTCGAGAAGGGAGACGTACGCGTCCAGCTCGTTCTCCTGGCAGTTGTCGGTCGCGTCGCCCGTGGAGATGGCGAAGGCGATCGGCGACCCGGTCGCCGGGCCACCGTCGAGACGGCGCACCGCCTGGGCCATCGCCTCGACGACGTGGAAGCTCAGCGCCTCGTGCGCCCGGTAGGTACCGACTCGACCGAGCGCGGACGCGAGTGGCGAGTCCGGGTCGCCGTAGCGGTCGAGGAACTCCGCGCGGGCGGGGCTCTGCGCGTCGGTGACGTGGAGGTCGGAGAGGTGGACGAAGCACAGGAGCGAGCGCAGCGGGCCGACCGGTCGTGGCGAGACGCGGTGGCCGTCGAGGTCGGTCCGTACGACAACGGGCTCGCCCTGTCCCTCCACCACGTGCCGGTAGCCCATGGAGGACGCCGACGACGGGCGCAATGTCCTCGACACCGTCGTGGCCCCCGTGTCGGCGCCCTGGCCGCTGCTCCCCGACGCGCAGACCTGCCCGGCGGACCGGAGCTCCTCCCGCGCGCTCATGCGACGCCCGCCCGTGGCTCGGTGACGAACAGGGGTGCTCCGGTGGGCTCGACGCTGACAGCGGTGCCGACGCCGATGTCGGCGCCTGCGGTCGCGCTCATCGTCGCGACGACCTCGACCTGGCCGGGCACCGCCACTGCCACGTGCAGCACGGGGCCGCGGAAGGACCGCCTCGTGACGACGCCGAGGCCGCACGGGTCCGCCCGCACGGCAAAGGCCTCCGGGCGCAGGAGCACGTCGACCGTCGCACCCGGTGCGAATGCGGACTGCGGAGAAGGAAGCGGCACCCGGCGCCCGAGGACATCGACCGTCCCGTCGCGGCCCACGGTGGCCGGCACCCTGCTCACCGATCCGACGAACTCGGCGACGAAGGCGTTGACCGGCCGCTCGTAGACCTCGTCGGGAGCACCGATCTGCTGAAGGCGGCCCGACGCCATGACGCCGACACGGTCGGCCATCGACAGCGCCTCCTCCTGGTCGTGGGTGACGAACAAGGTCGTGATCCCCACCTCGAGCTGGATACGCCTGATCTCGTCGCGCAGCTGCGCCCGGACCTTCGCGTCGAGAGCCGAGAGGGGCTCGTCGAGCAGGAGCACGCGTGGTGCGACGGCGAGCGCCCGTGCCAGCGCCACCCTCTGCTGCTGTCCGCCCGAGAGCTCGTGCGGGAACCGCCGCGACTGCGCGGAGAGTCCGACGAGGTCGAGCAGGTCGCCGGCCCGCTGCCGCCGGCTCTTCGCGTCGGCCTTGCGCAGGCGGAGCCCGAACCCGACGTTGTCGATGGCCGTCATGTTGGGGAACAGGCTGTAGGCCTGGAAGACCATGCCGAGCTCCCGGCGGTGGGGCGGGAGGGCCGTCACGTCGACATCCCGGATCCGGACCGAACCCGAGTCGATCTGCTCGAGCCCTGCGAGAGCGCGCAAGGCAGTCGTCTTCCCGCAGCCCGACGGGCCGAGCAGGGCGACGAGCTCACCGGGCTCGATCGTCAGGCTGAACCTGTCGAGGGCGGCGACCACCCCGTAGCGCCGCTCGCACTCCACGAGCTCGACACGCACGCCCGCACGCTCCTCGGAGCCGGCCGACGAGCCCCGCCCTCGCGTAGCCGTCTCCGCCCTGACCGTCGTCTGGACCAGGCCGACGTCTCGCATCCCGCCTCCTTCTCTCGTCACGTCCCACCTCCGCGCAGGTGGCTGATACCCGGCACCCCTGGATCTCCGTGCCCGAGGACGGACTCGACCTCTGCGACGAGGTCCGCCCCGACACCGTCCACGGGTGGCCGACCGGCTGGCCCCGGCGCGCCGCTGCCGCGTACCGCCCGCCGGCGCCCGCCGAGCAGCGACAGTCCGAGCAGGAGGCCCCAGGTCACCAGGAGCGCGAACACGCTGACTGCTGTCGCCTCGTCGATCTGGTCGGTCCCGATCTGGTAGAGCTGGACCGGGAAGGTCGTGAACGACAGCAGGCTCGCCATCGCGAACTCGCCGAGCGAGTAGGCGATCGTGATGAAGGCCGCGGCGACGAGCGAGGTGCGCAGGTTCGGTACGAGGACCCGGCGAAACGTCGACGGCCAGCTGGCCCCGAGAGTGCGACTCGCGTCGACGAGCGTATGCAGCTCGAGGGCCTGCACGCCGGAGTCGATCGCCCGGTAGGAGTACGGCATCGCGAGCACGACGTACTCGAAGACGAGCAGCACGGGGGAGCCGACGACGGTCGTCGGGAATGCGCCGTAGATGCCGAGGACGACGACGACGACCGGGACGACGAGTGGGAGCAAGGTGAGGCTTTCCATCAAGCGCCGAAGCTTCGGCATACGCAGGTTGACCCAGACCGACGTCGGAGTGAGCAGCACGAGGGTGAGCAGTCCCGCCCCGAGCGCGATCTCGGCGGACAGCTGGAGCGAGGACCAGAGCGCCGAATCGTGGAACAACGCCGTGACCGCGGACAACGTGTAGGTACCGTGCGCTCCTTCGAGCGCGTAGCGGCCCGACGCGACCAGCGGCACGACGAAGTACAGCGCCGCGACGACAAGGATGACAGAGCGCGTGACAACACCGAAGCGGAATGCCGGCATGCCGCTCGATGCACCGGCGGCACGCGAGCGGCCACGCGGGGAGAGCGTCAGCGCTGCCATCGGGCTGTCCTCCTCTGGAGCGTCGCGTAGAGGGTGGCGGCGATGCCGACCACCAGGAT
>JAJZBW010000214.1 GCA_021798745.1 Actinomycetes bacterium
GAAGCTGGCGTGCACCGAGCGACGGGTGTCGTTCGCGGACGCCGTCGAGCGGCTCGCGCCGCACGCCGCGCACCTCCACGTCGTCGACGCGTCTGGGGTCGACGGCGAGGGCCTGCAGATCGGGGACGGCGAGGTCGACTTCCGGGTGCTCGCCGACCGGGTCGACCGTCTGGCCCCCGACGCAGGGTTCATCCCCGAGATCTGGCAGGGCCACCAGAACCGTGGCGAGGGGTTCTGGCGCGCGCTCGACCGCCTCGAGGAGTACCTGTGAACGGGTCGTCGGTGACGAGGACGGCGCACCCCCGCGAGTTCGATCTCGCCGGACGGGTCGTCCTCGTCACCGGGGCCGCGGGCCAGGTCGGGACCGAGGCGGCGGACGCGTTCGCGTCCTACGGCGCGAGCGTGGTCGTGACCGACGTGGGCGGCCGCGCCCGGCTCGCCGAGCGGGCGCGCGTCCTGGAGGAGCGCCACCCGGGCGCGTCGGCGCTCGGAGTCGAGCTCGACGTCACCTCGGACCTCTCCGTGCAGTCCGCCGTCGACGAGGTCGTCGCCCGCTTCGGCCGCCTCGACGTGCTCGTCAACAACGCCGCGATCGACGCGAAGTTCGACGCGTCGCTCGAGCTGGTCGAGCCGGCCCGCTTCGAGTCGTACCCGCTCGAGCTGTGGGAGCGGTCGGTGGCCGTGAACCTGACGGGCCTCCTGCGCGTCACCCAGGCCGCGCTGCGCGTCATGCTCCGGCAGGGACGGGGAAACGTCGTGAACGTCGGCTCCTCCTACGGGCTCGTCTCCCCGAACCAGGACATCTACGACGGCGGACCCGGCGAGCCGCGACGCTACAAGCCGGTGGACTACGTCGGGACGAAGTCGGCCGTCGCGAACCTCACGCGGTACCTCGCGACCCTCTACGCGCGGGAGGGGATCCGGGTGAACTGCCTCGTCCCGCACGCGGTCGACAACGACCACCGCGAGGAGTTCCGCCGGAGGCTCGAGGCCCGGTCCCCGATGGGTCGCATGTGCCGCGTCGACGAGCTGCGCGGGCCGCTCGTGTTCCTCGCCTCCGACGCGTCGAGCTACATGACCGGGTCGACCCTCGTCGTGGACGGAGGCTGGACGGCCTGGTAGCGCCCGAGCGCCGGAGCGTCACGCGACGGTCTCGACGCTCCCGGTCGTGAGCGACCTCCGGAGGGCGAGCGCGATCCGCAGGGTGTCCGTCCCGTGCGCGAGGTCCACCGGAACGGCCGCGCCCTCGCGGGCTGCGGCGAGGAAGGCGCGCATCTCGGCCAGGTACATGTCGTTTCGCGCGTAGCCCTCGTAGCGACGTGAGCGGACCACGTCGCCGTCGGGGCCGTGCCAGGTGAGGCGGGGCCGGAGGAGGTCCACCTCGACGAGCCCCGACTCCCCGCGCACGCTGCACGTGCGCCGCGCGGGACGGCTGCAGAAGTCGAGGTGCACGTGGACCGGCAGCGGACGCCCGTCGCTCTCGAACTCGAGGAGAGCGTCCGCCGTGTCCTCGACGTCCACCGACAGCTCGCTCAGGTGCCCCCCGACGGCGAACACGCGACGTGCCATCCCGAGCATCCCGTGCAGGTAGTCGAGCTCGTGGATCTGCGTGAGGACGACTCCCCCCCCGAGCTCGCGGCGAGCCGCGTAGGACTCCCGGTAGTCCTCGTAGGGGTGGTACGCGGTCAGGTGGTCGGCCTCCGTCGCGTCGACCGCGACGAGGCGGCCGAGCCCTCGTGTGGCGAGGATGCCCGCGAGCTCGACGAGCGCGGGGTGGAAGCGGTGCTGGAACCCGACGGCGACGGTCGCCCCCCGATCGGACACGAGCCGGAGGAGCGGGCCGAGCTCGTCGAGCGAGTCGGACACGGGCTTCTCGACGAGGACCGCCGCCCCCGAGCGCACCGCCGCCTCGACCACGGGCACGTGGAGGCTCGTGGGATTGCTCACGACGACGACGTCCGGTCGCGTCGCGAGCGCGTCGGCGAGGTCCGAGAAGACTCCGCCGTCGCAGTCGTCCGTCGCGGCCGGAGGGAGCGAGGGTGCCGCCCCGCGCGTGAGCGCCGCGAGCCGGAGCTCGGGGCCGAGGAGCGCCCGGAGGTTCGCCGCGTGGCGTCTCCCGATCGAGCCGAGGCCGACGACGAGCGCGCGGACGGTCACGTGCGCTCCGCCCTCGCAAGGAGGAGGTCGGGCCGGACCAGCCGGTCCCCGACCCCGAGCGCCGCTGCGGCGGAGGCGATCGACCCCGCCCGGACGAACGACGCCGCGAGGATCGGGACGTCGCCTCCGAGGAACTCGCCCGGAGGCCCGACGCGGCGCCCTCCGAAGCAGAAGCCCCACCGGGACGGGCTCGCGTCCGAGTACGCGAGGACCTCACGCGACGCGAGGGGAGCGAGCGCGAGGAGCTTGAAGGCCGCCTCCCCGATGCCCCACACGGCGACGCCGCTCGCGTCCCCGAGCGCCTCCTCGAGCGCGTCGGACGTCGTCGCCAGGTCCTCCTCCGACCGGCGGGCGAACGCGAGGAGCGCGCGCTCGAGCGCCTCGTCCCGCGGGCCCGGGGCGGCCGGGGCCTCCGTCCGTCGCCACGTGACGGCGAGGCAGCGAGTCGACACGGACTCGGAGAGCGGGGCGAGGTACGTGGTCTCGGACAGCGTCTCGAAGCCGCCGCGCGCCGCGAGATGGCGGAGCCCGAGCAGCGAGAAGTGGTTCACGTGCTCGGTGCTGAAGTCCTCGAACGGCGCGACGTACGGGTCGAGGTAGCCCGCCGCGTCGGGGACCTCGAGGTACACGACGCCTCCCGGCGCGACGCGCTCCCGGAGCGCTTCGACTGCCGAGAGCGGGTCCCACAGGTGCTCGAGGACCCCCGTCGCGAGCACGCAGTCGAGGTCCGCGAGGTCGTCCGAGAGGGTTGCGAACGTCCCGACGACGGCCCGGACCCCGGGGCGGAGGCACGCGCGGGCGACGGACTCCGGCGAGGGGTCGACGCCCGCGAGCTCGCGGAAGCCGAGCCGGGCGAGGGCGCCGAGGATCAACCCGGTCGAGCAGCCGACGTCGAGCACCCGCGCACCCGCGGAGGGCACGGCCGACGCGACGCGCGCCGCGCTCTGCCCGGCCTTCCTCGCGAGCCACTCGGGCTCGCTCGCGACCGGCCCGCCCGGGTGCGGCCCGGGTGCCGCGTAGGTCGAGACCTCCTGCGCGTACTTCGCGAGCTCGGAGTAGTAGCGGTCGTAGTACCCGGCGGGGACGACCGCGTCCGCGAAGCCGGTCCCGCACGAGGCGCACGAGAGGACGTGGTAGCCCCCGCCGAGCGGATGGCCGTCCGGCGTCCGCAGTGCGACGTGGGCGACGTCCGTGCCGCCGCGCTCCCCACCGCAGGCCGGGCAGCGACGGTGGACCATCTCTCACCCCCCTCGTGCTCGTGCCACGGCGGCGGGCCGACGTTAGCGGCTCGTCGACGGCGGCTGGTGACCCGGGCGCCGAGCGCGTGTCCCCGCCCGACCGCGACCGCGCTCCGCTCGTTCAACGGCCGTCCGGCGTGGTCGTTAGCCACCCGATGACCGTGACGCCGTCCTCGCGGGCCGCGCCCCTCGCAACGCGGGCGCCGAGGAGCGGGGAGCCGGAGGAGCTCGCCCTGCTCGCCGACGAGATGCAGGCGACGGGACGTGCGCTCGACGCGCTCGTCGCGGCGTGCCCCCCGGAGCGCGCCCCGGCGCTCGCCGCCGCCGCGCTCCTCTGCGGTCCGCGCGCGGGTGACGAGCTCCTCGAGGCCGTGTGGGAGGGGCTCGACGCGCGCGTCGCGCTCGCCGGAGCGTCGCGCCTCGCGACCCGGCTCCCCGCGGAGCGCGCCCTGCGCTGGTCGGCGCGGCTCCGTGAGTCCGGGCTCGGTGCCCACTGCCCGCTCGTCGCGGCGGCACGGGACCTCGGGAGCCCGCCGAGCGAGCGTGCGCGCCGGGCGGCGGTCGCGTGGAGGGCGTTCGGAGACCCGGGCGCGAGGACGCTCGCGCTCGACGCCGCCTCCGAGATAGAGAGCACGACCGTGAGGGCGTCTCTCCGGGAGGAGCTCGACGCGATCGCGCCGGACGTCGCGAGCGTGCTCCACGAGACGGCCCGGACGTCCCCGGGCGTCACCTCGGGGCCTCCCGGGGGGGGCGCCGGGCGGGGCACGCGGGTGCGCGTCCTGCTGGGCGTCGACCACGACTCACGCGCGACGTGCGAGGCGCGATGGCGCGAGGTCCTCGACGAGCGCGCCGACGAGCTCCTGGCCGCGGACGGGGGCCCGGACGGGAGAGGAGCGCGGACTGCCGCCGCAGTCCACAGCCCCCGGGTCGCCGGCGACGCGGAGGAGATCCTCGTCCTCGTCGACGGGACGCTCCACCCGGCCGCCGGATGGCGGGCAGCGCTCGTTCGGCTGTTCGCCCTCCGACGGGACGTCGCGTTCGCCGCCGCGGTCGTCTCCGCTCGAGCTCCTGCGGGGGAGCGGGCGGCCACCGTCGGGATGGAGCTCCTTCTCGACGCCCGTTACGAGCCGACGCTCGTCGCGCGCCCGTGCCCCGTCGAGGAGGCTCCCGGGCACGGGCTCGGGAGCGTCGAGAGCCAGGCGTGCGCGCCGGGCGG
>JAJZBW010000215.1 GCA_021798745.1 Actinomycetes bacterium
CCGTGGCGGCGGTTGCGGCGGAAGATGGGCGACCAGCGACCCGAGCGCGACGAAGCGGTGCAGCAGCCTCCGGGGCGCGAAGGCGGACGGCGCCGTCCGGGCGATCCTCGACGCCGCGCCGCCCTTCGGCGCAGCCGAGATCGCCGCTGCGGCCGGCGTCAACGAGGGCTACCTTTCTCGGATCCTTGCGGCCCTCCAGGACGAGGGGCTTGTCGACCGGGAGTCGTTCGGGCAGGTGACGAGGGTCGATTGGGCCAACCTGCTCCGCCGCCGGCCGCAGACCACCGACCTGTTCCGGCGGGGCCGTTCGCTTCGCTACGCCGCCCGGCGAGAGGGCGGCCGCCGTCGTGGAGGAGCATCGCCCGGCCCGGCCGTCGAGCCCGCCACCGACGGTCACGGGGTGGTTCGCCGCGGCACGCGTGGCGCCCGAGCGGTTCGCACCGCCCGGAGGCCGTCGGGGCGTCCGCCTCCCCCCGCACCACAAGCCGCGGCTCGAAAGGCGCGCGGCCCCGAGGGAGCGATCCCTGCGAGGTCACCGCGCCGGACGGCGCCGACCCCCTCCGGTTCGTCGTCCGCGTCGCCGGTCCGGCGGCGCTCGTCGTGGCGAAGACGCGGCGTCGGCCTTCGCCGTGCGCGCGGGATCGTCGCATCAACCGTCCCTCGCGTGAGCGATCATCGCTTGGGGCTCGGCTCCACCCGGGGCGACCGGGAAGCGACGGCGCGACCGCGAAGCGACGCGGACGGGCGCAGCTCACACGAGCGAGGCTGCGGGACGTGAGCACGGCGGGAGCGGGCGAAGCCCCGTCCGCGGGCGCTATCGCCCTCAACGGACGGGGCGGCGCCCGGTCAGTCCGACCAGATCGCGCTCACGCGTCGATGGGCTCGAGACCGAGCATCAATGCGGGGGTGACCTTGGTCATGGTCATGATGTCCTTGAGGGGAACGCCCTCGACGTAGAGCATCTCGCAGAAGACGTTGAGGGTGATGTGGGGCATCGCGTTGTACGGCTGCCCCCCGTCAGTGATGAGACAGCAGTTGGCGGGATCGAGGAATTGGATGATCTCGACGACCTCGCGGAAGCTCCGCTTGCCCATGACAGGGTTGTAGGGATTGTAGGAGATGTTGAACTTCGCTCCCGCGGCGATCAGGCGCTTTAGCTCGTCCTCCGTGAACCAGTCCGGGTGGCCGTTCGGGTGCTCGACGATCAGACGGGTGGCGCCGAGGTCGCGAGCCCGCTCCATGATGGGGACTGCGCCGCGACCCTCCACGTGACCGTTCGACAGGATGACGTGGGGATTCTCTGCTGCAACCTCGACGATCCGCTCGCTCTCGGGCGTGAGGCGACCGTCGTCGTCGACGATCTGCGTCGAGACGTAGGGCTCGCCGAAGCCGTGCTCTGCCTGGAGCCGTGAGCGGTGCGTGCTGTTTGCCGTGTGCGGGAGGTCGTAGGTGGGGAACATGAGCACCCGGGCGCCGCCGGCGATTGCCCCCTTGGCGGACCGCACGTTGAGCCCGCCGACCGTGGTGTTCAGCGCGATGCCGCCGTAGACGCTGATGCCGTCGACTGCCTGGTCGGTCAGTACTGCCTTAGTGAACGAGGGGAAGGCGTGGTCCTTGAGAACGATGGCGCGCATGCCGGCGTCGGCAGCACTCCGGGCGATGTCGATGCTGGTACCAATGCGCTCGACGACGTCGGGACCGCTGTGGATGTGCAGGTCGATCGCGCCGGTGAGGAAGTCGGGCCGCATCACTCTCTCCTTTGTCGTTTCCTTGTCTTGCTCTTGGTCATCCGCACGCGCATGGGTCACGTAGCTCGGGCGGCCTCCTTCAACGGCGCGGCTCCAGCCGGGCGACGCGAATGACGCACGCGGCCATCAGGTACGCGCCGACGGCGGCCGTCAACTCCGCGACGCCACGTTCGGAGAAGCGCGCCACTGCGGCGTCGAACGTCGCGTCGCTGACCGTCGGCTCGCGTGACGCCTCGCGGGCGAACGCGATGACCGTCGCCTCATCGGAGCCGAGCTCGCGGAGGGTGTCATCGCGTTGGATTGCGTCGACGGCGGCGGCAGACGCGCCGGCTTTCAGCGCTCGCCGACTGTGTGACTCCCAGATCACCGCGCTGTCGGTCGCGCGCCCGACGACGCACATGGCGAGCTCGAGGAGCGCCTTCGCGACGACCGTGTCGCCGTCCTGAAGCTCGCCGCAGATGTCGCTGAATGCTCGCCCAATCGCGGGTGTCCGCAGGAGCACGCCGCTCGGGCCCGGGACGCGACCGCGCGACTCGATGACGTAGGCGACGGCGTCCCGCACGTCATCGGGTGCATCGCTCGGGTCGCTGAGGGGGCTCAATCGGACCATGTCAGGTGGTGCTCCTCCCGGGTGGTTGGGGTCACGCCGCGGCCGCTCAGCGCGCTCGGTCGAGTAGGTCGGGCCAGATCTGATCGGCGATCAGACGGAGCGACTCGGGCGGGTCGGGTCCGAGCTCGGAGAACATCAGCTGGTGCACGCCGTTGCGGGTCGCGACCTCGGCGACCTCGGTCAGCCGCTCTCTGCAGTAGGTGGGATCACCGGCGATGAAGCAGGCATCGATCATCCCGTCGCTCACGAAGGCGGACAGGTCACCGTGGTCGTGTCCGGCGCGAACGGCGCGCTCGATGGAGTCGACGTCCACCGGGTCGATCCCCAGGAGGCGGAGGTCCGCGTCGTCGTAGCCCCGCCGTCGCAGGCTGAGCGAGCGCTGTGCGGCCGATTCGGCCTTGGTCCGCACGAACTCGCGGGCGCGCCGGTGGTCACGGTCGACGGAGATCTTGATCTCCCCGACCCGTCGCGGTCGACTCCGGCCGACGGCGCGTGCGGACCCGTCCGCCGTCTGGAGAACCGTCGCGAGACGACCGAGACGGACAAGGGGAAGAAGGGTCCAGCCGACGAGCACGCCGTCCGCGAGCTCGCCTGCCACGCTCAGGCTCTTCGGTCCATTTCCGCCGCCGTACAGGTGGATCTGGTCTCGGGTCGCCGGCGCGGGTAGCTCGACGCGCGCCTCTGCTGCGAAGCCGAAGTACTCCATGAGGAGCGGAAGGCCTCCGATGGCGAGCTCCTCGCCGGCGAGGAGGGCGGCGAGGGCCGTCAAGGTCTCGCGCAGGAAGGTGATCGGCCTCCTGCGCGAGATCAACCGATCGGTGAAGGGGTTGCCGCTTCCGAGACCGACGGTGAGCTCTCTGCCCTCCATCAACTCGCCGAGCACGAGAAGCGCGCGCGCCGCCTCGACGGGGCTGCGCAGGTACTGGTTCATGACCGCGGCACCGAGTTTCGTCGGCACGGTCCCGGCGAGGGCGGCGAGCACCACGAACGGGCTACGGCTGCCCAGATTGTCCGTCACCCAGATCTGGTCGAACTCGGCGCCAGCCGCCGCGCGTGCAAGGCCCAACAGATCCGAAAGCGGCGTCGACGCGTACGTCGGGAGATGGATCTGGAGCCCCACTTCGAGCTTCATACCGCGTCGCCGCCGCAGCGATGGGGCCCGGCGCCGAGCGCCGGTGATCCGGCGAGCGGCGCTCTGTCGACGCGCCGGTGGGGGGAGGGATAGCGGGACACACCTGTATACTACTGCATACTCAACCCGGGTGCGGATGAGGGCCGTGTCGACGCACCGCGGGGCGTGTCCGCTGCGAGAGTGGTGACCTCCGGCGCGCCGGCGCCACGGGGGAGCTGTGATTGCGGCGTGAGGGTATGCAGCGGTATACTAAGGCGCACGTCGGCTGGGGAGGGGGACATGCGTGCATGAGCACACGGGCTCGCGCCAATCCGTAGCGCTTCAGAGTGCAAGCGGGAGCGACGACGCCGACCGCCGCAATCAGGGTCCTGCGGCCAATGATCCCGGGGTGCGCAACGTCGCGATTCCTGGAGCAGGGGAGGTGGCCCCGTCGTCGCAGGGCAGCGTCCTCGAGCTGCGGGGCGTCACGCTCACCTTTCGTGAACGCGGCCTCACTGCGCTGCGGCGTGTCTCGCTCACCGTGGCTCCGGGCGAGGTCGTCTCCATCATCGGGCCGAGCGGGTGCGGCAAGAGCACGATCCTCAACCTCGCCGCCGGGTTGCTGACGCCGACACGGGGCTCGGTCCTCTTCCGAGGGAGCGAGCTCCGGGGCGTGAACACCGACGCTGCGTACGTCACCCAGGACGCCAACCTTCTCCCGTGGCTCACCGTGTCGAGCAACATCGGCCTCGCGCTGAAGCTGCGTGGCATGCCGAAAGCCGAGCGGGCCGAGAAGGTGAGCGAGTGGATCGAGCTTGTCGGGCTGAAAGGCTTCGAGAGCCACTTCCCCCGGGAGCTCTCGGGCGGCATGCAGAAGCGCTGCGCGATCGCCCGGGCGCTCATCTATGAGCCGACGATCGTCCTCATGGACGAGCCGTTTGGCCCGCTCGACGCGATCACGCGCCTGCGGCTGCAGCAGGAGTTGCTCAACATCTTCGAGCGGGCGCGCCGCACCGTGGTGTTCGTCACCCACGACCTCGGCGAAGCCGTGAGCCTAGGCGACAGGGTCATCGTGATGTCACGGGGTCCGGGCGAGGTGCGTGGGCTCGTCGACGTCCCGATCGAGCGGCCACGC
>JAJZBW010000216.1 GCA_021798745.1 Actinomycetes bacterium
GACCGGTCCGCCGAGCTGCTCGAGCCCGGCGAGCAGCTCGCGCGAGCCCGCCACCGCTCGACCGAGCGCGCGCCGCCAGGTGAGCGCCGGGGCCTCGCCCGGGCGCGGCACGGGCCACCCCGCGGATCCGCCCGTGGCGCGCAGCGCCCCGACCGCCGGCACCGGGCCGTCGGCGTCGCTCAGGTCGGACGATCCGTCGAGGCCGAGCTGCATCGCCTCGGCGTCGAGCGAGGTCCGCCCGTGCTCGGTCCGTGCTCCGAGCGTGGCGAGCAGCGGGATGAGCACGAGCCCGAGCGCGAGACCTCCCACGAGGGCGTAGCTGTCCGGGAGGACGTGGCAGCCCGTCTCGATCCCGAGCGCGAGCCCGGACGACGGGTCGGCGGCGCCGTGCACGGCGACCGAGCGTATGAGCGCCTCGGCGGTGCCGCACGAGTCCATCACCTGCGAGGGGCGGGTCACGCCGTTGCCGACCGACGCGCACAGGTGGTCGTGCCCGCCGACCGTGAGCACCGCGCCCCGCAGCCGCTCGAGGCCGTCCGTCGCCGCGCCACCGGACACGCGACCGAACGACGTCCCCGCCTGGCGCACCGGCGGGAAGAGCGACTCGGGCGCGCCCGCCCAGCGGATCGCCTCGGACCACCACGCGCGGCGCACGACGGAGAACCCGCCGGTGCGAGACGCGATCGACGCCTCCGCCGCGTCCTCCCCCCCGAGGCGGTGGGCGATCCACTCCGCGACTCCGAGCGCCCTCGTCGCGGCCCGCGTCTCGGGGACGTTGCGCACGAGCCAACGGAGCGTCGCGATGGTGGGGATCTGCGAGGTCCCGAGACCCGTCGTGCGCCCGAACGTGCTGCCGAACTCCGCGAGCAGCTCGCCGTGCTCGGCCGCGGCCCTCGTGTCGTACCACGCGACTGCCGGCTCGATCGGGACGCCCGAGGCGTCGAGGAGCACGACCGTCTCCGCCATGCTCGTGATCCCGCACCCGACGATGTCGCCCGCCGGCGCCGCCTGGAGCAGCTCGGCGAGCGCGGCGCGCACGGCCGAGAACAGCACCTCCGGGTGCGCGTTCCCGCCCGTCGGCACCGCCTCCCACGAGGTCGGCACGGCGGTGCGCGCGAGCTCGCGCCCGCGGTCGTCGACGAGGCCGGCCTTCGTGACGGTCGTCCCGACGTCGATGCCGACGAGCAGCACGCTCCGCCCGCTCACCGACCCGAGCCCGACTGAACGCTCGCCCACGGGCGGGCACGGCCCTCCATCGCGGCCAGCGACTGCTCGAGCCGCTCGCGCGCGGGTCCCGCGAGGAACGCGCGCCGCTCCGCGCCGGCGAGGGCGACCGCCTCCTTCCAGTAGACGCGGCCGGCGATGAAGCCGGACGCGCCGCCCTCGTCGCACGAGGTGCGCACCGCGTCGAGGAACTCTCCGAGCGGCATGCCCGCGGAGAGCATCGCCCACGGGACGGTCACGGCGGCCCCGACCGCCCGGCACGCCGCCGCGTCCCCGGGGTACTCCAGCTTCAACAGGTCGGGCTGGGTCTCGGTGAGGATCCGCGCGGACTCGACGATGAGCTCCGACCGCCGGCCCGGGTCGAGCCCTTCCTCGCCCGGGAGCGCGTAGAGGAGCGTCTCGACGACCGAGGGCACGCCGGCCGCGGCGCAGTCCTCGACGACCGCGCGCACGACGGTCACGACCTCCTCGACGAGATCCGGCTCGCCGGGCCCGCGCACGCGGTCCGGACGGAGCTGCACGAGAAGCTTCACGGCGTCGCCGCCCATCTCCGTCACCCACGCGGCCGTGCGCTCCGGGTCCCGGCGCGCGCGAGGCTCGCCCTGCCACGTGTCGCGCTCCGACGGCTCGACGGCGACGAGCGTCGCGCATCCGGGCGCCATCGCCCCGGCCTCGCGAACCGCGGGGACCCCGAACTCCGGGTCGAGGAGGACCGCGCTCGCAGCCGGGCTGAGCGCCTCGGTCACGTCGACCTTGAACGCGCGCATCTCGTCCGGTCCGGTCGGGCGGTCGACGGCCGCGAGCATCCTGCGCAGCGTGTTCCGCTGGTCCATCGCGACGATCGCGAGCGTGCCGTCCGGCCTCGCGACCGATCCGAGCCCGGCGCGGCTGCTCGTCGTGGGTCTCGTGTCCGCCATATCGTGTCTCCCTGGTCTCGTCGAGGTCGTGCGGTCAGCGCGGGGCCGGAGGCGGGATCTCTCCCGAGCCCCGCTCGAGGAACGTCGTCGGCAGCACGACGTGACGGGCCGGCCCGTCGTCCCCGTGCAGCCTGCGGAGCAGGAGCTCGATCGCGGTCCGACCCATGAGCGTCGGATCCTGACGGTGCACCGTGGCCGGCGGAGTGAGCGAGTCCGCGATCGGGAAGTCGTCGAAGCTCACGAACGCGACGTCCGTGCGCCCCGTGCCGTGGAGCTCCCGGACGACGTCGAGCGCGGCGACCGCGTTCGCCGACAGCACGGCCGTCGCGGGGTCGGGCGGCGCGAGGACGCCGTCGAGTATCGCTCCGCTCCCGTCCGAGGCGCGCGTGTGCGCGACGACGAGCCGCGGGTCGTACTCGATTCCGGCGTCCGCGAGCGCGAGCCGGTACCCGTCGAGGCGCTGCCGGAGCGGGACGCGCTCGAGCGACGTGCCGACGAACGCGATCCGCCGGTGGCCCCGGGCCACGAGGTGCGCGGTGGCCCGGCGCGCGCTGTCCTCGTTGTCGACGACGACCGTGTCCGCGTCGAGGCCGTCAGGGGTGCGGTCGATGAACACGACCGGGACCGCGCCCGGGCCGATCGGGAGCTGCTCGTGCGCGTAGTCGAGAAGGCACGGCACGACGATGAGACCCGAGACCGACCGGTGGAGGAGCCCGAGCACGACCGCTCGCTCCTCGGCGACCGTCGCTCCCGCGCTCGCGATCATGAGGAACAGGCCCGCCTCGCGTGCCGCCTCCTCGACCGCCTCGGTCACCGCGGCGAAGAAGGGGTCTCCGATCGTCTCCACGACGAGACCGATCGCCTCGTCCCGTCCCGTGCGCAGCGAGCGCGCGAGCGGGTTCGGCCGGTACCCGAGCGATCCGATCGCGTCGCGCACGCGCCCCGCGGTCAGATCGGCGACCTCCGCGTCGCCGTTCACGACGCGCGAGACCGTCTTGATGCTCACGCCGGCCAGCCGAGCGACGTCGCGCAGCGTCGGGGTCGTCACGTCCTCAGTCCCGTCCCGTGCCGACGAGCTCGGACGCGCCGAGCGAGCCGAGGAGCTCGCGGACGCGGGCGGCGTCCACGCCTCCCGCGAGCGGCTGCTCGCAGGAGGCCGACGCGACCGCGAGCGCGAAGCGCACGGCCGAGTCGAACGCCTCGCCCGCCTCGAGCGAGCGCACCAGCCCACCGACGAGAGAGTCGCCCGCGCCGATCGGGTTCACGACACGGACCTCCGGCGCGGCGCACCACGCGACCGACGCTCCCGACGTGAACGCCGCTCCGTGGCTCCCGGCGCTCACGATCGCGCGCGCCGCGCCGCGCCGCACGAGCTCGTTCGCCGCCCGCGCGGCGCGCTCCACCACGTCCGGCCCGGTCGGCTCGACGACCTCCTCGGTCCGACCGAAGAGAACGGCCTCCGCCTCGGAGAGGTTCGGGCTCACGACGTCCGGTCCTTCGTCGAGAGCCGCCTCGAGCACCGGGCCCGTGGCGTCGACGACCGTCGCCATCCCGAGCGACCGGCCGACTCGGACCGCCCGCGCGTAGGCGTCGAGCGGCGACCCGGGCGGCAGGCTCCCCGAGCACACGAGCGTCGCATGCCCGTCGCGGCGGGCGCGTACCTGCTCCAGCAGCGCGTCCCACCCACGCGCGTCGACCTCGGCTCCCGGCTCGTTCAGCACGGTCACCCGGCCCGACGACTCGAGCAGGATCGTCGCGACGCGCGCGTCCCCCTCGGTCTCGACGCCGACGAGCTCCGCGCCCTCCCCGCTCGCGAGCGTCTCGAGCCGCCGGGCGTCGGCCCGCGGCAGGAAGCCGACGATGGACGCGCGCTGCGCGAGCGCCCGCGCGACGCGGGCGACGTTCACTCCCTTTCCTCCGAGGGTCGTCGCCGCGCGCCCGGTCCGGTGCACGTTTCCGGGAACGAGCTCGCCGAGCACGACCGTCCGGTCGACGCACACGTTCGGGTTGAGGATCAGCACGGAACCGCCACCGTCCCGTCGGGGCACCGGCCGTGCTCGTCGCGTCCGAGGCCGAGCGCACGGCGGACCCGGTCGACCTCCTCCTCGACGGGGCGCGTGCCGTCCACTCGGACGTGCTCGACCGCGGGCCGCACCGCGGCGCGCGTCGAGGCGAAGACCTCGGGCGCGGCGAGCTTCGCCGCGTCCCGGGGCGCGCCTCGGGAGGCGAGCCGCGCGAGCAGCAGGTCGTCCGGGGCGTCCACGTAGCAGAGCACCGTCCGCGCCGCGAGCCGGCTCGCGAGCGCGGACCACGCGTCCTCCTCGCGCAGCTCGTCGCTGAACGGCGCGACGAGCACGACTCCGAGCCCGACGCGCAGGTTCGCGGCAGCGGTCGCGACGAGCGACGCGTAGCGTCCGCCGCGCAGCGCCCGAGCGTGCCGCGCGTCGTCGAGCGCGTCCTC
>JAJZBW010000217.1 GCA_021798745.1 Actinomycetes bacterium
CGCGCTGGCCAGGACGGAGGTGGCTCGCCGCCGCCGCCCGGGCGTTGCTCGGCCGCCCGGCGGCTGCGAGCCAGGCGACCGCCCCCGAGCCCTGGATGAGCCGGTGCGCCTTGAGGGTGACGAGCTCGGGGTCCCCGGGACCGACGCCCACCCCCCACAGACGGCCGCCGCAGTGCTCGGTCATTCGCGCTCGTTCGCCAGTGCGTTGACCGCCGCGGCGGCCATGGCGCTGCCGCCCCGGCGGCCCCGCACGGTCACGTACGGGACGCCGTGCGGCGCCTCGAGCAGCGCCTCCTTGGACTCGGCTGCACCGACGAACCCGACCGGGAAGCCGAGTACCAGCGCCGGAGCGGGGGCGCCGTCGTCGAGCAGCTCGAGAAGGCGCCACAGGGCGGTGGGGGCGTTGCCGATCGCGACGACAGCTCCGTCGAGGCGCGCCAACCACAGGTCGACGGCCGCGGCGGAGCGGGTCGTCCCCATCGCCGCGGCCAGCTCGGGGACCCGCGGGTCGCCGAGGGTGCAGATGACGTCGTTGCCCGCGGGCAGCCGGCTCCGGGTCACGCCGTCGGCGACCATGTGGGCGTCGGCGAGGATCGGGGCCCCGCCGGCGAGCGCCGCCCGCCCCGCGCGGCCGGCGCCCGCGGAGTAGCGGAGGTCGGCGACGACGTCGACCATCCCGCACGAGTGGACCACCCGAACCGCGAGCTGCTCGAGGTCGTCGGGGACACGCGCGAGGTCGGCCTCCTCCCGGATCGCCTCGAACGACCGGCGGTAGATCTCGGCCCCGTCGCGCTCGTACTCGCGCCGCGTCACGAGCCCGCCGCGATGGCCACGGCCTCTGCGCCACGGACCGACCGGGCCCGCAGGCCGCCGCCCGCGTACACGTCGTAGCGACCAGGACCCGAGCCGACCAGGGTGGTGGCGAGCGGGGCCTGCTGGGCACAGCACTTCGCGCAGCCGGACACGTGCAGCGCCGCCGGTCGGCTCCCGGCCTCGCGGCGCGCCGCGATGACGCGGCGCGCATCACCCACGGCATCGGTCAGCGCCGAGGTGCAGCCCCGCGACCCGGCGCACGCGACGACGGTCGAGGCCGGGTCGGCGGCGTCGACGACGAGGCCGCCGGCCCTCAGCTCCTCGAGGAGCGCCCCGCTCTCGTCCGACGCGACGGCCGGGAGCACGACGCCCCGCCAGGGGGTGAGCCGCAACAGGCCGCCCGAGCGGCGCCTCGCCGCCGTCGCGAGGGTGACCATCTCCCCGGCGTCGGCCCGGCCGAGCGTCGGCATGGCCCCCACCCAGCCGGCTCCCGCCCCGAGGGGGCCGGCGACCCGCGCGACGGAGTCGGCGCTCGCCGCCGGGACGGCGACGCTCGATCGACGCCGCCCCAGGGAGTCGACGGCGGCCTCGACCAGCGCGTCGACGAGCTCGCTCCGTGCGACGCGCCGGGGCCGGACGGGCGACCCCTCCTCCCCGTCGTCCGCCCACGCCCAGCAGACGGCCATGACGCCCCTCGTGCGGGTCGGGGTGGCGACCACCGCCGCTCGCCGGCCCGCGAGGCCGAAGGACCCTCCGCCGTCGACGGCGAAGCCGAACTTCTCGTCGAGCCCGTCGAGGCGCGGCTCCGCGTCCAGGGCCGCGAGGAGCGGGCCGAGGAGCGGGCCCAGGTCCTCCGCCTCGGGGTCGAGGTCGCCCAGCGGATCGAGAAGGACGTTGCGGCGACGGTCGGCGTGCGGGCCGCCGCTGACCCCCGCGCCGACGAGCGCCTCCGCGAGGTCTGCCGCCGCCTCGGACCGGACCCCGCGCAGCTGCAGGTTGGCCCGGCCCGTGATCTCCACGATCCCGCTGCCCCACCGCTGCGCCGCCTCGGCCACCGCGAGGAGCGCCGCGGCGCCGATCCGGCCTCCCGGAACGCGGATCCGGACGAGGCCACCGTCCGCGCGCGCGAGCACGTTGTCCACGCTCGGGCAGGCCGACGGAGCCCGCGAGGCACCCGAGCGGCCCTCGCCGGGGGGAGGGTCGGCGCTCGTCGGGGGGGGCATCGCCGGGCACCCTACCAAGACGTAGGGCACGGTACCCTACGCTCCCGGGCGGCCACTAGAGTCGCGCCGGTGCCCCAGCCGTCGCGCCTGCTGGTCAACACCGGCCCCGGGAAGGGCAAGAGCTCGGCCGCCTTCGGGGTGATGGGGCGCGCCTGGGCCCGCGGGTGGCACGTGGGCGTCGTCCAGTTCCTGAAGAGCGACAAGTGGCAGGTCGGAGAGCGCAAGCTGGCCGCGCACCTCGGCATCGACTGGCACACCCTCGGGGACGGGTTCACCTGGGAGTCCGAGGACCTCGACGCGACGGAGGCCAGGGGTCGCCACGCCTGGCAGGTGGCCCGCACGATGGTCGCGTCGGGCGACTACGACCTCGTGATCCTCGACGAGGTGACCTACGTCGTGACCTACGGCTGGGTGCCGGTCGCGGACGTGGTGGCGGCCCTCGCCTCGCGGCCGCAGCGGACCAACGTGATCGTGACGGGTCGCAACGCTCCGGCCGAGGTCGTGGCGCTCGCCGACACGGTGACCGAGATGGTCAAGGTGAAGCACGCGTTCGACCAGGACATCCGTGCCCGCAAGGGGATCGAGTATTGACCGCCCTCGGCCCGCGCGTGGTCGTGGCGGGCACGCGCTCGGGAGCGGGCAAGACGACCGTCGCGTCGGGCCTGATGGCTGCGTTCCGGCAGCGGGGATGGCAGGTGGCGTCGGCCAAGGTGGGGCCGGACTTCATCGACCCCGGCTACCACTCGGTCGCGACCGGCCGACCGGCGCGCAACCTCGACCCGTGGATGTGCGGCGCGGACCTGATGGGCCCGCTCGCGGCCCGGGCGGCCGAGGGTGCCGACGTCCTCGTGGTCGAAGGCGTCATGGGCCTCTTCGACGGCGCCGCGGACGGCACCCCGTCGTCGACGGCCGAGGTGGCAAAGCGCCTCGACGCACCGGTGGTCCTCGTCGTGGACGCCGCGTCCACGAGCCAGTCGGTCGCCGCCGTCGTCCACGGCTTTCGCACCTGGGACCCCGAGGTGCGCGTCGCCGGGGTGATCCTGAACCTCGTGGGAGGCGACAACCACGAGGCGATGCTGCGCGACGCGCTCTCCGGCTCCGACGTGCCGCTCTACGGGGTGCTGCGGCGCGACGACTCGATGCGATGGCGCAGCCGCCACCTGGGGTTGCAGCCGGTCGCAGAGGATCCCGTCGGGGTCCGCGAGGCGCTCGATCGGCTGGCCGCGTCCGTCTCGGCGCGCTGCGACCTCGACGGGCTGATGCGCGTGGCCCGCTCCGCTCCCCCCCTTCCGACGACCCCGCCGCCCCGGCCCCGACGGGTCGTGGGGGAGCACGCCCCGCCCCGGGTGGCGGTCGCATGCGGCCCCGCCTTCAGCTTCTCCTACCCGGACAACCTCGAGGCGATCGGTGCCGCCGGCGCGGAGGTGGTCACGTTCGACCCCTGCGTCGACGAGCGGCTGCCAGCGGGGACGTCCGCGGTGATCGCCGGCGGCGGCTTCCCCGAGCTGTACGCCGACGCCCTCGCCGCGAACGGGCCGATGCTCGAGTCCGTGGCGGACCACCATCGCCGGGGCGGCGTGACCTGGGCCGAGTGCGGAGGGCTCTTGTGGCTGGCCCGCAGCCTCGACGGGTCCGCGATGGCCGGGGTGGTGGACGCCGACGCGACCATGGACGCGGGGCGCGTCCTCGGCTACCGGTCGGCGACGACGACCGGCGAGTCACCGCTCGGGCCGGCCGGGACACAGGTCCGGGGGCACGAGTTCCACTACTCGGCCACCGATCCGGGCGGCGACGCGCTCGTCCTCGCCGGCCGACAGGGGACGACGACCGGAGGCTTCGCCGCCCCCAACCTCCTCGCCTCCTACCTGCACGTCCACCTCGCGTCCTACCCGACCGTCGCCGAGAGGTTCGTCTCTGCGGCGGCCCGGTCCCCGCTCGCCGCGTCCGGTGCCGCCGGCCATGGCGCCCGGTGAGCTCCCGACCGGCCGGAGCCGCTCCGGCCGGTCGGCGCCCCCGATGCGCAAGACGTCCGTCTACCTCCCCGACGACCTGAAGGCCGCGCTCTCGCTCGCTGCCACCCGCGCGGGCCGCTCCGAGGCCGACGTGATCCGGCAGGCTCTCGAGGCGCTCGTCCGCTCCGCCCGCCCCTCGCCGGGAGACGAGCGTCGGTCCCGCCGGCCCGTCCCCCGCGGGCCGTGCCTCGTGGGGGTCGGCGTCGGCCCCGGCGACCCCGAGCTCCTCACCGACCGGGCGCGCCGGGTCCTCCTCGCAGCCGATCGCGTGCTCGCGGGGTCCATCTCGGACGACGCGATGGGCCGGGCAGAGGCGGTCGTCCACGCAGCGGCTCCGGGGGTGGCCGTCGAGCGCGTGGTGCTCCACGTCGGCCCCGACGCGAGAGCCCGGCGCCGGACCCTCGCCGCTGCCGCGGAGCGGGTCGTCGCGCACCTCCGCCAGGGCGAGCTCGTCGCGTTCGCGACGCTCGGCGACCCGCACGTCTACTCGTCGTTCCCCGCCAT
>JAJZBW010000218.1 GCA_021798745.1 Actinomycetes bacterium
GGCGGTCGTCCGCTCCCACACCGAGCTGCGCGTCTACCGGCCGACGCCCGGGTCGGCGGCGGCGTTCGACGCGGCCGGGTCCCGCCTTCGCGCGTGACCGACCGGCACGCGTCCGGGCCGGGTCGGCGGCGGTCCGGGTCCCGGGGCGAGCGGTCGCCCGCGTCCGGGCGCCCTCCTGCTCAGTCGAGCCGCTCGACCACGTAGTCGACGCAGGTCGTGAGCGCCTCGACGTCCTCGGAGTCGATCCCCGGGAACATGGCGACCCGCAGCTGGTTCCGCCCGAGCTTGCGGTAGGGCTCGGTGTCGACGACGCCGTTCGCCCGGAGCACCTTCGCGACCGCGGCGGCGTCGACGCCGTCCACGAAGTCGACGGTCCCGACGACGTGGCTCCGGTCGTCCGCCTTCGCGACGAACGGGGTCGCGAAGTCCGAGCGCTCCGCCCACCCGTAGAGGATCTCCGCGGAGCGGTCCGACCGGCAGGCCGCCCGCTCGAGCCCACCGTTCTCGTTGAACCACTCGACCTGCTCGGCGAGCAGGAGAAGGGTGGCGAGCGCGGGGGTGTTGTAGGTCTGCTCGAGCCGCGAGTTCTCGATCGCGATCTCGAGGTCGAGGAACGCCGGCACCCAGCGCCCGCTCGCCTTGATCCGGCCCGAGCGCTCGAGGGCCCCGGGGGAGAGCGCCGCGAGCCACAGCCCTCCGTCCGACCCGAAGCACTTCTGGGGTGCGAAGTAGTACGCGTCGACCTCGGAGGGGTCAAAGCGCAGACCGCCCGCGCCCGAGGTCGCGTCGACGAGCACGAGCCCGTCCGCCGCCGTCCCGTCCGCCGTCCGGGGACGGAGGACGGGCATCGCCACGCCGGTCGAGGTCTCGTTGTGCGTGAGCGCGTACGCGTCGACCGACGGGTCGACGACGGGGTCGGGGTGCGTGCCGGGGTCCGAGGCGAGCACCACCGGGTCCCCGAGGTGGGGCGCGGCCTTCGCGGCGCTCGCGAACTTCGAGGAGAACTCCCCGAACGACAGGTGCTCGCTCCGGTGCTCGATCAGGCAGAACGTCGCGACGTCCCAGAACGCGGTGGTCCCGCCGTTCCCGAGCACGACCTCGTACCCGTCCGGGAGGGAGAGGAGCTGCGCGATCCCGTGACGCGCACGTGCGACGACGTCCCGCACGGTCCCCTGCCGGTGGGAGGTCCCGAGGTACGTCGCCCCCACCGATCCGAGCGCGGCGAGAGCTGCGGGGCGGACCTTCGAGGGTCCGGAGCCGAAGCGGCCGTCCTTCGGGAGGAGCTCCTCGGGGATCTCGATCGCGACCATCGCCTACCTCCGTCGTCGGGCCCGGGCGTGCGCTGCCGTGAGCCCCGTCGTCCGTCTGTGCCAGCATTGCAGGTATGGCACCTCCCCCTGACATCGCGGTCCCGGAAGCCTCCCGGAGCAGGATCTCGCGGCGCGTCTCGGCCGTCGCGCCCTCGGCGACCCTCGCCATCGACGCGAAGGCGAAGGCTCTGAAGGCGGAGGGCGTCGACGTGGTCGGGTTCGGGGCGGGGGAGCCCGACTTCCCGACGCCCGACGCCGTCGTCGAGGCCGCGGTGGCCGCGTGCAGGGACAGCCGGAACCACCGGTACACCCCGACCGCCGGGCTGCCCGAGCTGAGGGCCGCCGTCGCGGCGAAGACCGAGCGGGACTCGCGCTACTCCGTGGCGCCCTCCCAGGTGCTCGTCACGAACGGGGGCAAGCAGGCGATCGCGAACGCGTTCGCGACACTTCTCGACCCGGGCGACGAGGTGCTCGTCCCCGCCCCCTACTGGACGACCTATCCCGAGGCGATCGCGCTCGCGGGGGGCGTCCCCGTCGGCATCCCGACCGACGCGTCCACCGGGTTCCAGGTCGGCGTCGAGCAGCTCGAGAGCGCCGCGACGGACCGGACGAAGGCGATCGTGTTCGTGTCGCCCTCCAACCCCTCGGGCGCCGTGTACGGACGGGAGGCGATCGCCGCGATCGGGGAGCTCGCGCTCTCGCGGGGGTGGTGGGTGCTCACGGACGAGATCTACGAGCACTTCGTGTACGGCGAGGCCGAGCAGAGTTCGATGCCGGTCCTCGTCCCGGACCTCGCGGACCGGTGCGTCGTCGTGAACGGGGTCGCGAAGACCTACGCGATGACGGGATGGCGCGTCGGGTGGATGATCGCGCCGAGAGACGTCGTGGACGCCGCGACGAACCTCCAGTCCCACGAGACGTCGAACGTCTCGAACGTCGCCCAGCGCGCCGCGCTCGCAGCGGTGTCCGGGGACCTCGAGGCGGCGATGCGCATGCGCGACGCGTTCGACCGGCGCCGTCGGACCATCCACGCGATGCTGAACGACATCCCCGGCGTGACGTGCTTCGAGCCGCAGGGGGCGTTCTACGCGTTCCCCTCGTTCGAGGCCATCCTCGGCCGTGAGATCCGGGGGAGGCGGCCCACGTCCACCCTCGAGCTCGCGGAGGTCGTGCTCGACGAGGCGCAGGTCGCGTTCGTCCCGGGCGAGGCGTTCGGCGCTCCCGGCTACGCTCGCTTCTCGTACGCCCTGTCCGACGACGACCTCGTGAAGGGGATCTCCCGCATCGGCGAGCTGCTGCGCGAGGTCGTGCCGAGCGTCTAGGGCGGATCGAGCCGGCCGCGGCCGGCCGTAGTCGAGGAGCGAGGGAGCGGACGAGCAGATGGCCCGGATCTTGGTGACGGAGAAGCTCGCGCAGCGCGGGCTCGACGCGATGGCCGCGGCCGGCCACGAGGTCGACGTGCAGCTCGAGTGGACCCCCGAGTCCCTGCTCGAGATCGTCGCGGGGGCCGACGCGCTCGTCGTGCGCTCGGCCACGAAGGTGACCGAGTCCGTGCTCGCCGCAGGCCGCGACCTGAGGGTCGTCGGTCGAGCAGGCGTCGGGCTCGACAACGTGGACGTGCCGGCGGCCACGCGTCGCGGGGTCATGGTCGTGAACGCCCCGGAGTCGAACGTCCTCTCGGCGGCCGAGCACGCGTTCGCGCTCCTGCTCGCCCAGGCGCGCAACGTCCCCCAGGCGCACGCGGCGCTCGTCGCGGGGCGGTGGGAGCGGTCCAAGTGGGAGGGCGTGGAGCTCCACGGAAAGACCCTCGGTGTCGTCGGGCTCGGCCGCATCGGCGCCCTCGTCGCCCAGCGTGCGCTCGCGTTCGGGATGCGCCTCGTCGCGTACGACCCGTACATCGCGCCGGAGCGGGCGAAGCGCATGGGGGTCGAGCTGCTCGGGATCGACGAGCTCGTGGCCACGTCGGACTTCGTGTCGATCCACCTCCCGAAGAACAAGGAGACGACCGGGCTCTTCTCCCGGGAGCTCTTCGCGCGGGCGAAGCCCGGCGTGCGGATCGTGAACGCCGCGCGCGGAGGGATCGTGGACGAGGCCGCGCTCGCCGAGGCCATCTCGTCCGGGAAGGTCGCCGGTGCCGCGCTCGACGTGTTCGCCGCGGAGCCCACGACGGAGTCGCCCCTGTTCTCCCTCCCGAGCGTCGTCGTCACCCCCCACCTCGGAGCGAGCACGGAGGAGGCCCAGGACAAGGCGGGGGAGCAGATCGCCGAGCAGGTCGTCCTCGCGCTCGCGGGCGACTTCGTCCCCTACGCGGTGAACGTCGCGGCGCGCGGCGCCTCGGAGGCGGTCCGCCCGTACCTCGGGATAGCGGAGCAGCTCGGGTCCTTCTTCTCCTCGCTCTCGGGCGGGCTCCCGGACGAGATCGAGGTCGAGTACCAGGGGGCCCTCGCCGCGGAGGACGTCGGGATCCTCACGCTCTCGGTCCTGAAGGGCCTGTTCGGCGCGACGGCCGACGAGCCGGTCACCTACGTGAACGCACCACGTCTCGCCGAGGAGCGCGGCCTCGCCGTGCGCGAGTCGCAGACGACGACGACCCGCGACCGGGTCAACCTCGTCACGGTCCGCTCCGGGGCGCACTCGGTGGCGGGGACGCTCGTGGGGCACGACGCGTCGCCACGGATCGTCATGGTCGACGACCACCAGGTCGAGGTCCCTCCCGCGCCCCAGATGCTCGTCGTGCGCAACGACGACCGGCCGGGGATGATAGGCGTCGTGGGCACCGTCCTCGGGGACGCCGGGGTGAGCATCGCGAACATGGCGGTCGGGCAGACACGAGGCGGCGGCACGGCTCTCATGGTGCTCACGATCGACCGGATCCTCGGTGACGACGTCCTCGCGGACCTCGCCTCGCGAGCAGGGATCCTCGGAGTGCACCAGGTCGGCGGCTAGGGACCGCTAGCCCGTGGGCTCCTCCCGCTCCGCGAGCAAGGACCCCGTTCCCGGCGCGCCGTCCGAACGCTCCGGCCCGCCGGCCTCGGGAGAGCCCGGCGCGGCCGCCCGGTCGGCCGCGATACGGACCGCCCGCTCGTCCGCCCGCGGCACGGGGGGCCAGATCCCGTCGCTCGCCCGGGAGAAGGCGCGCTCGCCCTCCTCGCGCCGCCGACGGGCGCGCCGCGCGAGCACCCGGACGACGGCTCCGAGCAGCCCGCCCGCCACACCCGCGACGATCGTCGC
>JAJZBW010000219.1 GCA_021798745.1 Actinomycetes bacterium
GCAGTCACGGACGCCGTACGGCTGGTCGGTCGGCTCCTGGACGACCTCTGCACCGCTCGACTTCACACGCTCGAACGTACCGTCGAGGTCGGTCGCGCCGAGCATGATCCAGCCGTAGGTGCCCTTGGCCATCATCTCGGCGATCATGCGGCGCTCGTCGTCGGTGATGCCGGGGTCGAGTGCCGGGGGCGCGAGCAGGACGCACACGCTCGGCTGGTCCTCCGGGCCGACGGTGATCCAACGCATGTCGCCGGACCCGACGTCGGTTCGGACCTCGAACCCGAGGGTGTCGCGCCAGAAGGCGAGGGAGGCCTCCGGGTCGGTATGCGCCAGGGGGGTCGTGTGAATGCTCAGGTCCATGGCGGTCAGACTACGTGTGGGTCGCCACCCGCGCTTCTCGATTCCTGATCGATCGCGTCGACCGTCGAGAAGTGGTGCCCGTCCGAATCGCACACGTACGCCGCGCGGTGGCCGGCTCGCCCGGCTCGGCGACGACGTGGATCGCCCCGGCCTCGGCAAGGCGGGCGACACGACGCGACGCGGTCCTCCACGCTTCCGACGCAGGACCGAACGTCGGCCCCGGCACCCGCTCGGAGCTCCCCGGCCGGACCGCCACGGCCCGTCGGGTGGACTAGCCCGCGAAGGTCGCGAACGTCCAGTGGTTGCCGTCGGGGTCCGCAACCGTGAACTCGCGCGAGGCGTAGTCCGCTTGGTCGGCGAGCTCGCGGACGACCGTCGCCCGCAGGGCGTGGGCGCGGGCCACCACCGCGTCGGGATCGGCGGTCACGACGTGGAGCGAGCATGTCCCCGGTCGGCACGGAGTGGAGCGCTCGCCGGTGTCGGAGAGCATGATCCGCCCACCTTCGGGCCAGTCGAGCTGGCAGTGGTGAATCGCACCGTCGCTCTCGCCGGGGACGAGGAGGTCCTCGGTGAACCCGAGAGCGAGCAGCCACGTGCGAAGTGCCGGGGCGTCGTCGCTGACGACGCTCGCCCAGATGCTCTGTTGACGCGCGCCACTGGTGCGTACGGTCACTGGCCTGAGCGTACCGGACCAGCAGCAGCGCGACAGGGCCTGACGCAGCCGGCAGGCGCGGGAACGCCCTCGGTGAACCGGCGCTCGGAGGCACCCGTGCCTCCCGCGCGTCGGCGACGGCTGTGTCGCCGCGTCGATCCTCGACCTCGTCGGCGGACTCCGAGGCAGCTGCTGCGAGCCCGACGAGATGTCGCGTTCGGTGGGTGTCGAAGCCGAGACACCGAGAACCGGCCCAGCGGGGCCGTGCTCGTGGAGCACCGAGTCCGCCCCGTCCTCGTCGTCACCGCCGTCGCCGGCTGCCGGCCGTTGGTCGGGCCGGCCGACCAACGGTGCCTCGCCGCCCGTCGCGGCGCCCTTTGCGGAGTGCGTCGAGCTCGGGATCGACCGCCCGCGCGCGAGCGGTCGGACCGGCGGGGCCGGTGGTGACGTCACGACTCACCTGGCGGTCGTGCGAACTACGCCCCGCTCGGTAGGTCGCTCGGTCGGCCGAGCGAGGACGGCGCTTCGCGAACTGGTCTGCGAGAGCGCTGCTCTCCGACCAGAGCCGAGCACTCGCATCCGCGTGGCCACTCGTCGCGAGCTCCCCGCGTGCGCTGCTCGTGACGACCGAGAGCCCGGTGCGCGGACCGCCGCCAGTGGCGACGTCCGGCGCGACACGCGTGGAGCCGGTGCCCGCGACGCGGTGCTCGTACGAGGGTCGGTGGAGGACGCGGCTGGAACCACGGCCCGTGGCGCGGAAGAAGGAGGCGGGACTGCCGTAGTGACGCTCCCCGGCGCTCTCTCCGATGCGCGCCCCGGTCGCGTGGCCCGCGTGCGCGAGAGCATGGATCTACGGTCGCATCGTGTCGCGGCGCGACGCCAGACGTCCGCTCCCCCGGGCGCGAGGGTCGCGTCGATCGACCGGCCTCCGTGTCACTCGAACGCGCGGTGCGCCATCGCGGCCGGTTCGCGCCCGGCGGAGAGCCCTCCGACGGCCGCCGCGAATCCTGGCATTGCGCGCGAGAGAACCAGGGCGTCGGCGAGGGGCACGTTGCCGAGCGAGCCGATCCCGCCGTTCAGCGAGTTGCCGCGTAACCAGCCGATCATGCCGATGTAACCGCCGGCGACGCCGAGGAAGGCAGCGAGAAGGCGGAGCGCGCCCGCCGTGACCGCAGTCACGGACCTCCGCGTGCACGGGGGTGGGTGGCGCGGACCGCCGCGACGCCGCGGTGGCAGGCGGCGAGGACCATGCGCATCACGGACTCGCCGCTTGTCGAGTCGAGCGCTCCAGACGGTTCGTCCGCGAGGAGGAGCGACCGCTCGCCGACGATCGCCCGCTCGATCGCGACACGTTGACGCTTCCCGCCGGAGAGCTCATCGGGACAGTGCCCCGCGCGATCACAAGGGACGAGCTCCTCGAGCGACGCCATGCCGACGCGATGCGCATCTCTCCCCGAGAGCCCGTCGAGCTCGAGAGGGCAGGGAGACGTCCTCCGCGACGGTGAGCCCCGCAAGAAGGTTGAGATCCGGGACGACGAAGTCGCGCCTTGTCGTCGCGCGACATCGACGACGTCGACGACGTCGGGACAGCGTCGACCAGGACCTCGCCGCTCGTCGGCTCCTCGAGGCCTCCCGCGATCGTGAGCAGCGTCGACTTCCCCGAGCCCGACGGCCCCATCACGGCGACGAGCGACCCGCGCTCGACCGCGAGGTCGACGCTCGAGAGCGCGTGCACCTCGGCGGCACCGGCCCCGTAGCCCGTCGAGACCTGCCATAGGTCGAGGTAGCTCATCGCCGGGTGACCAACCTCCGCCGGATCAGCGGACCGGACCTCGCGGGAGGCGCCTCGAGCGCGGCGCGCTTCAGCAGGCCATCTGCGGTGTCGAGCCAGCGGACGACCGATTCGAGACGGAAGAGCTCGGCGTCGACGACGAGTGCGAAGGTCACGTCGAGGTCCGCTTCGTCCTCTTTGAGGCGCGTCCACTGCTGCATCAGCTCGACGAGGTAGCGGCGATGGACCTGGATCACGTCGTGGACCGCGATGCCAGGCACGCGAAGTGCCGCCAGCACCTTGATCACGAGCTCGTCACGGGGCGGCTCGGTCATTTCCGGTGGCGTGCCGAACCAGGTGTCCCGCTCCTTGCAGCCGGCCTCGGTGATGCGGAAGACCTTCTGGGGCCCCCCTTCCTCGCCGCGGTCGTCGGATTCGATCAGCCCGTCCCGCTCGAGGCGCTGAAGCGTCGTATAGACCTGTCCGACGTTGAGCGGCCATACCTCGCCGGTGCTCTCCTCGAACTCCTGCCGCAATTGCAAGCCGTACTTCGGGCTCTCGCTCAAGAACGCGAGCAGCGCGTGACGGACGCTCATCGCGTGCCTCGAGGGCTCACCAGTACCATACGGAGTATGTATAGCGGACCTCCGCGCGAAGTCAAACGCCTCTCGCCCCGCGCCGTGGCGGCTCCGGGCCCGGGCATCGCGCGGATCCTGACGACCGTGCCCGATCTCCGACCGTTCGCACGTCGCAGGGCGCCCGTCGGGGAATCGCCCGTCAGTCGGAGGATGCTGCGTTCCCGCAACCGCTTCGTCCCGGGTTGCACCGCCGAGACCGCGGCCGCCGAGGACCAGGTGATCGTCGCTGCCGAGGTGACGAATGCGGAGGCCTGCCGGAGCGCGATGGCACAGGAGAAGCTGCCCGAGCGAGACCGTCAGCCGTGGGTCGGTGCGACCCGCCGGGCGCCACGGAACGGTCGCCTCCTCGCGAGCCCGACGACCGACGGCACGTGCATGGTGGACAAGTGAGCGGGCAGCGGGCGATGCCGTGCCTCGCGGAGCGCCTCGGCGCGGACGACGAGCATCGTTGCCCCCTCCACCACCACCTCCGGCGCGTACTGGCAGCCGGCTGGCGTCGCCGGTTCGCCGACGGCCGCGTCAACCGGAGAGCCCGGTGGCTCCGGCCCGCTCGGCGGCAGCGAGGGCCGGGGATCACGGAGCGTCGGGCGGCCGTACGCGGAGCCCGAGCCGAGACGTGGCGCTTCGCCCACGACGCCCCCGGGACCGCCCGGCCCTGTCCTTCCTGCCGCGCCGGTAGGAGCGCTCATCGAGACCAGCTGCCGACTCCTGTCGGAGGTTTCGTGGGCGTCGGTCCGCCGACGGGTTCGAGCCCCCGGCGCACTCGGTCGAGGTGCACCGCTACCAGGAGCGGCCCGAGGACCGTGACGAGCAGGACGGCGATGCCGAGCGGCAGAGGTAGGACGAGCCCGTGGGTGGTGCAGTGGGTGACGGGCTGCACGCCGGGTCCTCCCGAGCCGGTGCATGTGGTGGCCGCGCCACCTGTGCCGAGGAGCAGGACGGGCAAGAGCAGTCCGCCGGGGACGACGAGCGTGGCGAGCAGCTTGTCACGAAGACGCCAGGTGGCTGATGACCACAGCAGGATGATCCCGACCAACCAGCCGACGCCGAGGACAAACCCGCCGAGCAGCACGAGCCAGGGAACGAGGCGGTCCGAGCGCGGCGCCGCCGTGAC
>JAJZBW010000220.1 GCA_021798745.1 Actinomycetes bacterium
CACGATGACCGCGGGAGCGCCGAGGTCGACGTCGGGGAGCCCCGAGAGCGTCGTCCGGACCACTCGCTGCGCCGGGGTCGTGCCGTCCTGGACGACCGCGACCGGGGTGTCGGCGGCGCGACCGGCGCCGAGGAGCGCGGCGGAGATGGCCGCGCGCGACCCCATTCCCATGAGGACGACGAGCGTCCCTCCCGTGTGCGCCAGCGCCTCCCAGTTGGGCTCGTGCCCCGTGCGGGGGGCGTCGCCGGGATCACGGGTGCGGCCCGCGACGACCGTGACGGACGAGGCGAGGCCCCGATGGGTCGCCGGGATGCCGACTGCGCCGAGCACGCCGAGCGCGGAGGTCACCCCGGGGACGACCTGCCAGGGGATCCCGGCCTCCTCGAGGATCTCGACCTCCTCGGAGCCGCGCCCGAACACGAAGGGGTCCCCGCCCTTCAGCCGGACGACGACCGCGGACGTGCGGCCGTGCTCGACGAGCAGCCGGCCGATGTCGTGCTGTCGGCGGTCGGCACCGGGGGTGCCCGTGCCTGGCCGCTTTCCGACGTCGATGCGCAGCGCATCGCCCCGGACCAGGGTGAGCACGTCCGGTGCGACCAGTCGGTCGTGGAGCACCACGTCGGCGCTGCGCAGGAGCTCTGCTCCCCGCACCGTGAGCAGGCCGGGGTCGCCGGGCCCGGCGCCGACCAGGTAGACGGTCACGGCGCCGCGCGGCTCGTGGACGCGTCCCGTGCGCCGGACCGAGGTCCGCTCGTCGCTCCGCGGTGGCGCCGAAGGGCGCTCTCGAGGCGCCCGAACTGCTCGGGTCGGGGCACCGCGACGCGAACGGTTCCACCCATGCCGAAGCTCGCGCAGTCGCGCACGACGACCCCCTCGGCGAGGAGCTCCGAGCGGAGCGCTCCCGACCCGTCGACGAGCACCCACGGCCCGTGGCCGGCGCGCACGGAGAGCCCGTGCGAACCGAGAAGGTCGGCCAGCTGGTCCCGAAGCGCGGCGGTCTCGGCCGACCACGCGGGCAGGTCGACGGGGCGCAGCAGGTCTGCGAGCGCGTCCGCCGCCAGCCCGTTGACGGACCATTCGGGCTGGGCCCGACGGATCCGCGACATCAGCACGTCGTCCGCGCAGAGCACGTACCCGACGCGCAGTCCGGGGCAGGCGAGGAGCTTCGTGAGCGAGCCCACCACGACCGACCCCCGCACGTGGTCGCCTCGGGTCCACGTGCCGGTCGCGAGCGGCCAGAATGCCTCGTCCCACACGCCGGCCTCGGCTGCCGCCGACGCGAGCGTCCCGAGCGGGTTGTTGGGGTTGGACCTCCACAGAGGCCCGCCCGTGCGCGGGTACAGGGAGAAGTCGGGCTCCTCGACCGTCCCGCCGAGAAGCGCCCCGACGAGCGCGATGGCCTCCGCGCCGCCGTTGGTCAGCACGAGGTGCTCGTGCTCCACTCCCATGGTGTCGGCGAGGGTCGCGGTGGCCCGCCCCGGGTCCGGGTAGCGGCCGACGGCCCCGAGGTGGCGCCGCACGGCTGCCGAGGGGTCGGGTGCCACGGGGCAGAGGCTGGCCGAGAGGTCCAGCACCGACGCGGGATCGATCCCCCGCTCCTCGGCGAGCCGCGCGCCGTCGCCGCCGTGGGCCCGCCGGCCGACGGGCGCGCGCGTCACCGGGCGCCTCGAGACGCGCGGCCCGTCCTCGGGCTGCGCGACAGCTCCCACAGGAAGGGGGCCGCGAGCGCGACCGCAGCGACTGCGGTGACCCGACGGGCCAACCGCCGGGCGCGATCGATGTCCGCCGCGGCGGCAACACGTCCGTCGCCGAGCTGCGCCCGGTGCTCGACCACCTCGCCGTAGCGATTGGTCCCGCCGAGGCGGAGACCGAGCGCCGCGGCGAACGCCGCCTCGATCACGCCGGCATTGGGCGACGGGTGGCCGGGCGCCTGTCGGCGCACCGCCCGTCCGACGTCGAGGGCGCGGCTCGGCGAGCACAACGCGACGACCACCGCCCCGACCCGTGCAGGCACGAAGTTGGCGACGTCGTCGGCGCGTGCCGACGCCCAGCCGAACCGGTGGTAGCGGTCGTCTCGGTAGCCGACCATCGCGTCGAGCGTGTTCACGGCGCGGTAGGCCGCTGCGCCGACGGGTCCTCCGAGCGCCGCCCACAGGAGCGGCGCGACGACCGCGTCCACCGTGTTCTCGGCCACCGACTCGACCACGGCCCGAGCGATCTCCGCCTCGTCGAGACCGGCCGGGTCGCGCCCGACGAGCGCCGGGAGCGACCGTCGTGCCTCGTCGATCCGTCCGCGGGCGAGCGCCTCGCCGACCTCGGCGGCGCGACGGTCGAGGCTGCGGGCGCCGAGCGTCGCGGCCGCCACCGAGACGGCGACGGCCCCGTCGGCCGCGGTCCCGCCCATCCGGCGGGCCCCGGCACGCGTCAGGGCGACAGGGACCGTCGCGACGAGGACTCCCGCGCCGAGGTGCCGGACCCCGCCCATCCGGTGGTCGCTCCACGCACGCCGCTCGCGCCGGGTCATGGCACGGCCGAACCACGCCACCGGGTGCAGCCGGTCCGGCGGGTCTCCGACCAGGCGGTCCAGGAGCACCGCCGCTGCGGCCGACGCGGCCCGCAGCCGCCAGCCCGTCACCAGCGGACCCCCGAGACGACGAGCGCCGCGGTCTCGGACACGACCACGGCCGCCCCGAGCACGTCGCCGGTGAAGCCTCCGAGCCGACGGCGTGCGACCCACAAGAGCGCCGCGACGGCGAGCACCGCTGCTCCGACGCCCGCCGCAGCAGGCGCTCCTCCGGCCCACACCGCGAACGACGTGCCCGCCGCCACCCCGATAGACGCCGCCAGAGCGGGGGCGGCGACGCCTCCTCCGAGGAACGCCGTCGCCAGGCCTCCCGTCGGCCTCGCGTAGGGGAGCAGGAGCATGGCCACCACCATGAGCGAGCGCGACACGCACCAGACGCCGACCACGAGCGCGACGTCGGGCCGCAGGGAGCCGAACGCCGCGAAGCGCAGCAGCAGCACGGCCACCGTCGCGGCCAGCCCGAACGCGCCGACGTCGGGCGCCGACATGACCTCGAGCCTCCGCTCCCGGCTCAGGTGGGGCAGCAGGCCGTCGGCGCTGTCGGCCAGCCCGTCGACGTGCAACATGCCGGTCATGAGCAAGTCGGCGGCGACTGCGAGCGCGGCGGGCACCAGCGGCCCGTGCCACGCCTCGGACGCCGCCCACCAGATGAGGCCCACGACCGCTCCCGCCACCGCCCCGACGAGGGGGAACCAGCGGAGTGCCGCCGGACCGGGCGACCGCGCGGGCCCGAAGGGGGTGAGGAACCCGAGCGCGGCGAGCACTACAGCTCCAGCGTGCGGCCGGCCACGACGAGGAGCACGCGCTCCGCGAGGGCCGCCACCGTCTGGTTGAGGGTTCCGAGCGCGTCCACGAACGCCCTTCCTGCCTCGGTGGCCGGGTGCACGGCGAGCCCGACCTCCTCCGAGACGAGCACGGTGCTCCCCGGGCGCGAGCGGAGGGCGCGGACGAGGGCCTCTCCGTCGACCCGGAGGTCTGCCGCCGACGCCACCCACGCTCCGAGGCTGTCCACGAGGACGCTGCCGCCGAGGTGCGCGAGGGCTGCGGGCAGCTCGACGCTCGAGCGCAGCTCGACGGTGCTCCACGTGCTCGGCCGGCGGGCCCGGTGCGCGGCGACACGGCGCTCCATCTCCTCGTCGAGCACCGACGCGGTCGCCACGTAGGTCACGGCGCCGCCGTCTCGCGAGGCGAGGTCGGCGGCGAGGCCCTCGGCGACCGCCGACTTGCCCGAGCGGGTTCCGCCGAGCACGAGGGTGACGCCCGCGTCGCGGTGGGCGCCCATCAGCTCTCCGCCGCGGGCGCCCGCACCCGAGCGCGGATGGCGTCGGCCAGCACCGCCCCGTCCGCGGACTGCTCGATCTCCTCGAGGAGCACGTACTCGGCGGACAGCGTCGACGCCAGCGACCGGGCGAGACCGATGCGGGCCGGCCCCGTCTCCGCGTCGACGACGAGGCACGCCACCCCCGTGGCCGCGAGCTCGGCAGCGGCCGAGTCGGCAGCTGCGAGCGGGTCGGCACCGCCTGCGGTCGCCCGGCCGTCCGTGACCAGTACGACCGCCGGTCTCGGCCCGCCGAGCCGCTGCGACGCGCGCACGAGGGACGTGACCTGCCTCAGTCCGGCGGCCAGCGGCGTCCTGCCGCCACTCTGCAGCTCTGCGAGACGCGCCCGCGCCACCTCGACCGACCCGGTCGGGCGCAGCACGACCTCGGCCGACTCGCCCCTGAACGCCACCATCGCCACCCGGTCGCGGCGTCGGTACGCGTCGCCGAGGAGCGTCATGACGGCGGCGCGGGCGGCGTCGAGCCTCCTCCGGCCGGCTATCGAGCCGGAGGTGTCGACGGCGACTATCACGAGCGTCGTCTGCGGATCGGACGTCACGGTGGCCTGGAGGTCCTCCACCGCCAGACGCTCTGCGCGCGCACCGCCGTCCCCACCCGCGGTCCTC
>JAJZBW010000012.1 GCA_021798745.1 Actinomycetes bacterium
CGACGGCGTCCGCGATCCTCCGGCCGCGCTCGAGCTCGAGCTCGCCGAGCGCGACGCGCTTCTCGACGTGCTCCTCGGGATCGCCGCGGCCGCGCAGGCGCCGCTCCTGGTCCTCGCGCGACGGCGGCACGAGCAGCACGCATACGACCGGGCTGCACCGCTCGAGCACCTGCTCGGCACCCTGGACGTCGATCTCGAGGACGACGTCGTGCCCGTCGGGAGCGTCCGGGTAGGGCGTCCCGTAGTGCTCCCCGAGCACGGTCGCCCACTCGAGGAACCCGCCCGCCCGCGCGTGGTCGAGGAACGCGTCCCTCGTGACGAACGTGTAGGCGCCTGCGTCCTCCCCCGGACGGCGTGGGCGCGTCGTCCACGACCTCGACAGCCACAGCTTCGGGTCGCGCTCTACGAGGCGCCGGACTACCGTCCCCTTTCCCGCCCCTCCGGGGCCGGACAGGACGAAGATCAGGGTCGTTCGACGGCCTCGAGCAGGGAGTCGCGCTGCTTCGCGCCGAGCCCCTGGAGGCGACGGGTCTCGCTGATGCCGACCTGCTCCATGAGTCGGCGAGCCTTGACCTTGCCCGTCCCGGGGAGGGACTCGAGGACCGCAAGGACCTTCATCTTGCCGACGATCTCGTCCTTGTCCGCCTTGCCGAGCAGCTCGGCGAGGGTGACCCGGCCCGCCTTCAGGTGGTCCTTCAGCTCGGCTCGGTCCTTACGCGCCTTCGCGGCCTTCTCGAGGGCGGCCTTTCGCTGGTCTGGGGTGAGGCTAGGAGGTTGGGGCATGAGCCGGTACGATAGCGCGGCAGCTCACGGCGCACCACGCTCCTCGCATGACGAGTGTGCGAACGTCCCGGGCACTCCGGAGGGGGCGTTTCGCGGCCGCCGCGGCCTCTCAGCCCGTCGAGGAGATCGCCCATGCAGGACACCGCCGCCACGTCGCCGGAGGACGAGCCCGTTCTCGTCGTCGAGGACCTCCGGACCGAGTTCCACCTCCGGCACTCGGTCGTCCGGGCCGTCGACGGGGTCTCGTTCAGCGTCGGTGCGGGCGAGTGCGTCGGGCTGGTCGGCGAGTCCGGGTGCGGGAAGTCGACCACGGGCCTCTCGATCATGAAGCTCCTCCCGAGCGTCGGCCACGTGACCGCGGGGACCGTGCGGCTCGCGGGTCGTGACCTCGCCTCGATCGACGAGCGGACCATGCGCGAGGTACGCGGCAACGACATGGCGATGATCTTCCAGGACCCGATGACGTCCCTGAACCCGACGTGGACCATCGGACGCCAGATCGCCGAGGTCGTCCGGCTCCACCGCGACGTCACACGCCCCCAGGCGCTCGAGCGCGCGCTCGAGGTGCTCGACCTCGTCGGGATGCCGCAGCCGAGCGAACGGCTCCGCTACTACCCCCACCAGCTCTCCGGGGGGCTCCGCCAGCGGGTCATGATCGCGATGGCGCTCGCGTGCGAGCCGACGCTCCTCATCGCGGACGAGCCCACGACCGCCCTCGACGTCACGATCCAGGCGCAGATCCTCGACCTCATCGACGACCTCCGCGAGCGGCTCAAGATGGCCGTGGTGCTCATCACCCACGACATGGGGGTGATCGCCGCCCGGACGGACCGGGTCATGGTCATGTACGCGGGCAAGATCGTCGAGGGCGCCGCCACGGGCGAGCTCTTCCGGTCCATGCGCCACCCCTACGCGGAGGCGCTCCTCCAGTCGATCCCCCGCCTCGACCAGGACCGTTCCGCGCGGCTCGCCACGATCCCGGGCCTTCCCCCTGACCTGTCGAAGACGATCGTGGGATGCCGGTTCGCGCCGCGGTGCCGCTACGCGGACGACCGGTGCCGGCGAGAGGAGCCCCTGCTCGCTCCCGCGGGCCCGACCGTCGGGATCTCCGGCCCCGCGACGGGACCGGGAGCCGCGCCCGACCTCGACGGGAGCCACGACTTCGCCTGCTTCCACCCGATCGGCTCCGAGATGCGTGCGCCGTCGGCCCGCCTCGAGCCCTCGAGCGCGCGTCCCGAGCCCCCTCCGCCGCCGTCGACGCGGGCGCGCGACGCTCTCGGCGGGACGGAGGAGGTGGTCCTCGAGCTCTCGAACCTCACCAAGGAGTACGCGGTCTCCTCCGGGGCCGTCTTCCAGCGCAAGGTCGGGACCTTGAAGGCCGTCTCGGACGTGTCGCTCTCGGTGCGCCGCGGCGAGACGTTCGGTCTCGTCGGGGAGTCGGGATGCGGGAAGACCACGATCGGGCGCGTCGTCGTCGCCCTCGAGCGCCCGACCTCGGGCGCGGTCCGCTTCGACGGGGTCGACCTCTCCGAGGTGCACGGAGCCGCGCTACGCGAGCGCCGACGCGACCTGCAGCTCATGTTCCAGGACCCCTACGCGTCCCTCGACCCGAGGATGCGGGTCGTGACGATCGTGCGGGAGCCGCTCGTCGTCCAGGGGATCGGGACGCGCGACGAGCAGACCGCGACGGTCGAGAGCCTCCTCGACGAGGTCGGGCTCGCAAGGCGGGCGAGGTCCCTCTACCCCCACGAGTTCTCCGGCGGCCAGCGCCAGCGCATCGGGCTCGCCCGCGCCCTCGCGCTGAACCCGAAGCTGATCGTCGCCGACGAGCCCGTGTCGGCGCTCGACGTGTCGATCCAGGCCCAGATCCTCAACCTGATGCGCACGCTGCAGGAGCGCCACGGGCTCACCTACATCGTGATCTCGCACGACCTCGCCGTCGTGAAGTACGTGGCCGACCGAATCGGCGTCATGTACCTCGGCAAGCTCGTCGAGGTCGGCCCGGCCGACGCCGTCTACGGCCACACGGCGCACCCCTACACCCAGGGGCTCATCGACACGGTCCCCGTCCCGGACCCGGCCGCCCGCCGGGCGCGCGGCAGCCACGCGGTAAGGGGCGAGCTCCCGTCGGCCATCTCGCCCCCGAGCGGATGCCGCTTCCGGACTCGCTGCCCCTACGCGCAGGAGCTCTGCGCCGCCGAGGAGCCCCCGCTCAGGCCCTTCGGGCGGGAGCACCTCGCGGCCTGTCACTTCCCCCTCCAGCTCCCCCTCGACGGCGCGCTCGCCACGGCGGCCGCCCCGGCCTGAGGCCGCGTCGCGCCGCGGGCCACGCGAGACGTGCGCCCCGGTCCGTCACCGGCGCTGGAGGCGGACCTCGAACGCGTCGCGGAGCGCGTCGCCGACGAAGTTGAACGACACCACGACGAGGACGATCGCCACCCCGACGGGGTAGATCTCCCACCAGTAGCCGTCGAGCGCGTAGTTCACGCCGTTCGCGAGCATCGATCCCCAGTCGGTGAGCGGCGCCGGCACGCCGAGCCCGATGAACCCGAGCGCTGCGAGCAGGAGGATCGCGTCGGCGACCTGGAAGGTCGCGTTCACCACGATCGTCCCGATCGCGTTCGGCACGATGTGCCGGAGAACGATCCGCCGGCTCGTCCCGCCCATGACCCGTACCGCCTGCACGTACTCGCGCACGCGGAGCGACAGTGTCTCGCCGCGGATGAGCCGGGCCGGCACGAGCCAGGAGGTGAGCCCGATCACGAGTATGAGCAGCGACAGCGACGGGTGGAAGATCACCGCGAGGACGACGACGAGGAACAGCAGGGGGATCGACAGGAGGATGTCGACGAACCGCATCATGAGCGCGTCGACCCACCCGCCGAAGAACCCCGCGATCGCGCCCCACAGGACGCCGACGAACGTCGCGATGCCCGCCGCAGCGAACCCGACCTCGAGGGAGGTCTGCCCGCCGAACATGATCCGCCCGAGCATGTCGAAGCCCGCGCTGTCGGTCCCGAGGGGGTTGGAGCCGCCCGGAGGGAGGTTCTGCGTCGAGTTGAGCAGCGCGAGCTGCGTGCTCGTCTCGTTGACCGGGTAGAAGATCGGGCCGACGAAGCAGAAGAGAACCATCAAGACGATGACCGCCGCGCCGATCACGGCGAGCTTGTTCTCGAGGAAGACCGCGAGCAGCTGGCGTGCGAGGCCCCCGGTCGACGCGACCTCGCCGCCCGTCGGCGTCGACGGGAGCGCGCCGAGGCTCGCCGCCGCGTCCTCGGGAACGGGCGGGTCCGGCCGGTCCGCGGTGGCCGTCACCTCGTCGTCCCGTCGACGCGGGCGGGCTCACACATAGCGGACCCTCGGGTCCACGACCGCGTAGAGCAGGTCCGCGATGAAGGACCCGACGACCGTGGCGACCGTGGCGACGAGCGTGGTGCCGAGAAGGGTCGGGACGTCGGTGTTGATGGCCGCGTTCGTCGTCAGCAGGCCCATCCCCGGGTAGTTGAAGACCGTCTCGGTGATGAGCGCTCCTCCCACGATGTTCGGCAGAGCGAGGCCGAGAAGCGTGATGATCGGGATGAGCGCGTTGCGGAGGGCGTGGCGGAACAGCACCCGGCTCTCCGCGGCCCCCTTCGCACGGGCCGTGCGGATGTAGTCCTCGGTCATCGCCTCCATCATCGAGGACCGCATGTACCGGCTGAACTGGGCGATCGTGATCGCCGCGAGAGTGAGCACCGGGAGCGCGAGCGCACGCGGGTCCGCGAGGATCCCGCCGACCGTCGACGCCTGCGGCGCCTCGACCGAGAGCCACTTGAGGTCGACCGCGAAGTAGAGGATGAGGAGCGTCCCGAGCAGGAAGGGAGGCATCGCGTAGAGGACGAACGACGTCCCCGTGAGCGCGTAGTCGACCGGACGGTTCCGCCGGACCACCTGGAGGACACCGAGCGGGATCGCGACGAGCACGGCGAGGACCGTCGAGATCCCGACGAGCACGAGAGTCTTCGGGAGCCGCTCGCGTATGAGCGAGAGCACCGACTGGTTGTACTTGTAGGAGTAGCCGAGGTTGAGATGGGTCACGAGCCCGCGGAAGTACTGGTAGAGCTGGTCCCACCAGGGCAGATCGTAGCCGTTCACGCGGTTGAACTGCGCGATCTGCACGGCGGTCGCCTTCGGTCCGAGCGCCGCGTGCGCCTCGCCGCCCGGGACGACGTGTGACAGCACGAAGGTGAGCAGGGTCACGCCGACCACGACGATCACCGCCTGGCCGAGACGCCGGATGATGTAACCGATCAGGGCCGATCACTCCCCATCTGTCGAACCCGCCGCGCCAGGCAGGCGTGCGCCCCCCGGCCGCGGACCTGGCGGGTGCCAGGGCCGCGACCGGAGAGCGGAGCGCTCGGACGAGACGCCGAACTCTATCGCCGCGACGGCGTCACGAGCCGGCCGTCACTTCGAGAAGTACCAGCTCTCGGGAGTGAGCGACATGAGCGGGTTCTGGGGGGTGACCCCGTGGAGGTTCTTCTGGACCTCGGTCAGCTGGTACGCCTCCTCGGGCTGCCAGATGACAGGGGCCTGGGTCACGATGTAGTTCTCCCAGCTCTGGATCGACGTCTTTCCGAAGTTCGTGCCCTTGATGAGCGTGTCGTTCGTCGGGTCCGAGTACGAGCCGCTGTTCGAGCCGGCTCCGGTCTGGAAGAGGACCTCACCGGTCGGGTAGTAGTCCGGCGAGTACGTCCAGCCGCCTGCCCAGTTCTCCATCTGCCAGGTGCACGACGCCCCGCTGCAGGGAACCGCGGTCCCGATGACCGTGTCGAACGAGGCCACCGAGAGGTTGACCTTGATGCCCGCCTGTGCGAAGGAGGCCTGCTCGGCCTGCATCTCGGTCGTCTGGGTCGCCGTCGGCGCCGAGTACTGGAGGTTGAAGTCGAGCTTCGCGCCCTTCGGCACTCCGCACTTCGACGCGTCCGAGCAGGTCGTCACGCCGTTCGGCGTCACGTTCCACCCGTGGCTCGCGAGGAGCTTGACCGCCTTCGCCGGGTCGTACGGGTAGGGGTTCTGCTTCTCGAGCGACGACGCGAACGGGTTCGGGGGCAGGATCGGCACGGGGCCGTAGGTCGGCACCGCGTAGCCGTGGAACAGCTTCTTTATGTACAGCGGCTGGTCCACGAGCATCTGGAGCGCCTGGCGGAAGTACAGCTGGTGGAAGACCTTCGCCGTCACGCCGCCGTTCGCCGAGGTGTTGAAGTTCTCCGGGAAGTAGTTGATCCCCCACGGGTACCACGGCGCGATCGTGAAGTTCGTGAGCCTCGGGTTGTTGGGACCGGGGACCGTCGGGCTCTTCGCCTGGGCGGTCACGTCCTCCGGAGGCAGGTACCCAACCGTGAGCTTCCCGCCGACGAGCGCGTTGAACTCGGACGCCGCCGAGGTGTACGGCAGCTCGACGAAGCTCGAGAGCTTCGCCTTGACCGGGCCCGAGTAGGACGGGTTCGGCTTGAAGGTCGCCTGGCCGTCAGGGTTGAAGGCCGTGAGGTGCCACGGGCCGTCGACGACCTGCCAGAGCGGGTTCGTCGCGTAGGTCCCGAGCGAGTTGTTCGGCGCCTTCGGGTTCGACGGGTCGTAGCCCGACTCCTTCGACATGTAGCTGTACACGGCCGCGCAGGACTTCGCCGCGGGCGAGACCGGGGTCACGGTCGTGCCGCCCTTCGTCTTGGTCTGGGTGACCGTGACCGACTGGTAGGAGGCCGTCCCGCAGGCCGCGCTCCCGCCCTTCTGCCCGTTCGCCGAGATGTCCCACGCCATCGGGAGCGGCGTCACCTGCCCGAGCTCGTTGTAGGTGAACCAGTACGAGTTCACCGGGCCCGAGAGCGTGAAGGTGACCGAGTCGCCGCTCGTCGTCACGGACTTGAGGTCGTCGGGGAGCGTCCCCGGGGCGTACCCCGCCCAGTTGAGCTTCTCGACCTTCATGAGGTTCATCCAGAAGACGACATCCTGGGGCGTGACCTTCTCGCCGTTCGACCACCGGTAGTTCTTCAGCGAGAACGTCACCTTCGTGTTCCCGTTGCTGTAGACGGGGTTGTTCCCGACGGACAGCGACAGGTTGAGCGAGGGAGCCGTTCCCTGCCCGAACCAGTACAGGGGCCGGAACATGAGGTACTGGAACTGCGCGATGTTCGTGACGCTGAAGAACGCGAGGTTCATGAACGGGAAGATGTAGTTCGGAGTCCCGTTCGCGAGCTCGGCGAAGTACGCCGTTCCTCCGCTCGTCGAATGGGTCGCCGCGGGCCGTGCTGCCGCCGCGCCGGTGGCTCCGGCGAGAGCGGAGCCGATAGCAAGGATCGACGCGCCCGCGCCGATCACGGCGCGTCGCTTCCGGGGACCTGCCATGGGTGCCTCCTAGCCTCGTGTGCGACGTTCCCACCGGCCTGACGCCCGGCTTCGCCGCAACCCGGCCGCCACGGCGCTGTGACGGTCCCCTGTCCGGTTACGGCTCTCGTAGCGACGTCGTTACGTGATGGACATACGCGCCGTGCGCAACCATACCCGCACCCACCCCCCCGAGTCACGCGGCGACGCGTCCCCCACACGTCAGGCGCGCCGCCCGAGAGAGGCGCCCACCTCCGCGGCGACGGCCGCGGCAGCCTCCTCCGGACGACCCGACCTCGTCACCACCCTCCCGACGACGAGAAGGCCCGCCCCCGCGGCGACGGCCTCTCCGGGCGTCGTGACGCGCGCCTGGTCGTGCACGCTCGACCCGGCCGGACGTGTCCCCGGCACGACCGCGAGGAGGCCCGGGGCGAGCTCGCGCACGACCGGGAGGTCGACCGCCGCGCACACGACCCCCCCACAGCCCGCGTCCCGTGCCGCCGAGGCACGCGCCCCGAGCACGTCCGCGGGAGCGTCCCGCTCGCTCGTGAGCACGGTGACCGCGAGCGCGACCGGTGGGCTCACGCCGGCCTCCGCGGCTCCGGCGACGAGGCCCGACACTCCCGCGGCGAGCATCGCCTCCCCTCCGCTCGCGTGGAGGGTCACGTAGCGCGCCCCGCTCCGACCGAGGACGCGCGACGCACGGGCGACCGTCTCGGGGATGTCGTGGAGCTTCACGTCGAGGAACACCTCGAACCCGCCGGACGCGAGCGCTCGCACGGCGTCCGTTCCCGCTGCCGCGAACAGCTCGAGCCCCACCTTCGCGACCGCGAACCACGGCGCGAGCCTCGCGGCGAGCGAGCGCGCCTCGTCGAGGTCGGCGAGGTCGAGGGCGAGCGCGAGCATCCGGCGGACGGGATCGGGCCCGCGGGAGGCCCCGGGGACAGCGGTCACGCCGGGCCCGTGCGGTGCGCCGCGGACACGAGCTCCTCGACGTCGGCCACCCCGTGCGCCGCGCACCAGAGCGTGAGGTCCTCGAGCACCCGGCGAGCGGCGCGCGGGTCGGCGAAGCTGGCGGTGCCGACCTGGACGGCGCTCGCGCCCGCGAGGAGCAGCTCGACGGCGCTCGGGCCGTCGTGGACCCCGCCGACTCCGACGATCGCCGCCCCGGGGACCGCGGCCCGCACGTCGTAGACGGCGCGCACCGCGACCGGGTGGATCGCCCGTCCCGACAGCCCGCCCCGGACGGCCCCGAGCACCGGCACGCGGCGCTCGACGTCGATCGCGAGCCCGAGCACCGTGTTCACGAGCGTCACGGCCTCCGCGCCCGCAGCGATCGCCGCCGAGGCGATCTCGGCGAGGTCGGGGACGTTCGGCGATAGCTTGGCCCACCGGGGCCGCCCGCACGACGCGCTCGCCCGGACCGCGGCTGCCGTCGCCTCGGCCGAGTGGGCGAACATGGACCGGCTCTGCTCGAGGTTCGGGCAGGAGACGTTCACCTCGACCGCGACGACGCACGGCGGCGCGGCCGCGAGCGCCTCCGCAGCCCGGGCGAACTCCTCGACCGTACGGCCCCAGATGCTCGCGACGACGGTCGCGCCCGCCCTCTCGAGGGAGGGCAGGTCGTCCTCGAGCCACGCATCGACCCCGGGTCCCGCGAGCCCGACGCTGTTCAGCATCCCCGCCGCGACGGGGTGGACACGCGGCGCAGGGTTCCCCGGCCACGGGCGCGCGGAGAGGGACTTCACGACGACGCCCCCGAGCGCCGCGAGGTCGAGGAACGCGCCGAGCTCGGCCCCGTGCCCCGCCGTCCCGGACGCGGTCATCACCGGGTTCGCGAGCACGACGGACCCGACTCTCGTCTCGAGCGACACCCCCGCCGCCGCGGACGCTCCCGTCCGGCGCTCAGCCGCTCGACGCGTCGCCACCGGCGGCCCCGTGGTGCTCCTGGAGGCTCTTCACGCTGAGCCCGAGACGCCTCCAGTCCGCGATGCCCGCCGCCGCCGCGCGCGCCGCCGCGACCGTCGTGACCATCGCCACTCCGTGCGCCGAGGCGGCCCGGCGGATCTGGGCGCCGTCCGAGCGCGGCCCGCGGCCGCTCGGGGTGTTCACGACGAGCTGCACGCGCCCGCCCGAGATCAGCGACACCGCGTCGGTCGCCCCTGTCCGGGCGGCGGCCGCGAGCTTCGCGACGACGACCGCGACGGGCACCCCCGCTCGCTCGAGGCGAGCCGCGGTCCCCTCGGTCGCCGCGATCTCGAACCCGAGCTCGGCGAGGGCGCCCGCGACGACGACACCCGCCTCCTTGTCCCGGTCCGCGAGCGACAGGAAGACCCCGCCCCGGTCGGGGAGCCGGCTCCCCGCCGCTATCTGGCTCTTCGCGAACGCGAGCCCGAAGGTCTCCGCGACGCCCATGACCTCGCCCGTCGAGCGCATCTCCGGGCCGAGCAGCGCGTCGACCTCGGGGAACCGGTCGAAGGGAAGGACGGCCTCCTTCACGCTCACGTGCCGGGGGAGCGGGATGCCTCCCGCGGGGAGCATCCCTTCCGCGCGTAGCTCCTCGAGCGTCGCCCCGGCGATGACCCGTGCCGCGATCTTCGCGAGCGGGACCCCGGTCGCCTTCGCCACGAACGGGACCGTCCGGCTCGCGCGCGGGTTCGCCTCGATGACGAACACCTTCCCGTCCTTCACCGCGTACTGGACGTTGACCGGGCCGCGCACCTCCAGCGCCGCGGCGATGTCCCGCGTGTGACGCTCGATCGTCGCCACGGTCGGGGCGGCGAGGGTCGGCGGCGGGATCACGCACGCCGAGTCCCCCGAGTGGACGCCCGCCTCCTCCACGTGCTCCATGACCCCCGCGACGAGCACCTCGCCCGACGCGTCACGCACGGCGTCGACGTCCACCTCGATCGCGTCCTCGAGGAATCGGTCGACGAGGACCGGCCGCTCCGCGGAGAGGCCGCCCTCGCGCCCGAGAGACCCCGAGCCGGCGAGCGCGGCCATGGCGCGCACGAGGTCCTCGTCGTCGTACACGATCTCCATCGCCCGGCCCCCGAGCACGTAGCTCGGCCGCACGAGCACCGGGTACCCGACGCGCCCCGCGACCGCGCGGGCCTCCGCGGCGTCGCGTGCGATCCCTCCCGCCGGCTGGGGGATCTCGAGCGTCGCGAGCAGGGCGGACCACCTCTCCCGGTCCTCCGCCAGGTCGATCGACGCCGGGCTCGTGCCGAGCACGAGGCGCTCGGGGAGGCGGTCCGCGAGCTTGAGCGGCGTCTGGCCGCCGAGCGACACCACGATGCCCGCGACGCCACCCGCCCCGGCCCGTGTCTCGGCCTCGACGACCGAGAGGACGTCCTCCTCGGTGACGGGCTCGAAGTAGAGCCGGTCCGACGTGTCGTAGTCCGTCGACACCGTCTCGGGGTTGCAGTTCACCATCACGGTCTCGTACCCCGCCTCGCGCAACGCGATCGACGCGTGCACGCAGCAGTAGTCGAACTCGATCCCCTGCCCGATCCGGTTCGGGCCCGACCCGAGGATCACGATTCGCGGGCGCGTCGCGGGCCGGACCTCGTCCTCCTCCTCGTAGGTCGAGAAGTAGTAGGGCGTCTCGGCCGCGAACTCCGCCGCGCAGGTGTCCACCGTCTTGAACGTCGGGACGACCCCGCACGCGACGCGAGCGGCGCGTGCCTCCCCCTCGGTCACCTCGAGGCTCCACGCGACCTGCGCGTCCGAGAACCCGAGCCTCTTCAGCCGCCGCCAGCGGGTCGCGCCGACGTCGCCGAGGGCCTCGGCGCCCCGACCGAGCCCCTCGAGCTCCCGGCGTGCGTCGACGATCTCGGCGATGCGGTCGAGGAACCACGGGTCGATCCCGGTCGACGCGGCCACCTCGGCCACCGAGTGGCCCCGTCGGAGAAGCACCTCGACCTCGAAGGGGCGTTGGGGCGTCGCGACCGCGGCGCGCGACGAGAGCTCCTCGGAGGTGACCCCGTCGAGGAGCCTCTCCGCGGGGTCGCAGTTGAGCCCGTACCGCCCGTGCTCGAGCCCGCGCAGCGCCTTCTGGAACGACTCCGGGAACGTCCGCCCCATGGCCATGACCTCCCCGACCGACTGCATCCGCGTCCCGAGCCGGTCGGGCGTGCCGGGGAGCTTCTCGAACGCCCAACGCGGGACCTTCGTGACGACGTAGTCGATCGACGGCTCGAAGCTCGCTGGCGTCGCGCGCGTGATGTCGTTCACGACCTCGTCGAGCGTGTACCCGACGGCGAGCCGTGCGGCGATCTTCGCGATCGGGAACCCCGTGGCCTTCGACGCGAGCGCCGACGAGCGCGAGACACGGGGGTTCATCTCGATCACGAGCTGGCTCCCGGTCACGGGGTCGACGGCGAACTGGATGTTCGAGCCCCCGGTCTCGACCCCGACCCGGCGGATGCAGCGGAACGCGGCGTCCCGCATCTCCTGGTACTCGACGTCCGAGAGGGTCTGCGCGGGGGCGACCGTGATCGAGTCCCCCGTGTGCACGCCCATCGGGTCGAAGTTCTCGATCGAGCACACGACGACGCAGTTGTCCGCTCGGTCGCGCATGACCTCGAGCTCGTACTCCTTCCATCCCGCTATCGAGCGCTCGACGAGGATCTCGGTTGTCGGGCTCGCCGCGAGCCCCGCCTCCGCGAGCGCCCGAAGCGTCTCCCGGTCCTTCGCGATCCCCGTGCCCGCCCCTCCGAGGATGAACGAGGGGCGGACCATGATCGGGTACCCGATCCGCTCGCCGGCCTCCATGGCCTCGTCGAGGTCGTGCGCGAAGCCCGAGTCGGGGACCGCGAGCCCGATCTCGGTCATCGCCTGCTTGAACCGCTCCCGGTTCTCCGCGGTCTCGATCGCCGCGACGTTCGCCCCGACGAGCTCGACGCCGAATCGCTCGAGCACGCCGTCGGCGTGGAGCGCCATCGCGAGGTTCAGCGCCGTCTGCCCCCCCATCGTCGCGAGGAGCGCGTCGGGGCGCTCGCGCTCGACGATCGCCGCCAGCACGTCGCGGGAGAGCGGCTCGACATAGGTGCGGTCCGCGAGCCCCGGGTCCGTCATGATCGTCGCGGGGTTCGAGTTCGCGAGCACGACGCGGTAGCCCTCGTCCCCGAGCACCCGGCACGCCTGGGTGCCCGAGTAGTCGAACTCGCACGCCTGCCCGATCACGATCGGGCCGGACCCCACCACGAGGATCGTCGAGATGTCGTCGCGGCGCGGCATCAGCGCGCCCGACCCGTCGGGTGTCTCACGTTCACCGGTCGTGCTCCATCAGGCGGCGGAACTCCTCGAACAGGTATCGGGCGTCGTGGGGACCCGGAGCGGCCTCCGGGTGGTACTGCACGGAGAACGCGGGGACGTCCCGGCAGGCGATCCCCTCGATCACGCCGTCGTTGAGGTTCACGTGGGTGACCTCCGCCGCGGCGAGGCTCCCGTCCGCGACCGCGTACCCGTGGTTCTGGCTCGTGATCTCGACTCCCCCCGTCGCGACCCGTCGGACGGGGTGGTTCGCCCCGTGGTGCCCGAACGGGAGCTTGTACGTCGTCGCGCCGAGCGCGGCCGCGAGGAGCTGGTGACCGAGGCATATCCCGAACACCGGCACGGACCCGAGAAGCGCGGCGACCTCGCGAACGAGGTGCGGGAGAGCCGCGGGGTCGCCCGGTCCGTTCGAGAGGAAGACCCCGTCCGGCTCGCGCCCGAGGACCTCGGACGCGGGCGTCGAGGCCGGCACGACCTCGATCGTCGACGTCCGCGTGAGCTGGCGGAGGATCGTCCGCTTCATCCCGTAGTCGTACGCGACGACGCGCAGCGGGCCCCCGGCGACCTCGTACGCTCGCTCGGTCGTGACCTCTCCGACGAGGTCCGCTCCGACGGTCCCCGGCTCGAGGCGCGCGGCGTCGAGCAGCTCTCCTTCTGTCGCGGTCCCGAGCGCGCAGCTCATCGCCCCCGCCTCGCGCACGTGGCGCGTCAGCCGTCTCGTGTCCACCCCGGTCAGCCCCCCGAGACCGTGCCGGGTGAGGAACGACTCGAGGTCGCCGGTCGCCCTCCAGCTGCTCGGGCGCGAGGCGAGGTCGCGCACGACGATCGCCCGGCAGTGCGGCCGTCGCGCCTCCTCGTCCTCCGCGTTCACCCCGTAGTTCCCGATGTGGGGGTAGGTGAACGCGACGACCTGCCCGGCGTAGGAGGGGTCCGTCACGATCTCCTGGTATCCGGAGAGCGACGTGTTGAACACGAGCTCGCCGGTCGCCACCGAGCCGGGGCGCGCCGCGAGCGCCCCGAAGGCCTCCCCTCGGAACACGGCCCCGTCCGCGAGGACGAGGTGGGCCTCGGGCCGGGCGGCGGGCGGCTCCCGGGTGCTCACCGCTGCGCCTCCCCGTCGACGACGACCGCCTCCCCAGCGACGACCGTGTGGCGCACGCGACCGACGAGCTCCCGTCCCGCGAACGGAGTGTTCGCGCTGCGAGACGACCCCGAGGCGGCGTCGACGGTCCAGCGCGCCGCCGTGTCGAACACGCAGAGGTGCGCGACCGACCCGGGGGCGACCGGGCCGCCGTGGCCGCCCCGTCCGCCGTCCGTCCCGCCCGGAGCGTCGAGCCCGGCGATGCGCGCCGGACGCCACGAGAGCGCGCCGAGCAGTCCCGCGAGAGCGAGCCGGGGGCTCGCGTCGTCCGCGAGCCACCCCGGCGCGACGGGCCCCCCCGCCGGCCCGCCCCGCTCGGCCGACGGGAGGCAGAGCGCTCCGTACGCGACCGAGAGCGCCGTCTCGAGCCCGATCATGCCCGGCGGGGCGGACTCGAACGGCTCGTCCTTCGACTCCCTCGGATGCGGGGCGTGGTCCGTCGCGACCGCGTCGACGGTCCCGTCCGCCACTCCCTCGCGGACGGCGGCGACGTCCCTCGCCGATCGGAGCGGGGGGTTCACTTTGTACACGGGGTCGTAACCTCGCAGCTCGGAGTCGCTCAGGCACAGGTGGTGGGGGGTCGCCTCGGCCGTCACGGCGAGCCCGGAGGCACGAGCCTCGCGCACGAGCGCGACGGAGCGCCCGCTCGACAGGTGCAGGAAGTGGAGGCGGCCGCCCGTGAGCCGCACGAGCGCGAGGTCGCGCGCGACCATCGCCTCCTCGGCGGCGGCCGGCCGGCCGGGGATGCCGAGCAGGCTCGACCACTCCCCCTCGTTCATCGACCCTCCCGCCGCGAGCGCCTCGTCCTCGCAGTGCTGCGCGAGCACGACCCCGAGGGGACGCGCGTACTCGAGCGCGCGGCGCATGACCCCGGAGTGCTGCACCCCGAGCCCGTCGTCGGTGAAGATCCTCACTCCGAGCGCGGCCATCTCCGCGAGGGGCGCGAGCTGCACCCCCGCCCGACCCACCGTGATCGACCCGGCGACCGCGACCTCGACGCACGCCCCGACCGCGAGGGACTGCGCGGCGCGCACCGCCGCGGCGCAGTCCACGGGCGGCTCCGTGTTCGGCATCGCCACGACCGCGCTGAACCCGCCACGGGCGGCCGCTCTCGCGCCGCTCTCGACGGTCTCTGCCGCCTCGCCGCCCGGCTCGCGGAGGTGGGCGTGGAGGTCGACGAGCCCGGGCGACACGACGCACCCGCTCGCGTCGAGCACGCGTGCTCCGGACGGCGCCGCGACCGACGGACCGACCCCGACGATCCGACCCGCGTCCACGACGACGTCGGCCCTCCGCTCCCCGGTCGCGTCGACCACGGTCCCGCCTCGCACGACGAGCGCCCCTGTGCCCCGCTCGCTCACGGCTCTCCTCCGGCCCGCCCCGACGGGACGAGCACCGGGTCCGCCGCGGCCCCCGCGAGGAGGCGGAAGAGCACGGCCATGCGCACCGCCACGCCGTTTCGGACCTGCCGGGTCACGAGCGAACGCGCCGACGACGCGACCGCCGAGTCGATCTCGACGCCGCGCACCATCGGGCCGGGGTGCATGACGAGCACCTCGGGGGCGAGACGCCGCTCCCGCTCGGCGGTCAGCGCGTAGCGCGCCGAGTACTCGTGGAGGCTCGGGAGCAGGCACTCCCGGATCCGCTCGGCCTGGAGCCGGAGCAGGTACACGACGTCCACCCCGGGGAGCACCTCGTCGAGGTCCCCGGAGGTCGTGACCCCCCAGCTCGACGTGTCCGGGGGGAGCAGCGTGGGGGGAGCGACGAGCACCACCGTGGCGCCGAGGGCCCGGTACGCGAGGACCCCCGAGCGGGCGACCCGGCTGTGCCGGACGTCCCCGACGATCGCGATCCGCACCCCGGCGAGGTCGTCTCCCGGGGGACGCCCGTCGCGTCGAGCGAGCGCCTCACGAAGCGTGAAGCAGTCGAGGAGCGCCTGCGTCGGGTGCTCGTGCTGCCCGTCCCCCGCGTTCACGACCGACGCACGCACCCAGCGGGCGACCTGGGCGGGCGTGCCCGCCGAGGAGTGGCGCACGACCATCGCGTCGACTCCCATCGCGTCGAGGGTCTCGACGGTGTCGCGCACGGACTCTCCCTTCGCGACCGAGGAGCTCGCCGCCGTGAAGGTCATCGTGTCCGCCGACAGCCGCTTGGCGGCCGCCTCGAACGAGAGCCTCGTCCGCGTCGAGCTCTCGAAGAACACGGTCGCGACGGTCCGTCCGCGCAGCGCGGGCACCTTCGGCACCGGCCGCTCGGACACCTCCGCGAACGAGTCGGCGAGGCGCAGCACCTCGACGATCCCCTCCCGTCCGAGGTCCGCGACCGACAGCAGGTCCGACCGGTTCACCGGCCGAATGCCCCCGGCCCGGGAGGGAGCGCCTCGCCGATCGTGACTCCGGACGCGCCCACCTCGACGGACTCGTCGCCGCGGGTCGGAAGGTTCTTCCCGACGTAGTCCGGCCGGATCGGGAGCTCCCGGTGGCCGCGATCCACCATCACCGCGAGCTGCACCGCACGAGCCCGTCCGTGGTCGGCGAGCGCGTCGAGCGCGGCACGCACCGTCCGCCCGGTGAACAGCACGTCGTCGACGAGCACGACGACCCGGCCCGTGAGGTCCACGGGGATCGACGTGACGCCGCTCGCTCGGACCGGCCGGAGGGCGATGTCGTCGCGGTAGAACGACACGTCGAGCACGCCGATTGGGACGTCCGCACCGTCGATCTCCTTCACGAGCTCGACCAGGCGACGCGCGAGCGGGACGCCTCCGGACAGGAGCCCGACGACCACGATCCCGTCCGCCCCGTGGTTGCGCTCGAGCACCTCGTGGGCGATGCGCACGAGCGCACGCCTCACGTCGTCGGGGTCCATGACGAGCCCACGGGGGCGCGGCACGCGCCCGGTGGGCCGCGCCGGATGCCGCTCACGCTCCGCCACGTCGCTCCTCTGCCGTCCGTACGGGCCTCTCGGGACCCGTTTCACGCAACGGCGCCATGCTACCCGCGCGTCCCCCCCGAGGCGGCGGGGCGCGCGGGCGCCTCCGGCGCCACAGGGGTCAGCGAAGGTCGAGCTCCGAGGAGCCGTACTCGACGCCCACGGGCTCGAGCACGACGCGTCGGGGACCCTCCTCGACGACCCCCGAGACCGCGGCGGAGTACCCGAGCGCCTCCGCGACCTTCACGAGCGGCTCCCCGGCGCCCGGTGCGACGAAGCACGCGAGCCCCGCTCCCATGTTCACGGTCCCGTACGACTCTCGGGGGGACAGCCCGGCCCGCGAGGCGAGGAAGGCGAGGACCTCGGGCACGGGAGGCAGACGCGTGACGCGGTACGTGAGCTCCCGCTCGGCGCGCATGAGCTTTCGCATCCCGTGCCCGGTGACGTGGCTCACGTAGTGGAGCCCGATCCCCGCGCGAAGCGCTCCCTCGACGAGCGCGACGTACACGACGCTCGCGTCGAGGAGCGCCTCCCCGAGCAGCCGCCCGCTCGGGAGCGGGGTGAGCAGCCCGTCGGGGAGGCCGGTCGCGACCGCCCGCGCGAGCGACGCCCCGTTCGCGTGGAGCCCGCTCGACGCGACGAGGACGATCTCGTCCCCGGGGGCGAGAGCTGCTCCGAGGAGCGGGGCCGTCCCCTCGGGGACGATCCCGACCGCGCTCCCCGCGAGGTCGATCGCGTCGGCCGCGACGAGCCCCGCGAGGGTCGGGGACTCGCCGCCGCCCCACGCCGCCCCGGAATCCTCGCAGCCCCTGCGGAACCCGGCGACGAGCGACTCGTGCCGCGTCCCCTCGTACCAGGCCGCCGAGCCGGTCGCGAAGTACGCGTTCACCACGAACGGGAGCGCTCCGACACAGCAGCAGTCGTTCACCACGGCGGCCACCGTGTCGTACCCGATCGCCTCGAACCGGTCCGCGCCCGTGAGGGCCTCGTACTCGCGCGCGATCGTCGACTTCGTGCCGAGGCACTCGAGCACGAACCCGAGCGTCACCCCGGCGACCTCCACGACGACGGCGGGCTCGCCGCGCGACGAGTCCTCGAGACGCGCCCCGCGGGCCGCCGCGAACGGCGTCGTCGCGAGCGCCGAGGCAAGCGCACGCCTCTTCGCCGCGTCGAGCGTCGCGTAGTCGACGCCCGCGCGCTCGTACGCCGAGCTCATCGCCCGCTCGTCCGTCGCCCGGTGGGTCGAGCGCTCCGCCCCCTCAACGCGGGCGCGCCTCACCCGGTCGCAGCTTTGCCGCCAGCCCCGCGAGCACCCCGTTCACGAAACGGCTGGAGTCCTCCGTCGAGTACTGCTTCGCGAGCTCGACTGCCTCGTCGATGACGACGGCGACGGGGATCTCCGGGTGCTCCGCGAGCTCGAAGGCGGCGAGCCGGAGCAGCTGTCGGTCGACCGCGGGCATCCTCCCGATCGCCCACGAGCTCGACTGCGCCGACACGAGCGCGTCGAGCTCCGCGGACCTGCGCCCGACTCCGAGGAACAGCTCCGCCGCGTACGGCTCGGGGGCCGCGGGCAGGGAGGCGAGGACCTTCCCGGGGTCGATCCCCTTCACCTCTGCCTCGTAGAGCAGCCCGAGGGCACGCTCGCGCGCGCGTCGGCGCTCGCCCGCGACCGGACCGTCCGCCCCGCCCCTAGGCCCTCGTGAGGTACTCACCGGACCGGGTGTCGACCTTGATCCGGTCGCCCGGGTTCACGAAGAGCGGGACCTGCACGACGAGCCCGGTCTCGGTCGTCGCGGGCTTGCGCGCGCCGGAGACCCGGTCGCCCTGGAGCCCGGGGTCGGTCTCCGCCACGACGAGCTCGACCGCGGCCGGGAGGTCGACGTCGACAATCTCCCCCCCGTAGAGCTCGAGGACGGCGGAGTCGCCCTCCTTCAGGTAGGAGGTCGCCCCGCCGAGCGAGGAGCCGTCGACGTTCATCTGGTCGTAGGAGACGTTGTCCATGAACACGTACTGCTCGCCGTCCCGGTAGAGGAACTGCATCTCGCGCTTGTCGATGAGGGCCTGCTCGACCTTCTCCTCGGCGCGGAACGTCCTCTCGACCACGGCCCTCGTGCGGAGGTTGCGCAGCTTGGTCCGGACGAACGCGCCCCCCTTGCCGGGCTTCACGTGCTGGAACTCGACGACCGAGAAGAGCCCCTCGGGCAGGTCGATCGCCATGCCGTTCTTCAGGTCCGTGAGCGATATAGCCATCAGAGCGTGTAGTCCTTGGTCGACTTCGTGAGCGGGCGGGCCACCGAGGAGCCCACGAGGACGGTGTCCTCGATTCGGGCGCCACCGAAGCCGGCGAGATAGGCGCCGGGCTCCACGGTGACGACGGTGCCAGGGCCGAGGATATCAGCCGAGTCCTTCGCGACGGCCGGCGACTCGTGGATCTCGAGGCCCACCCCGTGCCCGGTCGAGTGGAGGAACGCGTCGCCGTACCCCGCCTCCACGAGCGACGTCCGGCACGCCTCGTCGACCGCTCCGCCCGTCACCCCGGCCGCGACGGCCCGCAGGCCGGCGCGCTGCGCGGCGAACACGGCCTCGACGAGCCGAGCGAGCTCCCCCTCGGGAGCCCCGACGCACAGCGTGCGGGTCATGTCCGACCGGTACCCGTCGACGGTCGCCCCGAAGTCGACCACGACGAGCTCCCCGCGGCCGACGACGCGCTCGGTCGGGCGAGCGTGCGGCTTCGCCCCGTTGGGCCCGCTCGCGACGATCGTCTCGAACGACGCGCCCGAGGAGCCGCGCCGGCGCATCTCCGCCTCGAGCTCCGTCGCGAACTGCGCCTCGGTGCACCCCTCCGCGAGCATCGACTTCACCTGCGCGATCGCGACGTCCGCGACGTCGCACGCCGCCTCGATCCGGGCGGCCTCCCCCGCGTCCTTCACGGCGCGGAGCCGCTCGACGAGCCCGCGGGTCGCGACGAGCTCCGACCGGTCGAAGGACGACGCGAGCCGCTGCTGGAGCGACCAGGTGACCGAGGTCGCCTCGAGCCCGAGCCTGCCGTGGCGCTGGGCGGCGGACGCGAGCGCGTCGAGCTGCCCCTTCGCGGCGTCGACGACGAGCTCGCACTCGACCCCGGCGGAGGCGACCTGCTCGCCCGCCTGCTCCCGGTAGCGGCCGTCCGTCACGAGGAGCGATCCCGCAGGCGAGACGAGGAGCATCCCCGCCGACCCGGAGAAGCCCGTGAGGTAGCGCACGTTCTCCGCCTTCGTGACGAGGAGGGCGTCGCACCCGGCCGCGTCGAGAAGCTCGAGGAGCCGCGGCACGCGGCCCGCCACGTCCATCGGGGCGAGCTCGGCAGGCGAGAACACGGGGGGCACGTGCGATGCCTACGACGGGCCCGGAGCCTGCTCCGGAACCGACCCGCGTGCCCGGAGCAGGCGGGCGGCGGCCTCGACCGCGAGCTCGTACCCGGCCCCTCCGAACCCCGCGACCGTCCCGTCCGAGACGGGTGCGACGACCGACCGGCGCCGCCAGGGCTCCCGCGCGTCCGGGTTGGAGAGGTGGAGCTCGACGACGGGCCCGGGGAACGACGCGAGCGCGTCGTGGAGCGACCACCCGTAGTGCGTGAGGGCGCCCGCGTTCACCACGATCGCCGCTGCCCGGGTGCGCGCCGCGTGGACGGCCTCCACGAGGTCCCCCTCGTGCTCGCTCTGGACGTGCTCGAGCGCAAGCCCGTTCCGCTCGGCGGCGCCCCGTGCCCGGGCGACATGGTCCTCGAGGGTGTCCGTCCCGTAGACCTCGCGCTGGCGCACGCCGAGGAGCGCGAGGTTCGGGCCCGAGAGCAGCAACAGCACGGGACGGGTCATCGCCGGTCGCCCCTCGGGCCGTCCGCGAGCGCGGCGAGCACGACGTCACGGCGGACCCCGTGCACGAGCTCGACTCCCGCCGGCCCGTCGAGCACGAAGCTCAGCCCGTCCGTCGCCTTCTTGTCACGCGCCATGAGCGTCACGAGCTCCTCCGCGTCCGCTCCCTCGGGGAGCTCGGTCGCGAGCCCGTAGGAGCGGACGACCTCGAGGTGGCGATCGACACGCTCGTCCGCGATCCTCCCGAGCCGACGGGCGAGGCGCGCGGCGAACACGAGCCCGACCGCGACCGCCTCTCCGTGTCGCATCGGACCGCGCGCCCCGCCCCGCGGCGATCCGCCCGGGTGCCCGGGAGCGGGCTCCCCGCCGTCCGAGGCGAACCCCGCTGCCTCGAGAGCGTGCGCGAGCGTGTGCCCGTAGTTGAGGACCGCCCGCCGCCCCGACTCGCGCTCGTCGCCGGCCACGACCTCCGCCTTCAGCGCCACGCACCGCGCGACCTGCTCGGCGAGCGGCAGCCTGTCGAGGTCGTCGAGGCCGAGGAACGCGTACTTCGCCATCTCCCCGAGGCCCGAGCGCCACTCGCGATCGTGGAGGGTCGCGAGGACGTCGGTGTCGCAGATCACGGCCCGCGGCTGCCAGAACGCCCCGACGAGGTTCTTCCCCTCCGGGAGGTTCACCCCCGTCTTGCCCCCGATCGCGGCGTCCACCTGGCCGAGCAGGGTCGTCGACACGTGGATCACGTCCACTCCCCGGTGGTAGCAGGCCGCTGCGAACCCCGCCGTGTCCGTCACGACCCCTCCCCCGACCGCGACGACCACGTCCCGGCGGGTGATCCCGGCGAGGGAGAGCTCCCTGCAGAGCCGCTCGACGGTCGCCATCGACTTCGCCTTCTCCCCGCCGGGGATCTCCAGCCGGACGGTGTCGATCCCCGGCTCGACCGCGACGTCGACGCCCGGCTGGGTCACGATCGCGGCGCGACGTGCGCTCGCGGGCACGAGCGACGCGAGGTCCCTGCGGGCCCCCGGACCGACGCGCACCTCGTAGGAGCGCGAGCCGAGCTCGACCCGCACCGACCGGACCACCGCGGCGCGCACGAGCTCGACGACCTCCTCGGGCGTCCGGTCGTCGACCTCCACCGCGCACGACGCGAGCGCCTCGTAGAGCGGGTACCTCTCCGCGACGAGCGCCGGCACGGCGAGCGACGGGTCCGGCTGGACGAGCGCCCGCCCGTCGCCCGACCCGAGCCGGCCCACGAGCGTCCGGACGGCGGCGCGCAGCCACACGACCGTCCCGGACCGCGCGAGGAGGTCGCGGTTCGCCGGGTCGAGCACCGCACCACCCGCGACGGCGAGGACCGCGGACCTCTCGCTCGAGAGCAGCACGCGCAGGGCCCGCGACTCCATGCCCCGGAACTCGGCCTCGCCGCGGACGGCGAAGATCTCCGGGACCGCCATCCCGGTCGCCCGCTCGACCTCGGCGTCGCTGTCGAGGTACGGCCGCCCCATCCTCTCGGCGAGCAGCGGCCCGACGGTCGACTTGCCCGCCCCCATCATGCCCACGAGGACCACGTGGTCGCGGGACGCGCTCACGTCGGACGACCCGGAGCCTCGGACGTCGCCCGGGCGCCCGGGCGGCCGGGGGCGGCCGAGGGCGTCGCCCCGAGCGAACGGACGTACCCGTCGCGGTTGCGGAGGAGCTCCGCCACGGAGTCTCCCCCGAACTTGCGGAGGGACTCAGAGGCGAGCACGAGCGCGACCATCGTCTCCGCGACGACTCCCATCGCCGGCACGGCGGTCACGTCCGTTCGCTCCTTGAACGACACGGTCTCCTCCTTCGTCACGGTGTCGACCGTCGTCAGCACGGGCCGGTTGAGCGACGCGAGGGGCTTCATGGCCGCCCGGGCGACGAGGAGCGCCCCGGTCGAGATCCCTCCCTCGACACCTCCCGCGCGCGACGTGGCCCGGACGTAGGTCCCGCTCCCCTCGTCGTAGGAGACCGCGTCGTGCGCCTCCGACCCGCGACGCCTCGCGACCGCGAACGCGTCCCCGAGCTCGACCCCTTTCACCGCCTGGATGCTCATGAGCGCCTGTGCGAGGAGGCCGTCCAGCTTGCGGTCCCAGTGGACGTGGCTCCCGAGCCCGACGGGCACGCCGTAGGCGAGCACCTCCGCGACGCCCCCGAGGGAGTCGCCCACCTTCGCCGCGGCACGGATCTCCGCGACCATCGCCTCGCCCGCCGCCGCGTCGAAGCACCGGACCTCGGACGCGTCGACCGCCTCGAGCTCCGCCGGCCCCGGGCGGACCCCCTCGGGCGCCTCGGCGGAGCCGATCGCGACCACGTGGCTCACGATCGCGACCCCGAGCTCGGCGAGGAGCGCCTTCGCGAGTGACCCTGCCGCGGCGCGCGCGGCCGTCTCGCGCGCCGACGCGCGCTCGAGGACGTCGCGGGCGTCGTCGAAGCCGTACTTGAGCATCCCCGCGAGGTCCGCGTGACCGGGCCGCGGCGCCGTGAGCACCTTCGAGGGCGCGCCCGGCTCGGGCGACATCTCCTGCTCCCACTTCGGCCACTCGCTGTTCGCGATCTCGACCGCGACGGGGGACCCGAGGGTGCGACCGTGCCGGACCCCGGCGAGCAGCGTCACCTCGTCCCGCTCGAACCGCATCCGCGGGCCGCGCCCGTAGCCGAGCCGGCGCCGTGCGAGCTCGCCCGCGATCGAATCCGTCGTGACCGCGAGCCCCGCGGGGAGCCCCTCGACGACGACGACCAGCGCCCGCCCGTGCGACTCGCCTGCGGTGAGGAAGCGGAGCATGACGGGCAATCTACCCGCCGGGCGCGGCGGCCTCTCCCGGCCCCGGCCGCCCGGGGACCTCCGGGGAGCGCGACCGGCCCGTCAGCGGCTCACTTCTTCGCGCCCTCGAAGTACGGGTTCGTCCCGGCGTCGTGCGCGGTCACGTCGACGACGTCGACGATCTCGGGGACCGCCTCCTTGATGGCGACGGAGATCCCCTGGCTGAGCGTGACCTGCGCAAGCCCGCAGCCCTGACAGCCGCCGCCGAGACGGAGGTACGCGACCCCCTCCTCGACCGCCACGAGGTCGGCGCGCCCGCCGTGCGCGGCGATCTGGGGGTTCACGGTCTCCTCGAGCACCGCGTGGACGGCGCGCGCGAGCGGGCTCGACAGGTCGGCGTCCGGGAGCGCCGCGGGACGCGCCGTCTCCGGCGGCCGGTTCGGGTTGACGATCACGAGGCCCGGCCCGCCCGACTGCTCCGCGACGTCGAGCGTCGCCCCCGACACCTTGTCGAGGCTCGACCCGCTCACGACCACCACGAGCTCGTCGTGGTGGTGCACGGCGTCTCCTGGCCCCGCGTCCGACGCCGACTCGAACCACATGTCGTAGCTGTAGGCGCCGTCCGACACGCCGCTCACCTCGAGGAACAGAGCGAGCCTGTCCGCGTCCGGCTCGCCTGCACGTGCCGCGAGGACGAATCCCCTCGCGGCGTCCGTGACCGTGAGCACCGGGCGCGCGCCGCCCCCGCCGCCGTCGTCGTTCGCCATGCCCCCATGGTACGGCGCGGGACCGGGACGCGGGCCGGCGGCACGGGCGGCGGGCACGGGCGTCAGAATGGCACGGTGCGACGCGTCCTCCTCGTGCTCCCGAGCTCGACCTACCGTGCGGCCGCGTTCCTCGACGCGGCCCGACGCCTCGGGGCGGACGTCGTGACGGGCTCCGACACGCGTCAGGCGCTCGCGGGCGTGATGGGCGACCACTTCGTCGAGCTCGACCTCGACGACCCCGAGGCCGCCGCCTCGTCGATCGTCCGGCTCGCCGGCCGGCTTCCCATCGACGCCGTCGTCGCCGTCGACGACGTCGGCAGCCTCACCGCGACGATCGCCGCGGAGCGGCTCGGGCTGCCGCACAACCCGCTCGACGCCGTCGCGGCGACCCGGGACAAGGCGGCCATGCGCGCCCGTCTCGACACGGCGCGCGTCGCGCAGCCCGCGTGGCGCGCCGTCGCCG
>JAJZBW010000221.1 GCA_021798745.1 Actinomycetes bacterium
ACGGGGCCGCGCCCTCGGGAGCCTGCGGGACGGGGGCGGCGCCCTTCGCCCGTCGCGGCCCGGCGTCCGTCGCCGACGCGGCGGCCGGGCGCCGCCTCCTCGGCGACGGAGGAGCGAGAGGAGCGGCCGGGGCCGGGGCCGGCGATCCTCGGCGCACGGCGCGGGACATGCGCACCTCGGCGGCGACGGTCTCGTCGCTCGGCCGTCCGGAGACGACCGCAGTCCCGGGGAGCGCAAGCTCGACGCCGCGGCGGAACGGGTCGAGAGCGGTGACGACGAACGTGCGGTCCTCGCCCCGGCGGAGCACCTCGCGCGCGGCGCGCGGCGCGGGCGATCCGAGGCCGGAGAGCGGGACGTAGCAGCGGACCTCTCCGAAGCGGACGACGGCGCCGTGGGAGGTGAAGCTGTCCACGGTCGCCTCGATCTCGTCGCCGAGAGGATGGTCCGCTATGAACGATATGAACGTCATCGGGTCGTTCACGGCCTGAGGGGACGCCGAGACGCGGACGCGCGCGCGCGACCGCGGGGTCGCCTCGCGGGCCGGAGCGTCGGCGGACGGCTCGACGACCTCCTTCGTCGCCTGGGCGATGGCCTTCACCACACGCTCCTTCGCGCGGTTGGCGTCCCGGACCGCGACCCTGCTGCGCGGGCCGCGCACGGGGGTGCGCGGGACGAAGATCCAGCCGACCCCGGGGACAGGGGTCGCCCCGAGGAGGCGGCCGCGGTCGAACAGCCAGACGTGCTCCCCGTGGAACTCCTGGAACGAGTCGTTCGAGAGCACGATCCCGTCGACACGCTCCGCTATCCGGAGGAGGAACGCGTCACCGCGGCCGATCGCCCCCGCGGGCGGGTACACGTACTCGCCCCGGAGCGCAGCCGTCTCGAACCGGGACAGCTCGGACGGGTCGATCCGGTGCGCGAACGTCGCGTCGACGACGACGGTGACCTCCGAGTCGGGGAACTCCCTCCGGAGCTCGGCGACGGCGGACTCGAGCTGTGCGAGGCTCGGAGTCGAGCGACCCTCGGTCGCGATGTTCGAGCCGTCGACGACGACGTGCTGGGTGGACATGACCGCGCCAGTCAATCACTCACGCGCGCCGCGCACGAGGACCACCGCGGCCTCGGCGGGACACGGCGCAGGCCGGTGGACGGGACGCGCACGCTACGCGTGGGGGGACGCGGTGCCGACCGACTTCGCGAGCAGGTGCTCGAGCTCGAGGTCGTGGATGGCGTGCGACCCGGTCGCCGGGCTCCCCGCCTCGGGCCGCGTCACCGCCCGCACGCGCAGCCGACCCCCGAACTGGTCCCGGAGCTTGCCTCCGGCGAAGGTCCATGCCCCCATGTTCTGTGGCTCGTCCTGGAGCCAGACGATCTCCTCGGCGTTCGGGTACCCGGCGACCACGCCGCCGAGCTCGGCCGCAGGCCAGGGGTAGAGCTGCTCGACCCGGACGACGGCCGGCACCGGGTCCGGCCCGGCCGACTCGGCGAGCGCGTCCCTCCTCTCGATCGCGTCGTACGCGACCTTCCCGGAGCAGCACACGACGCGTCGCACCTCATCGGGGTCGACGGCGCCGCCGAGACCCGGGTCGTCGACGACGTCCCTCCACGAGCCCGACTCGAGCTCGGCGACGCTCGAGCGGGAGGACCTCGCGCGAAGGAGCCACTTCGGCGTCATCACGACGAGGGGCTTGCGCGAGGTGCGGCGCGCCTGGGCCCGGAGCATGTGGAAGTACTGGGCCGCCGTCGTCGGCTGGGTCACGACGACGTTGTCCTCCGCGGCGAGCGCGAGGAACCGCTCGAGCCGGGCCGAGGAGTGCTCGGCCCCCTGTCCCTCGTAGCCGTGCGGGAGGAGAAGGACGAGCCCGGAGGTCTGTCCCCACTTCTCCTCGGACGCGACCACGAAGTTGTCGAGGATGATCTGCGCTCCGTTCGCGAAGTCCCCGAACTGCGCCTCCCACGCGACGAGCGAGCCCGGCGCCTCCACGGAGTACCCGTACTCGAACCCGAGCGCCGCGTACTCCGAGAGCAGGGAGTCGTACGCGAGGAACCGGCCGCGCCCGGCCCTCTCGGCGCCGTGCGCTCCGAGGCGTGCGCCGATCTCCGCCAGCGGGAGGTGCTCGGCGCCCGTCTCGTAGTCGACGAGGACGGCGTGCCGGTGGGAGAACGTCCCCCGTCGCGTGTCCTGACCGGTGAGGCGCACGTCGGTTCCCTCGAGCAGGAGCGACCCGAACGCGAGCCCCTCTGCGAGGGCCCAGTCCACCTCGCCCGCCTCGTAGAGCTGGGCGCGCTGCGCGAGCTGCCGTGCGAGCTTCGGGTGGACCGTGAAGCCGTCGGGGACCTCGTGGAGCCGGGAGGCGAGCGAGTCGAGCGTCGGGCGCGGCACGCCGGTCGCTCCCGTCAGGCGCTCGGCCGGAACGTACCGACGCTCGGGGAGCCGCTCGATCCTCGGCGGCGCGGAGGACCGGGTCTCGTCGAGCGCCGCCTGGAGGCGCGCGGAGAAGTCCTCGAGGGCCTTCTCGGCCTCCTCGACGGTGATGTCCCCGCGCTTCACGAGGGTCTCGGTGTAGATCTTCCGCACCGAGCGGTGCCGCTCGATCGCCTTGTACATGATCGGCTGGGTGTAGCTCGGGTCGTCCCCCTCGTTGTGGCCGTGGAGCCGGTAGCACACGAGGTCGACGACGACGTCCTTGTGGAAGCGCTGGCGGAAGGCGAACGCGAGCCGCGCGACGCGCACGCACGCCTCGGGGTCGTCCCCGTTCACGTGGAAGATCGGCGACTGGACCATCTTCGCGACGTCCGTCGCGTACACCGAGGACCGCGCCTCGGTCGGAGGCGTCGTGAACCCGAGCTGGTTGTTGATGACGAGGTGGACCGTCCCGCCCGTCCGGTACCCCTGGAGCTGGGAGAGGTTCAGCGACTCCGCGACCACCCCCTGGCCGGCGAACGCGGCGTCTCCGTGCACGAGGAGCGAGAGGACGGGGAACCTCTCGGGGTCGTCTTCCTGGTCCTGCTTCGCCCGCGCCATCCCCTCGACGACCGGGTCGACGGCCTCGAGATGGGACGGGTTCGAGGCGAGGGTCACCGGGAGGGAGACCCCGTCACGTCCGACGAACTTCCCGACCGCGCCCTTGTGGTACTTCACGTCGCCGGAGCCCTGGACGGTCTCCGGGTCGAGGTTCCCCTCGAACTCCGCGAACAGCTCCGAGTAGGACTTCCCGACGACGTTCGCGAGGACGTTCAGGCGCCCGCGGTGCGCCATCCCGAGGACCGCCTCGGTGAGCCCCGCACGCGCGGCCTCCTCGAGCACCGCGTCGAGGAACGGGATCGTCGACTCGGCGCCTTCGAGCCCGAACCTCTTCTGGCCCACGTACCGGGAGTGGAGGAACCGCTCGAAGGCCTCCGCCGCGTTCAGCCTCGCGAGGACGTGACGCTGCTCGTCCTGCGTGAGGGTCGTCTCGACGCCCTCCACGTGGCGCTGGATCCAGGCCTTCTCCTCGGGCTCCTGGATGTGCATGAACTCGATCCCGATGGTTCGGCAGTACGCGTCGCGAAGTATCTCGAGGATCGTCCCGAGCGGGAGCGTGTCCGTCCCCGCGAGCCCGCCCGTGAGGAACCGCCTGTCGAGGTCCCACACCGAGAGCCCGTAGGACGCGGGGTCGAGGTCCGACCGCAGCTCGGGGGCCCCGGTCGCGAGCGGGTCGAGCTGGGCGATGAGGTGCCCGCGCACGCGGTACATGTTCACGAGGGCCTGGACCTGCATCTGCTTCTCGACGTACGCGCGCTCACGCTCGCCCGGCGCGAGCGAGCCCGTGTCCTGCTGCCAGCGCGCCGGGTGGTACGGGACGCCGAGGGAGCCGAACACCTCGTCGTAGAAGCCGTGCCCCCCGACGAGGAGCTCGTGGACGCGCTTCAGGAACGCCCCGGACTCCGCCCCCTGGATGATCCGGTGGTCGTAGGTCGACGTCAGCGTGACGACCTTCCCGACCCCGATCTCGGCGAGCGTCCCGGGATCGGTCCCCTCGTACTCGACCGGGAAGTCGAGCGCCCCGACCCCGACGATCGCCCCCTGCCCGCTCATGAGCCGTGGGACGGACTGCGTCGTGCCGAGCGTGCCCGGGTTCGTGAGCGTGACCGTGACCCCCGCGAAGTCGTCGACCGTGAGCTTCCCGGACCGGGCGCGTCGGACGATCGCCTCGTACGCGTGGAGGAAGTCCGCGAAGTCGAGCGTGTCCGCGTGCGCGACGCACGGGACGAGGAGCGTCCGGCTCCCGTCCGCACGGGCGAGGTCGATCGCGAGACCGAGCCCGACGTGCTCGTGACGCACGACCCCCGGGGTCCCCGCACCGTCGGCGTCCTCGACGAAGCTCGAGTTGAGGGAGGGGAACGCCGAGAGCGCGCGCACCACGGCCCACCCGATGAGATGGGTGAAGCTGACCTTCTCGCCGGACGTCCTCGCGAGGTGCTCGTTGAGGAGCCTCCGGTTGACCTCGATGAGCTTCGCGGGGATCGGG
>JAJZBW010000222.1 GCA_021798745.1 Actinomycetes bacterium
GACCGGCACGTCGCGGGTCCCGTGTGGACCGTTCACGGCCACATGGCCGAGGGCTCCGACCCGCACGAGACGCTCCTCGGCTGGACGCGCATGCTCTCCGCCGCGCCGCGCGGCCACGTCGTCGTGTGCCAGCCCGAGAACCACGAGATCGCGCTCATGGGCGAGCTGTCCTCCGAGGCGCTCGCGCTCCGGGGAGTCCGTGGGTACGTCGTCGACGGCGGGTGCCGGGACACGGGCTTCATCCGCCGGCTCGGGTTCCCCGTGTACTGCCGGTTCACCACCCCCTCGGACATCGTCGGAAGGTGGCTCCCCGACGAGCTCGGAGGGTCCGTCGTGGTCGGGGGCGTGCGGGTGGAGACGGGCGACTACCTGCTCGCGGACCGTGACGGGATCGTGGTCCTGCCGGCAGCACGCGCCGAGGAGATCGTCGGCGCCGCGGAGGTCGCCGCGCAGGTCGAGAACAAGGTGAGGTCGGCGATCCTCGCGGGCGCCGATCCCGAGAGCGCGTACCTCGAGCACGGGAAGTTCTGAGCCGTGACGAACGGATCGAACCTCGCGACGGACGGGCGGCTCCTCCTCCTCCACCCCGACGACGACTGCCTGGTCGCACGGGTGCCGCTCGCCGCGGGTACGCGCCTCGTCGTTGCGGGCGACGAGGTCGAGCTCGCGGTCGACCTCGGTGTGGGCCACAAGATCGCCGCGCGCGCCCTCGAGGAAGGGGTCGTCGTGCGCAAGTCCGGGGCGGCCATCGGACGGACGACCGCACGCGTCGCTCGCGGCGAGCACCTGCACCTGCACAACCTCCGGAGCGACTACCTACCGGCGCACCTCGTGGGGGGACAGCCCGTCGCGTCGGACGGGGGGGTCGCACGGGCTGCCCACTCGGACGGGCCGGGCGCGGCCTCCCCGCAGCGTCGGTCGGCCGCTCGGGGCGAGGGAGCGCCCGACGGACGGAGCGTTCGTGCCACCGCCTCTCGTGCTCCGGGTCGCCCGGCGAGGCTCCCCGAGATCGTCGGGTACCGGCGAGCGGACGGCCGCAAGGGGATCCGCAACAACCTGCTCGTCGTGTACACGGTCGAGTGCGCGCACCACGTGGTGAGCCGGATAGCGCGAGGGTTCGACGCGAGCGAGCCGGGCGTACAGGTCGTGGGCTTCCCGGGGTGCTACCCGAACGAGTACGCGCAACGGGTCCTCGGGGCGTTGTGCACCCACCCGAACGTGGGGGGTGCGCTCGTCGTGTCGCTCGGCTGCGAGAGCTTCGACGCCGGGGCGCTCGTCGACGAGGTGCGCGCGAGCGGGAGGTGGGTCGACCGGCTCGTGATCCAGGAGGACGGCGGGACGTCGGCGACGATCGCGCGCGGACGAGAGCTCGTGTCGGAGGCGATCGCGGTCATCTCGGGGGCCGAGCGCGTCCCCATGTCGGTCGGCGAGCTCGTCGTCGGGACGATATGCGGGGGGTCCGACTCGACGAGCCTGCTCACGGCGAACCCGGCCGTCGGGCGTGCGTTCGACCGGCTCGTCCAGTCGGGAGCGAGCTGCATATTCGAGGAGACAGGCGAGCTCATCGGGTGCGAGGACCACCTGCGCGCTCGCGCGGCGACCCCCGAGCTCGGGGAGGAGCTCGCCGGGCGGATCGAGAAGGCGGCGGTCTACTACGCGCAGCTCGGCCACGCGAGCATCGCGCCGGGAAACCTCGCCGGGGGGCTCACGACGATCGAGGAGAAGTCGATCGGCGCGTACGCGAAGAGCGGGAGCTCGACGATCACGGGGGTCGTCGACCCGGGGGAGCGACCGGCTGGCCCGGGTCTCTACCTCCTCGACGTCGTCCCCGACGGGCCCGCCCAGTTCGGGTATCCGAACATCAACGACACCACGGAGATCGTCGAGCTCATCGCGTGCGGATCCCACGTGATCCTGTTCACGACCGGGCGCGGCTCTGTCGTCGGGTCCGTGGTCTCTCCCGTGGTGAAGGTGTGCGCGAACCCGGAGACCTACGAGAAGATGCGGGAGGACATGGACGTCGATGCCGGTCGGATCCTCCGCGGCGACGCGGACCTCGATGAGGTCGGGCTGGAGATCTTCGAGCTCGTCGCGCGCACGGCCTCCGGCGAGCCGACCTGCTCCGAGGCCCTTGGCCACGAGGAGTTCCAGCTCGGCTACAAGGTGTTCCGGTCGATCGAGCCCTCGTGCCTCGCGTGAGCGCACCGGCGCTCCCGCGTGCCCGGATCGGCGACAGCGGCGTCGAGGTCACGCGGTTCGTGCTCGGGTGCGCCCCGATCGGCGGGCTGTACTCGGCCGTCGACGAGACGACCGCCCGGGGGGCGCTCGACGCTGCGTGGCGCGGCGGGGTGCGTGCGTTCGACGTCGCCCCCCACTACGGGGTCGGGCTCGCCGAGGAGAGGCTGGGCCGCTTCCTCGCAACCGTTCCCGGGGAGCAGGTGACGGTGTCGTCCAAGGTCGGGAGGCTCCTCGTCGACACGGACGAGGACGTCGAGGGCGTAGACGAGTTCTACGGCACGCCACGTCGGCGTCGCGTGAGGGACTACAGCCGGGACGGGGTAAGGCGCTCGGTCCTCGAGAGCCTCGAGCGGCTCGGACGGGACCGGCTCGACGTCGCGCTCGTGCACGACCCGGAGGGGCACGAGAGCCAGGCTCTCGACGAGGGGTACCGCGCGCTCGACGACCTCCGGTCGGAGGGGGTCGTCGGGGCGATCGGGGTCGGGACGAACATCTCGGCGGTCGCGTCCTGGTTCGTCGAGCGCGCCGACCTCGACTGCGTGCTCGTGGCGGGCAGGTACTCGCTGCTCGGCGACGACGGGGCGACGGAGCTGTTCGGCGCGTGCGTCCGGCGCGACGTGTCGATCCTCGTCGGGGGCGTGTTCCGGAGCGGCATACTCGCTCGACCGGGCAGAGGGGCCCACGTGGACTACGAGCCCGCTCCGGGCGACCTCGTCGACCGTGTCGCACGCATCGAGGCCGTGTGCGCGCGGCACTCGGTCGCCCTTCCGGCGGCCGCGATGCAGTTCGTGCTCTCGCGGCCCGAGGTGGACGCGGTCGTCGTCGGAGCCGCGAGCGAGGCGGAGGTCGTCGAGAACCTCGCGCACTTCGCCGCGACGGTGCCCGAGGACGTCTTCGAGGAGCTCGCCAGCCTCGACCTCGCTCCGCCCACGGCTCGGCGGGGACGCGGGCAGCGCAGCGACGACGAGCGGGCCGAGACGCCCAAGGAGCGGTGATGGCGCCGATCACGATCGAGCACGTGACCAAGGTCTACCCGAACGGCTTCGAGGCGGTGCACGACCTCGAGCTCGACGTCGCGGACGGCGAGTTCATGGTGCTCGTCGGACCCTCGGGCTGCGGCAAGACGACCGCGCTCCGGATGGTCGCGGGCCTCGAGGACATCAGCGAGGGGACCCTTCGCATCGGGGGGCGGGTCGTGAACGACGTCTCCTCGAAGGACCGGGACATCGCGATGGTGTTCCAGAACTACGCGCTCTACCCGCACATGACCGTCGCGGAGAACATCGGGTTCGCCCTCAAGCTCCGCAAGATGGACAAGTCGGAGATCGCGCGCCGCGTCGCGGACGCGGCGGCGATCCTCGGGCTCACCGAGTGGCTCGAGCGCAAGCCCGGCCAGCTCTCCGGAGGCCAGCGCCAGCGCGTCGCGATGGGACGGGCGATCGTGCGCGAGCCGAGCGTGTTCTTGATGGACGAGCCGCTCTCGAACCTCGACGCGAAGCTCCGCGTCCAGATGCGGGCGGAGGTCGCGCGCATCCAGCGCCGTCTCGGGGTCGCGACGCTCTACGTGACCCACGACCAGGTCGAGGCCATGACGATGGGGGACCGGGTCGCGGTGCTGCGCGCGGGCGTGCTCCAGCAGTGCGACGCCCCCCAGGTCCTCTACGACCACCCCGCGAACCTGTTCGTCGCGGGCTTCATGGGGAGCCCCGCGATGAACCTGTTCGAGGCCGGGCTCGACGAGGGGGCGCGAAGCGTCGTGCTCGGGAGCCAGCGCCTCGAGCTCGGCACGGCGCTCGACACGCTGCGCCCCGGGCTGAAGGCCCACGGCGGCTCGCGCGTCGTCGTCGGGATCCGGCCCGAGGACCTCGCGATCGAGGAGGCCGGAGGGACGGCCGGGGCGAGCCTGTCCGGGACCATCGAGCTCGTCGAGGCCCTCGGCTCCGAGCTCCTCGTCCACTTCACGACCGACGCACGGCGCGTCGAGGCCGAGGGCGCGAAGGAGGCGGACGCGGAGGGGCTCGCGGCGGGCTCCCTCGCGACCGGCGGAGAGGGCGTCGCGCGCGTCGAGCCGCGTGCGCAGCTCGTCTCCGGGCGCGCGGCCCGCTTCGTCCTCGACCCCGCCCGGCTCCACTTCTTCGACCCCGCGACGGGGCTCGCGATCAACTGAGGGAGGACGGGATCGTGACGGAGCTCGACCGAGAGC
>JAJZBW010000013.1 GCA_021798745.1 Actinomycetes bacterium
GCAGCGCCACCGCGTCGTAAGGGTACTGCTTGAGGAACGACGGGGTGAGGACGTCGCTCCGCACCGGAGTGTCACCGAGCGCGGGGTACTGCCTCTGCTGCGCGATGGCGAGGAACCACTGCACGACCTCCCACGCGCCCGAGGCGTTCTTCGCGCCGGCGGGGATCACGAAGTCGTCGCCGCCGTCGAAGGTGCTCCCCGGGCCGCCGTTCATCCCCGGAAGCGGCGCGACGGCGAAGTCCGCCGTCGGCATGTGCCCGAGGTACTTCGTGACGAACCCGTAGTCACCGGGGAGCATCCCGATGTTGCCCTGAGCGAAGTCGTCGCCCCACGTCGTGCCGTTCTGCGCGAGGTCCGCGTGCGGCGCGAGCCCGGCCTTCCAGATCTGCGCGTACACGTTCAGGAGCGCCTTCAGCGGGGCATTGTGCGCGACGTTCGCCGTCTGCTTGCCGAGCGGCCCGTTGATGAGGTGCTGCCCGCTCGCCCAGATCGACGGGAGCATCGTGAACCCGAGGCATCCCTGGCAGTCGCCGGCGAACGACAGCCCGTAGTTCCCGTGCCCGAGCGCCCCGACCTTTCGCGCGTCGCTCAGCATCGCGGCGAAGGTCGTCGGCGGGCCGGAGATGCCTGCCTCCTTGAACAGCTTCGTGTTGTACCAGAGCACGGACAGGTCCGCGAGGTACGGAACGCCGTACTGCTGCCCGTTGTACTGAGCGAGCTTCATGTGCCCCGGGCTGAGCGCGCTCTTGTACGGGAGCGCTTTCACGTACGGCGTGATGTTCAAGAGCGCGCCCTCGCGTGAGAAGGCGGGCACGTTGATGTCGTTCAGCCCGACGAGGTCCGGCGCGTCCCCGGCGCGTATCGCCGTCGCGAGCTCGCTCGACGCTTCGTTCGGCTGGGTGAGGTGCAGCACGATCTTGAGGTGCGGGTGCGTCGCGTTGAACTTCTTCACGAGCGCGTTCGTCACGCCGTCGGTCGCAGCCCGCGCCCAGAAGGTGACGGTGCCGGTCGCGTTCACCCCGAAGGTCGCACGGCTCGCGACCCTCGCGCTCGCGGTCGCGCTTCCGGTCGCGATCGCGCTCCCTGCGACGAGCGCCACGCTTGCCACTGCGGCGACTCGCGAGGTCCATCTACTCTTTCTCATCATTCCTCCCCCTCTGGCCTTTCTCGAGGAACATCCCGGCCGTCGGCTGTCGGCCGGCGGTCGGGCCACGTCGTGGTCGCGCCTCCACGCGACGCAGCGATGGACTGCTTCGGATCCGCCGGGCTGGGGATCCAGACCCGCATCGCGCCGAGCGTGCGATTCCCCCACGCGTAGAAGGGGATCGCCACGACCGTGCGTCGTCCGATCGGGGCGTGGGCGCCGACCGCGCCGTAGGACCACCAGTCGTGGTCGGCTCCGTGGTCCGCGACGTCGACGTCGACGCGGATCGTCGTCACGCCGCCGAGGAGCGCCGGGTCGTGCCCCTCGTCCTCGGTGGCGGCGACGGACACGATCTCGTCGAGCGAGACGCCGGTGTTGTCCGCCTCTTCGAGGCAGTACACGAGGGGACCTCGCTCGAGCGCGAGCGCCCCGCGAACCGCGTCCACCCGGTCGTCCGCCCGCGTCGTGCGCACGTGCATCGGCAGCTCCAGCCGGACCCGGTCGTCGACGCGCCACGTGCGCCGGAGGAGGAGCCATCCCCCCTCGCCGCGCTCGGTGACCGGCTCGCCGTTGATGGACGCGGACGTGCCCTGCGCCCATCCCGGCACGCGGAGCGCGAGCGCCGCCTCGCCCGCGGGCGCCCGCGTGACGTCGACGATGACCTCGCCTGAGTACGGGTACGCGGTGTCGACGCGCACCTGGAACGACTCGTCCCCGAACTCGCCGCTCATGTACTGGTGGAGCGCGAGCCCGTCGTCGCGCCGTGCGCAGACGTAGTGCTCGAGGGACGCCAAGAGCCGCATGACGTTGGGAGGACAGCACGCGCAGCGGAACCACGGAGAGAAGAACGGCCCCTGGTCCCCGGCGACGCCGGCCCGCGCGTGCCGGACCTGCAGGGGGTTCACGTACCGATAGCCCTCGCCGTCGAGGGACGCACCGGACAGGAAGCCGTTGTACAGCGTCCGCTCGATCAGGTCCGCGTAGCGGGCGCGCCCGGTCGCGAGCAGCAGTCGCCAGCTCAGCATCACCGATCCGATGGCGGCGCACGTCTCGCAGTACGCGCGGTCCGGAGGCAGCTCGAAGCCGTCGCCGAGCGACTCGTCGGTGTGTCGCGCCCCCTGTCCGCCCGTGAGGTAGGTCTTGCGGCTCACGAGGTCGAGCCACTGGCGCTCGGCGACGTCGAGGAGCAGCTCCTCGCCTGTCTCGAGGTAGGTGTCGACGACGCCGCAGAGCAGGTAGAGCTGGCGCACCGCGTGTCCGCGCGCTTCGATCGCCTCGCGGACCGGGACGTCGTCCTGCCAGTACGCGCTCCCGAAGCGCCCGGCACCGAGCAGGCCGTGCCCGCGGCGGTCGATGAGCACCCGTGCGAGCTCGAGGTGCGAGACGTTCCCCGTGTGGCGGTACAGCTCGACCAGCGCCATCTCGACCTCCGGATGGCCCCCGATGCCCACCCGGCGGCCGTCGGGCCCGAGCTCGTCGGCGATCGCCGAGACGAAGCGCTCGGCCACCTCGAGGAGGTCGCGGTCCCCGAGAACCCGCGCCCGCGCGATCGCGGCCTGCACGAGGTGGCCGGCGCAGTAGAGGTCGTGCCCCCACTGCAGGTCGACGAAGCGCTCGCCGGGACGGTGCACCTGGAAGTACGACTGCAGGTACCCGTCGGGCTCCTGGGCGCGACCGAGCAGCGCGACGAGCTCGACCACGATGCGCTCGACCGCCGGGTCGGTGCCGTGCCGCGCGTCCCACGCCGCCGCCTCGATCCACTTGTACACGTCGGAGTCGAGGAACGGGAGGTCGCCGCGGTATCCGGCCGTCTTGCGTGCGGCTGCGAGCTCGAGGTTCGTGACGTTCCCGGCGTCGCGGAGCCGCGTCGCTCCGTCCGGGATACGGACCTCGGAGTTCTGCGTCGCCCGCCCGCCCCAGAACCCTCCGTCGAGCCGGGCGACGGTGGCCGGGCGAAGCGCAGCCACGCTGGACCGGTCGAGGTCGACCGGTCCGTGGCCGGGAAGCGCTCCTGGTCGATCCGACGCCATGCCCCCATCGGAAAGTTGCCGGATAGTTTCCGACGCATCTTCCGCCCTTTCCGGCATCGTAGAGACCACCACCCGCTGTGTCAATCGCTTTCGCGTCATGGAGCTGGCTTCTTGCCCGTAGCGCACGTCGGGTGGTCAGCAAGGGGTATGCTTCGTTTCCGATGTTTCCGGACCACAGGTCGTCCGAGGGGGAGACCGCGGCCCCCGACGGTTCCGCGCGGCGCCGTCCCACCGTGCTGGACGTCGCCGCGCGCTCGGGCGTCTCCGCGGGCACCGTGTCGAAGGTCCTGAACGGCCGTGGACAGCTCCGCGAGGAGACCCGCCAGCGCGTCATGCGGGCGGCGCAGGAGCTCGACTTCCGAGCGACGCCGCCGACGAACGGACGACGAGGGCAACGGAGCTTCGCGGTCGGCCTGCTCACCACGGACAGCATCGGCCGCTTCAGCATCCCCGTGCTCATGGGAGCCGAAGAGGCACTCGGGGCGGGCCGGATCTCGGTGCTGCTCGCCGACACGCGAGGGGACCCCTTCAGGGAGCGCCACTACCTCGAGGTCATGTCCGAGCGGAACATCGACGGGCTCATCGTGATGGGGCGTCGCTGCGACCCCCGCCCGGCGATCGTGCCGCCACGCGACATCCCGACGATCTACGCCCTTGCCCCGTCGAGCGATCCGGAGGACATCTCGGTCGTCCCCGACAACGCGCAGGGCGCCCGGCTCGCGATCGGCCACCTCATCGCGTCCGGGCGCACGCACATCGCGCACGTGACCGGTCCGCACGACCACCTCGCGGCGCGGGTGCGCGCGGAGGTCACGAGCGCGGCGCTCTCCGAGGCGGGCCTCGAGCTCGCAGGCTCCCGGATCAACTTCGGCGCGTGGAGCGAGGAGTGGGGCCGGCAGGCAGCGCACATCGTCATGCGGGCCGACGAGGCGTGCGACGCGATCTCGTGCGGGAACGACCAGATCGGCCGTGGCGCGGCCGACGCGCTCCGCGAGATGGGCTACCGGGTTCCCGAGGACGTCGCCCTCGTCGGCTTCGACAACTGGGACGTGATGGCCGCCTCGTGCCGCCCCCCGCTCACGACCATCGACATGAACCTCACCGAGCTCGGTCGTCGCTCCGCGACCCTTCTGCTCGGAGCGATCGACGGGCAGCCGGCGCGCGGGACGCATGAGCTTCCGTGCCAGCTCGTCGTCCGCGAGTCCACCGGCCCGCAGGAGCCGCGCCCCTCGTAGCATCTCTCGTGCCTCGTGCCTCGTGCCTCGTGCCTCGTGCCTCGTGCCTCGTGCCTCGTGCCTCGTGCCTCGTGGGTGTCGTCGAGCCCGTTGCACGAGTCCTGCCCAGGTCGCGCAACGGCGGGGCGCGGTCACCCGGGATTGCTCGACCGAGGCGAGGCCGTCCGGTCGAGCACGTGGCGCGAGCCGCGCGACGTGTCGCCGGTCACGTCCTACGCGACGAGGACGCGGAGAGGTCCCTTCAGGCCCCGCCATCCCCGTGTGACCGGCGAGAGCCGCGTGCGGGCCACGGGGAGGACCGGCGCGCGGCGCAGCTCGTCGACGCGCTCCCCATGGCACCGCGCGCGACAGGCGCCGGATGCCTCGGTGCGCGTGTCGAGAACGGCGACGACGTCCTCCCGCTCGATCCCGTCGCGAGCTCGCTCCTCCGGATCGTCGCGGCCCTGGGTGCCTGCGGGGTCAGCTCGCGCCGTGCCCTCCGCCCGGGCTCCCGAAGCGCACGAACAGCGTGAGCGCGGCGACGACGAGCGCGATCCCGCCTCCGAGCTCGAGGACCTGGCGTCCGCTCTCCGCGTCCACGACCGCCTGGACGAAGCTGACCGAGCTCACGAGGACGATCATCGCGACGACGCGGACCTTCAGGTCGTTGAGGTCCTGCATCTCGAGCCACCTCGGCAGCTTCCGGGCACCTCCCGCGTCGACTCGGCTTATGAACAGCTCGTAGAGGCCGATCGCGGCGATCAACAGGGTCGCTCCCACGAGGAACAGGTCGACGACCGTGAGGAAGAGGCCGATCTTGTTGCCGACGGGCACGGGTTGGCGTGCGACGGTGCGGGCTCCCTGGGCGAACACGTCGGCCCCGTAGACGAACGCACCGAGAGCAGCGAGGAGCAGGACGACCACGGGGACCACGACGAGCACGCGAGAGGACGTGAGCAGGCGCTCGAAGCTCTGCTCGAGGGAGCGGGGCGGCGTCCCCGCCGGCGCGCCGACGGCGAGGTCGGTCTCGTCGCGCTGCGGAGGAGCGGTCGGGTCGGGGTCGGGCATCGGCTCTCGCTCCGGCGCGTGCGGGTCTCGGCTCGGTCCCCCCGGAGCGCGGACCGCTCCCACGGTCGCACGGGCCGCTGGTCCGAGGATAGGGCCGTCGTGTCCCGGGCGCAGGCGGGCCGCACGGCGTCCCGGACGCACCCGTCGGGCGACGGAGCAGAGCGGAGCGCGACAAGATGTCGGCTCGGTGGAGCTGTGACGAGGACGTGCCGGCCGCGTGGGCGGTGACGAGCGGGACGCCGTGGTCGTGGGCGCCGGTCCGAACGGGCTGGCCGCGGCGGTGGTCCTCGCGGCAGCGGGGCTCTCCGTGCGGGTCTACGAGGCCTCCGGGGAGATCGGCGGGGGGTGCCGCACGGAGGAGCTGAGCCTGCCGGGGTTCCGTCACGACGTGTGCGCGGCGGCACACCCGCTCGCGTCGGTGTCGCCCTTCTTCGCACGCTTCGACCTCGAGGCGCGAGGAGTGCGATTCGTGCAGCCCGAGGTCCCGTTCGCGCACCCCCTCGAGGGCGGACGGGCCGTCGCCGCCCTGCGGAGCGTCGAGGAGACGGTTGCAGGGTTCGGACGCGACGACGCCCGGGCGTACAGGGCGCTCGTGGGGCCGTTCGCGGAAAGCCCGCGCGCGCTGGGGTCCGTCGCTCTCTCGTCCCACCGGGGCCTCCCGGGCGGCGCGGCTCGTGGCGCCCGCGTCGTCGTGGCCGCGCCGCGCTCGGTGACGTCGCTCGTCGGCCGCTTCCGCGACGGTGCGCCGCGTGCGCTCCTCGCCGGCGCGGGAGCGCACGCGATGCGGCCCCTCGACCGGGCGCTCACCGGCGGCGTCTCGCTCCTTCTCACGGGGCTTGCCCACGGCGTCGGATGGCCCGTCGTCGAGGGCGGGAGCGACCGGATCGTCGCTGCGATGGCGGCGTTCCTCGCGGAGCGTGGCGTCGAGGTCGTGACGGGGGCTCCGGTGCGCTCGCTCCGCGAGCTCCCGAAGTGCCGGGCGGTGCTCCTCGACGTCAGCCCGCGCGGGCTGCTCGCGCTCGCGGGCGAGTCGCTGCCACGTCGGTACGCGGCGCAGCTCCGTCGCTACCGGTACGGCGCCGGAGTGTGCAAGGTCGACTGGGCGCTCGACGGGCCCGTCCCCTGGTCCGCAGAGGTCTGTCGCCGTGCGGGGACCCTGCACGTCGGCGGGTCGCTCGAGGAGATCGCCGTCGCGGAGGACGAGGTGGCCCGCGGACGCCACCCCGAGCGCCCCTACGTCCTCGCCGTCCAGGCAGGCGTGGTGGACGCGACCCGCGCCCCGCCCGGGAGGCAGGCCCTGTGGACCTACTGCCACGTCCCGGCGGGGTCGGACCGCGACATGGGCGAGGCCGTCGCGGAGCAGATCGAGCGGTTCGCTCCGGGGTTCCGAGAGCGCGTCCTCGCTAGGTCGGTCCGGACGGCGCGGGCGGTCGAGCAGGGCGACGTGAACTACGTCGGAGGCGACATCGGCTGCGGTCTCCAGGACCTGCGTCAGACCCTCGCACGGCCGGCGCTCCGCTGGAACCCCTACCGCGTGCCTGTCCCCGGGCTCTACCTCTGCTCGAGCGCGACGCCGCCGGGTCCCGGGGTGCACGGGCGCTGCGGCGAGCTCGCCGCGACCTGTGCGCTCCGGGACCTATTCGGGATCCGGAGCGTCGGGCTCGGGCCGAGCCCCGGGGCCGACCCCGTCCCGTCGCGCTCGTCGCGGTGACGACTTCGGGCTTCCGGGGGTCGGCGCACGGGTCGCGCCGGGGCGCCGTCAGGGCTGCTCGAGCTCCGCGTCGAGCGCCGGTGCGGCTGTCCCGGTGGCGTGCGCACCGCGCTGTTGCGGGCCGTCGACGGGTCGCGGCGGGCGGAGCGAGAAGAGCAGCGGGTACAGCGCGGCATTCGCGACCTGGAGCACGGCTGCGATCTCGAACGGCGCGGAGAGGCTCACCTCGTCGAACAGGTAGCCGGCGAGGGCCTGGCTCCCTGCTTGGGTGACCTGGGCGGGGAGGTTGGAGAGCGCTGCGACGGTCGCGCGCTCTTCGGGGTCGGCCATGTCCTGGGTGAAGGACTGGCGAAGGGGGAGCCCGACCCGCTGGAGGACCATCCGGACGAAGTAGACGGCACCCGCGACCGAGATCGTCGGCGCGAGGACCATGGGGACGAGCAGGACCCCGCCGAGGGCCCGGACGATGCCTATGGCCCGCACGGTCCCGAGCCTGCCCGCGATGCGGGAGGCGGCGAGGGGAGACGCGAGGGACCCCACGTTGACCACGGCGAACAGCTCGCCTACGACCGCGGGTGTCGCACCGTAGCGACGGTAGAGCCAGTAGCTCACGAACGGCCCGAACAGCCCGACCGCCGCCCCGTTCGTCGCGTTCGTGACCCAGAAGCGCCAGAGGGCCGGCCAGGAGCGTCGCGGCCACTGCCAGCGGACCCCGCCGTCTCGCGTCCTCGGTCGTGGCGGCTCGCGGACCAGGAGCGCGAGGAGCCCCGCGACCGCGGCGAGCGCCGCGGCAAGGAGGAAGGCCGGACGGTACGCGGCGGTCGCGGCGGACGCGCGCATGTGCGGAGTGGTCCGGACGACCTCCGCGAGGAGCCCTCCGACGAGAGCTCCGAGAGTGGAGGCGAACGCGAGACGGCCGAACGCGGCGGAGCGACGGGCCCCGTCGACCCCGTCCGCGACGAGAGCGGACTCCGCGGGCTGGTACGGGCCCACGCTTCCGGCACCAGCTCCCGACCCGCGGCCGAACGAGCCGAGAGACGCCGCGACGAAGAGCACGCTCGTCGCCCGGACCTCCGCGAACGCGACCCCCGCGGCACAGGCGAGGAGCGGGACGGCGACGAGGAACGGCTTGCGCCCCCAGCGGTCGGCGAGCACCCCGACGGTGGTGCTCATGAGAGCCGCCGCGACGGTGACCGCGACGAAGAGCACGCCGATCTCGATCCCGGTGAACCCGATCGCGGCCAGGTAGAGCGCCGTGACGACGGAGGCCACGGCCCTCGCGACGCTCATCGCTGCCCGCGCCGCGAGGACCACCCGGAGGTTGCGGTCTGCCCACGGCGGGACGAGGGCCGCGCGCACCCGCGCGATCACGGCCGGGCGCGCGCCGTTCGGGTCGCGTTCCCCTGCGCCCCTCCGGGCCGGTCAGACGGCGGGGGACGCCGACGGACGCGGCGTCCCGTCGCCCGACGCGTCACCTCGGACCGGCGGGCGCGCCCACGGCGTCGCGCATGCATTCACGTCGATCTGTCCGGTTGGTGCGTCGGAGGCACGGTGCGACGAAGGGCCGGCATTCCCATGTCCGATGGTAGGGTCCCCGCATGATCAGACGGTGGGTCCGGGAGCAGGATTGGGCATACTCTCCTCAGGTTCGCCGGGCACTCGAGCGGATCGTCGCGGTTCGTGCGCGAGCAGGCGAGCCCATTCTACGGCATATGGACTTGCGCCTATTTCCGTCCGAGGTGATGATCGACTTGACCTATCGGATCCTGCTCGACCGGGGCGTCGACGAGGCCGGTCTCCGCACGTACCTCGCGAAGACCATGAGCGGGTCGTTCGACCGGCAGGAGGTCGTCCAGTGGGTCCTCGGATCGAGCGAGTTCGAGACGCATCGGCACTTCCGTGGTCGCTCCTCGCTCACGCCGTCGATCAACGCGAGCAGGTGCCGGTTCGTCCGGACGCTGCCACGCGCCCGGCAGATCGTGGACCTCGGGGGACTGAGCCTCTCCGACGAGCGGGGTGCGCTCGTCGCCGCGGGGTACCCCTACGAGTTCGACCGCCTCGTCGTCGTGGACCTTCCCTCGGAGGAGCGGCACGAGCTGTACCGGCTCGACGAGGGCCCGAGCGTCGTCGAGACCCATCTCGGGCCCGTGACGTACCGCTACTCCTCCATGACGGACCTGTCGGGGATCGCCGACGGGAGCATCGACCTCGTGTACTCCGGCCAGTCGATCGAGCACGTGACGCGCGCCGACGCAGAGATCGTGCTCGGCGAGGCCCGCCGCGTGCTCCGGCCCGGTGGCCACCTCGCGGTCGACACCCCGAACCGCCGGATCACTCGCCTCTACTCCGAGGAGTTCACCGACCCGGACCACAAGCACGAGTACACCTGGGCGGAGCTCCGCGAGCTCGTCGAGCGCCACGGCTTCTCCGTGGTGGAGAGCAAGGGGCTGAACTACGCCGGGCGGTCCGCCGCGAGCAGGACGTTCGACATCGACGAGGTCGCCGGGAACTGCGGGATCTACAGCGAGGTGGACGACTGCTACGTCCTCGCCGTGACCGCTCGCCGCGAGTGACGGCCTCCCGCCCGGACGCGACCGGTCGCGTCCTCGGTGGCGTCAACCCGGGCCCGAGTCCTCGTAGATGCTGAGCACGGTCGGGGAGCTCGCGAGCACGACGATCCCCGAGACGGCGACGACCGCGGTGAGCGCCTCCGCGAGAAGGTAGCCCCCGGAGAGACGGACCTGCTCGTCGAGAGCGGTGTCGCCGAGCAGGACCGCCACGAGGGGCTCGAGGACGGTCACGAAGGGCATGGAGTACGCGAGCGGACCCGCCTGGTAGGCGCTCTGGGAGACCACGAGAGCGGCGATGCCGACCGCGACGAGGGCGTAGGGCTGCCACGACGAGAGGGTCCCGAGCGCGTCCCGTCCGACCTCGAAGGCGGTCGCCTTCGTGAGGACAGCGAGCAGTCCGAAGGACGCTCCGCCCGCGGCGCCGAGGAGCATCGCCCGTCGGCGCCCGCTGGTCGAGACCGCGACCGCGACGAGGACGGCCACGAGGCCGCCGACCGGCACGAGCGAGACCACCCACGTGAGGACGTCGGGGTCGGCCGTCCCCTCGGCGGGGGACGCGACGAGGAGGAACCCCGCCACTCCCGCGAGCACGGCGACGATCCCGAGCCAGTCGCGCCGCGTCGGGCGCCGCCGGCGTCGCCAGATCGCGACGGGGATCGCGAGCGCCAGCTCGGTGACGACTATCGGCTGGACGAGGGCGACCGGCCCGAAGGCGAGCGCGACGGCCTGGAGCGCGTACCCCGAGACGAGGAGGCCGATCCCCGCGAGCCACCTCGGACGGCGAAGGAGCACGAGAAGCAGCCGGATCCGGAGCGCCTCCTCGCGCGAGGTCGACTGGGCGGCCTCTTGCTGCAGGACCGCCGCCCCCGCGAAGCAGCAGGCCGCGAGGAGGGCCGAGACGACCGACGCGGTCACGTCCCCGGCCGTCCGCGAGCGGCCGGCGGCGCGCGCCGCGCGGGGCGGTCTCGTGCCGCGGAGCAGCCGCCCGAGGGTGGAGCCGGGCGAGCGGCGCCCCGAGGCCCACCCGCACCGCACCGCGATGCGCCACCACGACGAGCCCGCACCTCGACAGCGTGCGCGTCGGGAGGGTCGTCCGGGAAGTGCCGGATGTCACGACGGGCGACGCACGGCTCGCGGGGCGCGTCAGTCGCGCTCTCGGGTCCCCGCGAGGGAGCGCTCGGCGGGCCCGACGTAGGAGCTGAGCGGACGGATGAGGGAGTTTGCGGACAGCTGCTCGATGACGTGGGCGGTCCAGCCCGTGATGCGGCTCACGACGAAGATCGGGGTGTAGATGGGGACGTCGAATCCCATGAGGTAGTACGCGGGGCCCGACGGGTAGTCGAGGTTCGGGTGGATGCCCTTCGCGTCGAGCATCGCAGCGGCGAGCCTGTCGTACAGGGACAGGAGGCGTGGCCCGTCGGGGCGGGTGCGCGCGAGGGTCTCGAGCGCCGCGTGCATCGTCGGGACGCGGCTGTCCCCGTGCTTGTAGACGCGGTGCCCGAACCCCATGATCGTGCGCTTCGCAGCGAGTGCCTCGTCGAGCCAGGTCTCCGCTCTCTCGGGGTCGTGTATCTCCTCGAGCATGACCATGACCGCCTCGTTCGCGCCCCCGTGAAGCGGCCCTTTCAGCGCACCGATCGCGGCGACGACCGCGGAGTAGATGTCCGACAGCGTGGAGGCGACGACTCGGGCGGTGAAGGTGGACGCGTTGAAGCTGTGCTCGGCATAGAGGACGAGCGAGGTCTCGAAGCTCCGGAGCGTGTCGGGGTCCGGCCTCGAGCCGAAGGTCATGTAGAGGAAGTTCTCCGCGAAGCAGAGCCCGGGATCGGGGGCGACAGGTGCCTGGCCCCGGCGGCGACGCTGCTCGGCGGCGACGATCGTCGGGATTCGCGCCATCATCGCGAGGGCCTTGCGCCGGTTCGCGTCCGGGGAGTTGTCTCCCTCGGCGGGGTCGAGCGCACCGAGGAGGCTCACGCCCGTGCGAAGGACGTCCATGGGGTGGCACGTGGCGGGTAGCTCGGAGAGCGTCGCGAGGACCTCCCCGGGGACCGGGCGCAGGGACCGCTCGGCGCTCTCGAGCTCCGCGAGATCCGACGCGCCGGGTAGATCGCCGTTCCACAGGAGGTAGGCGACCTCCTCGAAGCTGCACCCACCCGCGAGCTCCTGGACGGGGTAGCCGCGGTAGAGGAGCGAGTTCGTAGCCTCGTTGACCATCGAGATCGCCGTCGTGTCGGCGACGACTCCCGCGAGCCCGCGCTTGACGTCCGCGTCGTGCGCTTCCATAGGACTGGTTCTCCCTGCTCGGCGTCGACCTGCGCGCGAGAGCCACGTCGACCGCCCCCGGGCCCGCCGGTGGATCGTGCCCCGACGCGCGGGTGCTAATCCCGGCCCTCGCTCTACGCGCGATCCTTCCACCAACCGCTGCGCACGTCCAGGCGCTCGGCCGGGGAATCGTGTGCGCGATCGGACGCAGTTCTGCAAACGATGCTAATGTCCGCGTTCGCAGAGGGGGTGGCGTGGCGGGGGAGAAGCTCTTCGCGGGCGCCCGGGTCCGTGAGCTGCGCGAGAGGAACCGGCTCACGCAGGTGCGGCTCGCGCGGGACGTCGGCGTGTCCGCGAGCTACCTCAACCAGATCGAGCACGACCGCCGCCCGCTCACGCCGGGCGTCCTGTTGCGCATCTCCCGCTGTCTCGGGGTGGAGCCGGGCGCGCTGTCGACCGACGAGCGGGCACGGCTCGTCGCGGAGATCGCTGAGGCGACGGCGGACGCTCTCGAGGGCGAGCCCGTCGGTCCCGCGGAGATCCGCGAGCTCGTCGCACGCGCCCCACGCGCGAGCAGGGCGCTCGTGCTGTTGCACCGGAGGTACCGGGACGCGCTCGAGCAGGCGCGCACGCTCGCGGGCGACGGGCTCCTCACCGCGTACGAAGAGGTGAGGGACTTCTTCTACGACCGGGACAACTACGTCGGCGACCTCGACGTCCTCGCCGAGGAGCTCGTCGCCGAGGAGGGGATCGCCCCGGGGAACGCCCGAGAGCGGCTCGTCGAGCGCCTCGCCCGGCGACACGGGGTCGAGGTGCGCGAGCTCGACCCTCGCGAAGCGCCGGAGGTCGTGCGCAGGTTCGACGCCTCGTCGCGCGCGCTGGCCGTGTCGCGGGAGCTCCGGCCCTCGCGGCAGGCGTTCCAGCTGGCGACGCAGGTCGCGTACCTCGAGCACGGCGAGCGCCTCGACGAGGTCGTCGCGGGCGGGGGCCTCGCGAGCGACGACGCACGGGCGCTCGCGAGGATCGGCCTCGCGAGCTACTTCGCGGGCGCCGTGCTCATGCCCTACGGCAGGTTCCTCTCGAGCGCCGTCGAGGTCCGGTACGACGTGGAGCGCCTGCGTGCGGTGTTCGACGTCGGCTTCGAGGCCGCGTGCCACCGGCTGAGCACGCTCCAGCGCCCGGGGGCTCGTGGGGTCCCCTTCGCGTTCGTCCGGGTCGACCGGGCGGGGAACATGTCCAAGCGGCAGACCGCCTCGTCGTTCCACTTCTCGCGCGTCGGCGGGGCCTGCCCGCTGTGGGTCGTGTTCGAGGCGTTCTCCGACCCGGGCAGGATCTTCCGGCAGGTCGCGGAGATGCCCGATGCGAGGCGGTACCTGTGGATCGCACGCGTCGTGCGCAGCGGGCACGACGCGTTCGGGCAGCCCGGGAAGACCTTCGTGGTCGGGCTCGGCTGCGACCTTCGCCACGCGCCCTCCCTCGTCTACGGCTCGGGAGAGGGGCTCGACGAGCGGGGCGCAGCGACGCTCATCGGTCCCGGGTGCAAGGTGTGCGACCGACCCGCGTGCCCCCAGAGGGCGCTTCCGACCGTCGGGCGCCCGCTGCTCGTGGACGAGCTGACGTCGACGTTCGCACCGTACACGGTCGTGCCACCGAAGACGGGTGCAGAGCCGGTCGCGTGACCCCGGGCGAGAGGTCCGGGCGCAGGCCCGCGAGCAGCTCTCTTGACGGGCCGAGCGGGGGGCCCGAGACTCTGCCGCACCAGCAGGCCCGCACCAGCAGGCCCGCACCGGCAGGCCCGCACCGGCAGGCCCGCACCGGCAGGCCCGCACCGGCAGGCCCGCACCAGGAGAACGGTGAGGAAGGGGAACCATGTCGTCCAGCTCGCTCGCCCTACCGCGGAGGCGTCCGACAGTTCTCGCCGACCTCGTACCGGGGGCGGCGGTGCGCGACGTCGCGACGGTGCTCGCCGGAGCCGCCCTCGTGGGCGCGTCGGCACAGGTCGTCGTCCACCTGGGATTCACGCCGGTCCCCGTGACGGGCCAGACGTTCGGGGTGCTCGTCACGGGGTGTGCCCTCGGGTGGAGGAGGTCGGCCGCCGCGCTCGCGCTGTACCTCGTCGCCGGGTGGCTCGGCCTCCCGTGGTTCGTCGGGCACACGGCGGGTTGGCAGGGTCCGTCGATGGGCTACGTCTTCGGGTTCGTGGCCGCGGGAGCCGTGTGCGGGTACCTCGCGGAGCGCGGTGCGGACCGACGGGTTCTCTGGGCGCTCCCCGCGATGCTCGCGGGGGAGGTCGTGATCTTCGCCTTCGGGGTCGCGTGGCTCGCGGTCGACCTGCACGTGGGCCTCGCGAGGGCGATCGCGCTCGGCCTCACCCCGTTCCTCGCCGGAGAGGCGGTCAAGGCCGTGCTCGCGGCCGGGCTCCTCCCTGGTGTGTGGCGGCTCACCCGCGTCCCGGACGAGCCGCGGGCGTCTCGGGGAGACGCCGTGGGCCGCTGAGGAGCGGCGGACGGGGAGGTCGCGGCGGGAGCGGCACCGCGCCGTGGCCGCGCCCGGTACTGTGCGGTCCACTGGCGACGACGTGGCGCCGTGGGGAGGCCGGAAGTGGGTGGCGACGAGCGTCGCGGTCTCGCGAACGAGGAGGAGCGTCGGAGGTGGAACGACCCCCGGTGGGTCTCCACCTGGCCGCGTCGGGAGCGGATGACGGCCGAGGTCACGAGCTACCTCCTCGACCACCTCGCCCCGTCGCCCGGCGAGCGCGTGCTCGAGATCGGGTCGGGGGGAGGGACCGCGACGTTCGCGATAGCGGAGCGGCTCCCGTCGGGATCGGTCACCGGGGCGGACATCTCCGCGCCGCTGTGCGCGCTCGCCCGCAGTCGGGCCGACGACGGCAAGGTGGCGAACGCGTCGTTCGTCGTCGCCGACGCGCAGTGCGACACGATCCCCGGTGGCCCGTTCGACGCCGCGGCGAGCCAGTTCGGGGTGATGTTCTTCGAGGATCCCGTCGCCGCGTTCGCGAACGTCCGGTCGCACGTCGTCCCGGGCGGGCGGTTCACGTTCGTGTGCTGGTGCGATCCGTCGCGCAACCCGTGGCTCGTGCTGTCCGCGCTCGCGCCGTTCCTTCCTCGTGTGCCGGCGACACCCGGGCCGACGCAGCCGACGGGACCGTTCAGCCTCGCGGACGCCGCGTCGACGACGACCCTGCTCGAGCAGGCGGGGTGGGTCGGCGTCGCGTCCACCCCGTACGAGGTCGTCGCCACGGTCGAGCGGGACGCGATAGTCGACGAGGACTCCCTCGCGTCCGTCGGGATCCCCGAGGGGCGGCTCGACGAGGCGCGCGAGGCCGTTCGAGCCCGTCTCGCCGGTATCGCACGGGCGGACGGGCTCTACGACGCGCGGCTCGCCTTCCAGGTGTTCGACGCGACGTCACCGAGCTGACGAGACCGAGCCCGAGGCGCGGGCCGGTCAGGGGTCGGGCGGGGAGGTCGCGGGGCCCTCGGCGCGCCCGGGACGCTCGAAGAGCGAGTGCGGTCTCTGGTAGTGCACGGTGCGGTAGTAGTCGACGAGGCGAGCGACGAGCCTCTCGGGATCCCTGTCGTAGAGGACTCGCGCCCCGGTCTGCTTCGTCAGCCGCGTGACGACGGTCTCCACCATGTCCGCGACTCCGCCGCTCCCGACGAGCGCTCCGACGAGCCGGCCCTCGTCGTACGCGATCGCGAACTCGCCGAGCGTCCCGGACTGACCCCCCGCGATCACGACGATGTCCGAGGAGCGGATGTTCACGACCTCCCGCCCCATGAGGCCGGATCCCGTGTAGATGATGGCGGAGAAGCCCTCGGTCGGGGACCGGTAGCGCGCGACGTGCTCCTGCTCGGACAGGGCGGGCGAGATCCCGAGCACGAGCCCGCCGCACTCCGACGCACCGAGCACGGCCTCCTGGGGAAGCCCGGGGCACGCTCCGGTGATGAGCGTGCACCCGGAGCGCGCGATCGCGCGACCGAGCGCACGCGCGCTCGCGGCGACCGCCGGGTCGATCGTGCCGCTCGCGGAGCCCATCACCCCGACGACGAGCGGACGGTCGGCTCCGTCGTCGGCGCGGCCGCGGAGGCGCCCCGGACCGCCCTCGAAGAGGGTCACCGGAGCCGGTCCACCCGGACGCGCTCGCCCGCGTTCGGGACGACGGCCTTCCAGGCGAGCTCGTCCGCGAGGCGACCCGCGAGCGCGTCCGCGGCCGGCTGCTCGCCGTGCACGACGTAGCAGGTGCCCGGCGGCGCGACCGGGGCCAGCCAGGAGACGAGCTCGTCCGCGTCCGCGTGCGCGGAGAAGGCGTCCGCGACGACGACGCGCGCCCGCACGGGGACGTACTGACCGAGCATCTTCACCGTTCGCGCCCCGTCCGAGAGCTGTCGCCCGCGGGTCCCTTCCGACTGGTACCCGGGAAGGATCACCGTGCACCGGGGGTCGGGGAGGCAGCGCACGAGGTGGTGGAGGACGCGTCCGCCGGTCGCCATCCCGGACGCGGAGATGATGACCGAGGGGAACCCGAGCTCGTTGAGCGAGCGCGACTCCTCGGGTGTCCGCAGCTCGTGGAGCTCGCCTGCAGGGTCGAACGGGTCGGACGCGCCCGGCGTGACCGCCACGTCCGCTGCTCCGCCGGCGATCGCGCGGCGGTACACGTCGAGCACAGCGAGTGCCATCGGGCTGTCCGCGTAGATCGGCAGGCGCGGGATCTTCCCCGCCTGCACGAGGTCGGCGAGGGCCATCAGGAGGACCTCGGTGCGGTCCACGGCGAACGCGGGGATCACGACGCTCCCGCCTCGGTGCGCCGTGTCGACGATCGCCTCGGCCATCCGGTCGAGCGCTCGCCCGGTCGGCTCGTGGATCCGGTTCCCGTACGTGGACTCGACGACGAGCACGTCCGCCGACGGCGGGGTCGGAGGCGGGCGGAGTATGCGGTGGTGCGGGCGCCCGACGTCCCCGCTGAAGAAGAGGCTGCGGGGGCCGTCCCCGTCGACACGCAGGAGCACGCTCGCCGAGCCGACGATGTGACCGGCCGACACGAGCTCCGCGTCGAGGCCCGGCGCGACCTCGACGCGCTCGCCGTAGCCCGCGGGTCGGAACAGAGAGAGGGCGGTCGCCGCGTCGTCCCGCGTGAACAGCGGGAGGGCGGGGCGGTGCTTCGAGTAGCCGCGGGCGTTCGCGTAGGACGCCTCCTCCTCCTGGAGGTGGGCCGCGTCCGGGAGGACGATGCCCGCGAGGTCGGCGGTCGCCGGCGTGCACACGATCGGCCCGGCGAACCCGTCCCGCACGAGCGCGGGCAGGTACCCGCAGTGGTCGACGTGGGCGTGGGTCAGGACGACGGCGTCGACCGAGGAGGGATCGACGGGGAACGGAGCCCAGTTCCTCTGCCGGAGGGCGCGCAGCCCCTGGAAGAGGCCGCAGTCGACGAGGACGCGTGCCCGGTCGGTCTCGAGGAGGAAGCGGCTCCCCGTCACGGTCCCGGCGGCGCCGAGGAACGAGAGGATCGGGGCGTGCCTCACGCGCACCACGCTAGACACCGCGCCGCCCGACGGCTCGTGCGGTGTCCCGCCCGGCCCGTCGGGCCCGGAGCGGCGGCGGGGTCAGCCGGCGAACAGGCCGGGCGGCACCCGTGCGAGCGCGCCCGGGGACTGGACCGTCGACGCACCGACGAGCACCGCACGCGCGACCGCGTCGTCGAGGGAGGAGCCGCGGGAGAGGTCGGCCGCGAGGGCTCCGACGAACGCGTCGCCCGCTCCGGTCGTGTCGAGAGCGGTGACGCGAGGAGCCGGATGGCGGGAGGACCCGCGCGAGGCGGACACGTACGCGCCGTCGCGTCCTGCCGTCACGACCACGGACCTCGGTCCGAGGCGGCGAGCCGAGGCCGCGAGCGCGGCGGCGCCAGCCCGCGCGTCGCGCCCGGTGAGCGCCGCCGCCTCCCCGACGTTCGCGACGAGCACGTCGGCCCGGGCGAGGAGCGAGCTCGGGAGGGGCCGGAAGGGGGCGCAGTTCACGACGAGGAGCGCGCCGGGAGCGAGCAGCTCGGCCGCACGGACGACGGTGGCGACGGGCACCTCGAGCTGGACCACGAGAGCGTCCGTTCGGGCGAGCGCCTCGCGGGCCGGTTCGAGGTCGGCGGGGGACAGGAGCGAGTTCGCGCCCGGGGCGACCACTATCGCGTTCTCGCCGTCGGGGGTGACCGTGATCATGGCGACGCCTGTGGGGGCGCGGGAGGTCACGACGACGTGCTCGGTCCCGGTGCTCTCCGCGCGGAGGTCCACGATGCGTGCCGCGCCGGGCGCGTCGGCGCCGACGCAGGCGACGATGTCGACCGCCGCGCCCGATCGGGCGGCGGCGATGGCCTGGTTCGCTCCCTTGCCACCGGGGTGGACCTCGAGCGTCGCGTCCGCGACGGTCTCGCCCGGATCGGGTCGACGCGCGACGCGGAGCACGTAGTCCGTGTTGACGGACCCGACGACGCAGACCCGTCCGGACCGGTTCGGAGATCTCACCGAGAGCGTCCTCCCGTAGGCGTCGCCCGGTCCGGGCGCGCCGAGCGTAGCCGCACGGTCTCGCGTCGCTCGTGACCGCCCGCGGCGTCCGGGAGGGCGGCGGGACCGCGTGTCCGAAGGAGCAGGGCGAGCGCGAACGCGAGGACTGTCGCCAGGGCGCCGGCCCGGATGGCCATGTCGACGCCGTGGACCCCCGCGGCGACGCGTAGGGCGCGGACGCGCGCCGGCGTCAGCGCGACGTCCGTCGAACGGAGCAGGAGGTGGAGCTGGTCGCGTGCGGCCGCCGTGGACACGGTGACGAGGGCGGCGAGCCCGAGCGATCCACCGACCTGCTGGCTCGTCGCGAGGAGCGCCGATGCGAGGCCGGAGTCGTCGCCGCGCACGGAGGCGACGGCGTTGAGGGTGAGAGGCATGAACGAGAGCCCCATCCCGACGCCGATCAGGACGAGCGGCGGGAGGATGTTGCCGTAGCGCGAGCCGGCGGAGATCTGGGAGACCCAGTACAGCCCGCCCGTCACGAGGAGCGGTCCCAGCGTGAGGAAGGCACGCAGGGGGATCCTCCCGAGCAGGCGGGAGACGACGACGCTCGTGAGGGCGACTCCTGTCGGGATCGGGAGGTACGCGGCGCCCGCACGTATGGGGCTGTAGTGGAGGACGTCCTGGAGGAGCTGCGTGAGGAAGAAGATGAGCGAGAGCATCGCGGCACCGAGCAGGAGCATCATCCCGTAGCCCGTCGCCCGGTTGCGATCCCGGAGGAAGCCGAGCGGGACGAGCGGCGACGTGGCTCGGCTCTCGAAGGCGACGAGCGCGGCGAGCACGGCGGCCGCCGCGACGAACGACGCGATGGTGCCCGTGCTCGACCATCCGGCGTCCGACGCCCGGATCAGCCCGTAGACGAGAAGCGTGGTCGCCGCCGACGCGCCGAGCGCGCCGGGGACGTCGAGACGGTCGCCCGAGCGACGGCGCTGCGCCCCAATCGGGAGCGCGACGGGCGACAGGGCGAGCACGAGCGCCCCGATCGGGACGTTCACGAACAGGACCCAGCGCCACGAGGCGATGTCGACGAGGATCCCGCCGAGGAGGAGCCCGAGGGCGCCCCCCGCGGCGGACATTCCCGCGTACACGGCCATGGCCCGGTTCCGCTCCGCACCCTCGTCGAAGGTCGTCGCGACGAGCGAGAGAGCCGTCGGCGACGCGACCGCCGCGCCGACCCCCTGGACGGCGCGGGCGACGACGAGCATCGCCTGGTCGCTCGCGAGCCCGCCTGCGAGAGATGCGGCGGCGAACAGGGCGACGCCCACCACGAACATCCGCCGCCGTCCGAAGAAGTCCCCCGCACGGCCACCGAGGACCAGCAGCCCGCCGAACGCGAGCACGTACGCGTCGATCACCCAGGTGAGGCTCGTCGACGAGAAGTGGAGCTCGCGTTGCATCGACGGGAGGGCGATGTTCACGATGGTGAGGTCGAGCATGACCATGAGCTGAGCCGTCGCGATCACGACGAGCGCGAGCGGATGGTGGTGCCGTCGGCCTGCTCCGGGAGGAGCGATGCGAGGTCCACGGTCGGCTGCGTGCGACGCGCTCACCTCGTCGACTCTCCCTCGGACGGGGCGGTCGCCCACGCGACGACGTCGACGACCGGCGGCTCGCCCTCGAGCCCCGCGTGCTCGCGCCGCCAGATCGTCGCCGGCAGCGACGCGAGGAGCTCGTGGAGGATCTCCTCCGTGTAGAGCCGCTCGGGGTTCGTCGGGCCCGTCCGACCGAGCGAGTCGACATGGTGCCCGACGACGAGCAGGTGGCCGCCCGGTGCGACGGCCGCGCACGCGCGCGCGAAGAACGCGCCGCGCTCGGCCGGGAGCAGGTGCAGGTTCGCGACGACGACGATCTCCGCGGTGCTCGCGTCGAGGTCGTAGGAGAGAAGGTCCGCCTGGACGGGCGTGAACGAGACACCGAGCTCGGCCGCGCGGCTCGCGGCCTGGGAGAGCCCGACCGCGGACGCGTCGACGGCCGTGACCGCCCAGCCCTGACGTGCGAGCCATATCGCGTTCCTTCCCGGTCCGCACCCGAGGTCGAGGGCTCGGCCGGGCCGGAGACCGGACGCGAGCTCGACGAGGCACGGGTCCGGCTCCGTCGGCCAGGGCCGTGACGCGAACCGCTCGTCCCAGGTCGCGCCCGTCCGGTGGTCGCCGTCCCACCGGGGCCCGCACGGGCGCTCGGCCCGCGTTGCGGGGCGCTCGTCGGACGGCTCGCCCCCGCCGTGCTCGCGGCTCGTGCGGGCGACGTGCTCCTCGAGCGCTCCGACCGCGATCTCGAAGGCGTGGCGGCCGCGTTCGCCGAGCGCCGCGGCGAGCCGGGCGTCCCGGCTCGCCACGAGCGCGTGAACGCGCGCTGCGAGGGACGCTCCCGCGCCCGTGAGCTCGAGGGCGCGAGGCCGGCGATCCTCGCCCCGGTGGGCGCTCGAGAGGAGTCCCCGCTGCTCGAGCTCGTCGACGCACCGCTTCGCGGTCATGGGCTCCGCTCCGAGCAGACGCGCGAGCGCACGGAGGGACGAGCCCGGCCTCTCGGCGACGGCACGGAGCACGGCGGCCTCGGGCGGCGTGATCTCGAGATCGGCGAGCTCGCGGGACCATTCGGCGCGGAGGGTCCGTACGAGGCGGCTCAGTCGGAACCCGATCTCCGCCTCGAGCAGCGGTCCCGCCGCACCCGGTGCGGCGCTCGTGCCGCGCTCGCCGGCCGCGACTCCTCTCGTCGGAGCGGTCCTCGTCTCGTCGTGTCCGTCGGCCATGTGCCCGCTCCTCGCGTCGACCGGGGTGCGCTGCACGCGCGTCCCGACTGTATCGTACGCTACAGCGTTCCCGACCGGCAGCAGCCGGCTAGGGGAGCGGACGTTGCGAGGCGAGGCGCGAGGCGGCGCCGCGCACGCCGGGAGACGTGCACACGGCCCTCGGGTGACCGGCCGTCGCGCCGCAGACGGCGGCGGCCAGGAGGTTCGCGGCACCGTCGACGGAGCGCGCGACCCGGCCCGAGGGGTCGGAGAGCGCAACGGCGATCTCGTCGAGGGAGAGGCCCGAGAGCAGGGACGGGTCGACGGCACCTCCCGGCAGGAGGTAGCGGTTCGCGACGTCTACGAACGGGAAGCCCCCGCCGCTCGCGAAGGGCGGTCGCTCGTGGGTCGCCATCAGCCGGGACTGGGCGGGGCTCGGACGCGCGATGCGGACGTAGGAGCCGTCCACGGTCGAGCTCGAGTACTCCTCGAGCCCGACGAACGCGACGTACGGGCTCGAGTAGCGCGAGCCCGCGAAGCGGAAGCTCTCGGTCCCCGGGAAGACGTCATGCGCACCCGATGCGGTCGCACCGAGCCCGGAGAAGGTCCCGAAGCGCGACAGGGCGGCGACGATCGCCCAGCGCTCGGCCGCGCAGTACGGGCAGAACTCGGCCCCGTCGTAGAAGACCTCCGGGAGCCCGCGGATCGTGAGCGACGGCTGGCCGTGGAGGCGCTCCGGAACGGTCGCGGCCCCGCTCGTCCCGACCGCGTCGAACGTCCCGTCCGGTATGGCGGCGACGAGCGCGGCCGCGCGCTCCGCCGGACCGGTGCGCGCGGCCGGGGGCGACCCGTCGTGCTCGCCCGCGATCCCGACGGCCACGAGCGCGACGATCCCCGCGCCGGCGAGGAGCGCGGCGAGCGCTCCGGCGCGGCGGGCCCGCGAGGGGCGGCGCGTCGGGCGACCTCGGGGAGGGGTCGGTAGGCGGGCCGCTCTCGGACCGACGGGCGCACGCTCCCGTGACCGCCTTGGTGCCGCCATCTACGGATCGTCCCGCCTCTGCGCGCGCGGGGGTGCGGGCCTTCGTTCGACCCGGGCCGCGCGGGCCTCCCGGCAAGTAGACGGCGCGGACGGCCCGCGGCGGTAGGGCCGATCGGCTCGCTCGCGCACGCGTCCGCGCGGGAGCGCCCCCCGACGCGTGTCGCCTAGATCCCCGTCCCGGTTGCTCCGTCCGCCCGGACGGCCCCGGCGAGGTCGAGGTCCCCGAGGGGGCGGCGGAGCGGGAAGTGGCACGCGGCGACGTGCCCGGGCCCGAACGCGCGCAGCGGCGGCTCCTCGGCCGAGCACCTCTCCTGGGCGGCCGGGCAGCGCGTGCGGTACCTGCACCCGCTCGGGGGGTTCACGGGGCTCGGGAGCTCGCCGCGGACCGCGGGCGCCCCGACCCTCCGGCTGAGCGCGGGGTCCGGGACCGGGACCGTGTCGATGAGGCCCCGGGTGTACGGGTGGGCGGGGCGCGAGTAGAGGTCCTCGCCGCTCGCGAGCTCGACGAGCTTGCCGAGGTACATGACGCCGATACGGTCGGCGAGGTACTTCACGACCGCGAGGTCGTGCGAGATCACGATGTACGTGAGCCCGTGGCGCTCCTGGAGCGACCGCATGAGGTTGATTATCTGCGCCTGGATCGACACGTCGAGGGCGGACACGGGCTCGTCTGCGACGATGAGGCTCGGGTTGAGCGCGAGCGCCCGGGCGAACCCGATCCGTTGGCGCTGGCCGCCCGAGAACTCGTGCGGGTACAGGCTCGCGACGCGCGCCGGCAGGCCGACCTCGCCGAGGAGCTCGGCGACGCGCGCCTCGCGGGACCGGCGGTCGCCGACGCGCTGGCTCACGAGGGGCTCGGAGACGATCGCGCGGACGTTCATGCGCGGGTCGAGCGACGCGTACGGGTCCTGGAACATGAGCTGCAGGTCCTTGCGCCGCCGCCGGAGCGCGGCCGCGCTGATCCGCGCGAGGTCCTCCCCGTCGAACCGCACGGAGCCCGCGCTCGGCCGCTCGAGCGCGGCGGTGAGCCGTCCGATCGTGGTCTTGCCGCACCCGGACTCGCCGACGAGCCCGAAGGTCTCGCCGCGGCCGACCGAGAACGAGACGCCGGACACGGCCTTGACGCTCGCCTTCGTGCGCCGGACGGGCGATCCGGTCGCGACGGGGTACTCCTTGACGAGGTTCGTGAGCTCGAGGATCGTCTCACCTCGGCGGTCGGCGCTCGCGCGCGTCGCGACGGCGCCGGGCTCGCGCACCTCGACGCGGGTCGGACGGTCTGCGGGAGGCCCGCCGCGCGCCGCGGGGACGGGGTGGAAGCATGCGAACTCGTGCGAGAGCGCACCCGAGGCACCCGCGTCGGGCCCGAGCGGTGGCACGTGCTGGTGGCAGTCGTCGAGGGCATTGCCGCAGCGGGGTGCGAATGCGCAGCCGGGGGGACGGCGCGTGAGGTCCGGTGGCATCCCGGGGATCGCGGCGAGCCTCTCCGAACGGCTCTTGTCGAGACGGGGGATCGAGTCGAGGAGAGCCGCGGTGTAGGGGTGGCGCATCTCCGCGAAGAGGGTCTCCGTCGCGGTGCCCTCGACGATCCTGCCCGCGTACATGACCATCACGCGGTCC
>JAJZBW010000223.1 GCA_021798745.1 Actinomycetes bacterium
CCAGCGCGAGCTCGAGCTCGACGAGCCGGCCGATGCGGCGCGCGCCGACCGGCTCGACGAGCTCGAGCGCGCGCCCGAGGAGCGCGCGCGCCTCGCTGCTCCGGCCGCTGCGGCGGCAGAAGCGGCCAAATGCGAGGAGGGTCTCCGCCTCGGCGAGAGGCATAGGAAGCCCGCGGTGATGGTCGAGCGCTTCCTGGAACCCTTCGTACGCCTCCCCGTCCCGCCCGCGCAGCCAGGTGACGGTGGCGAGGCCGACACGCGCGGCGGCGCGCGGCGCACGACAGGGGAGTCGCTCGCACAGCCCGGTCAGGCGCTGCGAGAGCGCTTCGGCCCGATCGAGCTCGCCGGCGGCGAGGTAGGCGTCGATCGCGCTCGCGTGCCAGGGAACGACGCACGGCTCGAGGATGCCCTGGCGCTCGGCGAGGTCGGCAGCCCCGTCGGCGACCCGGGCCGCACGCACCGCCTCGCCCGCGGCGAGCAGGCGCCGGCACTCGAACAGGCGCAGCCAGAGCCGCAGATAGGGGGACTCGATCGAGGACTCGAGGAGCCCTTCGACCTTGGCCGCCCAGCGAGCGCTTCCCTCGTCGTCGCCGAGCTCGTTGTCGACGTGAGCCAGCCCGACGTAGCTGAACGGGGCGATGCTCGGGACGAGCGCCACGAGCTCGGCCGCGCGCAGGAGGAGGGCCTTGGCCTGCCCGAGCTCGCCGATCCGCCACAGCGCGTCCGCGTGGTTGACCGCGAGCGTCTGCAAGGTCACGGCGGCGCCCTGGGACCGCGCCGTCTCGTCGAGCTGCTCGAAGCAGCGCTCGCTCTCGTCGAAGCGCTCGAGGATCTTCGCGATGTTGGCCCAGCTGAAGAGCGCGTCCCACTGCCACGGAGTGCGCACCGGCTGGCCGGCCGTCGGCATCTCCGCCGCAGCGGAGGCCGCTATCTCCTCGACGGCGGTGGCGTCGCCGCCGATCACGGCGAGGTGGGCGTCGGCCAGCCGTGCGGCCTCGCCGATGGCGCCGTCGACGCCCTCGCCGAGGTCGGCGATCGCGCGTCGCGCCTCGTGGATGCCCTCGAACAGCCAGTCGATGTAGGCCGAGTCGAGCCGGATCTCGACGGCGAGGTCCCGGTCGAGCCCGCGAGCGAGCGCGCTCGCGCGAGATGCCGTGCGCTTGGCGTCGGCGACCTTCGCCGAGGCGAACTGCGCCTGCGCGAGCAGACGCAGCGAGCGCACCCTCTCCGCAAGGGGGAGATCCTCGATCCGGAGCGTCTCTCGTAGGGAGCCTTCGGCCGCGCTGAGGTCGCCCGTCGCCAGCCACGCCTGCGAGAGCTGGAGGCGCAGCGAGGGCGGGGCCGTGCTCGACGAGATCTCGACCGCGCGTGCGAGGTGCCGCGCCGCGGTCGCCACGGCTCCGGCGGCGAGCGCACCCTCACCTGCCGCCGCGAGCATGCTCGCCGCCGACGCGTCCCCGCTCAGGTCGGCTGACAGGGCGTGGGAGAGCAGCTCCCCCGCCTCGGCGCCCCGCTCGCGAAGCAGCCGGAAGGCGCTCGCGTGCAGCCCCTGGCGGACGAGGGGCGGCAGGTCCTCGTAGAGCGCCTGGCGGACGAGGGGGTGCACGAACTCCGCCTTCCCGTCGGCGGAGGAGCGCACCAGGCCCGCCGCGCAGAGGTGCTGCAGGGACGCCGCGGCCTCCCGTTCGGACTGTCCCGCGAGCTCGGTGACGAGCACGGGTCGGAACCTCGTGCTGAGCACGCTCGCCGCCCGCGCCCAGTGCAGCGCCGAGGCGCCGACCCCGGCGAAGCGCGGGAGGAAGATCCCGCCGCCTGCGGCCGAGGGGGCGGTCAGGTCCTCGCCGCGTGCGAGCGCCGCGGCGCACTCGACGAGAAGGAGAGGGTTGCCCGCGGCGGCACGGCTCGCCGCCTGCAGCTCGTCGTCCGCGGGGAGCTTTCCGAGGTGCTCCGCGAGCAGCGCGGCACCGGCGGGGTCCGAGAGCGGCAGGAGGCGTTCCACGTGGGCGACGCCGTCGTACGCGAGGAGCATCGCCTGCTCGACCGCGGTGTGGGGGAAGGGACGCATCGTGACGACCACCGTGACGGGCACGCTCTCGAGCCGCCGGCACACGAGGCAGAGCAGCTCGATCGAGTCCGGGTCGGCCCAGTGGAGGTCGTCCACGGCAAGGAGCAGGGGCGCCCGGATGCCGCTACCGAGCCAGTCGAGCAGCTGCTCGTAACGGTGCACACGCGCGTCGCTCGCGTGGTGGCTCACCCTGCGCCCGTCGTGGTCCCTGAGCGGAGCGCTCTGCACGCCCGCCTGACCGAGGAGCAGGTCGAGCACGCCAAACGGGATCGAGCCGTCGACCTCCGAGCATGCGACGTGCGCCGTGCGCGCGAAGCGCCCCTCCCCGAGGAGGCGCGCGAGCAGCGTCGTCTTGCCGAGCCCGGCCTCCCCGACGAGGGCCAGCACGCCGGAGCCGCCGTCGCCCGCGCGCCCGAGAACAGCGTCGATCGCGCGAAGCGCGCTCTCTCGTTCGAACAGTGCTGTCACCGCGCGCCTCCGAACCGGGCACCGACAGTAGCTCGCCCGACGGCGGACGGCCCTGTTCGATGGGGAGGCTTCCCGATGCCCTCTTCTCATGAGAGGTGCGAAGATCGCCACCGGCGTCGCCGGGCGGCGTCCCGTATCCAGAGGAAGCAACGGTGCCCTGCTCCCGCGTGGTGGTCCACCTGACTCTCGAGAGAGGATCGCAGCTGATGGGTGTCGTCGTGTCCGACGACGGCGTCGGGCCGCTTCCCTTCTCCGGGTGGCTCGGGCTCGTCGAGGCGGTCGAGGTGTGCCGGAGCGCGTTGCCCGCGGGCTCGGCGTCGCCGGGCTCCGCCGGCCGAGACGAGGACGGGCCTCGATGCTAGAGGGGCCGGCTCGGGCCCGACGGCGACGCGCGCGCTCGCGGCCGGCGACGAACGGTCGCGAGGGTGCACGCGGCCGCGGTGGGCACACGAGCGGTCCGGCGATGGGCAGTCTTGCCGATGCGCCGTGCTCGACCCCGTCCTAGCGTCGTCGCCACCATGGCCCCGGGACTGCTGCTCGTCCGCATCGCCCTCGCCGGAGCCTTTGCGCTCGCCGGGCTCGCGAAGCTCCTCGACGCGTCGGCGGTGCGTCGCCTCGGAGAGTACGCGGGGCTGCCCCGGTGGGCGCGCCCGGCGGCCCGCGCCGTGCCCGTCGTCGAGCTGGCGGTCGCGGCAGGCCTCCTGGAGGCGCGCACGAGCAGGTTGGCTGCCGCCGTCGCGGCAGCGACGCTGGTCGGCTTCTCGGCCCTCGTCGCTCGCCGGGTCGCTGCCGGCGACGGCAGCTCGTGCGGGTGCTTCGGCCACCTCGAGGGGGCGGTGCTCAGCAGGCACCCTCTCGTGCGCAACGCGACGCTGCTCGCCTCGTCGCTCGTCGTCCTCGCCGGTGGTGCCGGATGGCCGCTCACCGCGCTCGGGGAGCACCCGGCCTGGCTCGCCGTGCCGCTCGCTCCTATGGCTGTCGGCGCCGTCGTGGTGCACCGTCGGCGCCACGCGCACCCGAGCCCCGCGCTCCCTAGCCTGCGCGATCTCGCGGCGGGAGCCGAGCGAACGGTCGTCGCCTTCCTCGAGCCGGGATGCTCGGCATGCCGCTCGCTCCTGCCGACGCTGCAGAGCTTCGACGAGGCCACCACCGGCGTGCGACTCGTGCTCGTGACCGGCGCGCCGCTCGTCGACGAGCCCGCGTTCCGCGCTGCAGCGAGCGCCGCGACACGTCACGTCGCGGACGGCGGGGCGCTCGCCGTGCGCTACGGGATCACGGCGACGCCGGCTGCGCTCGTGCTCGGGCGAACGGGCTCGCTCGAGCGCGTCGTCCTCGGCGCGCCGGGCGTGCAGGCGCTGCTCGAGCCCGATCCGGCACGCGATGCGGGTGCGCTCGAGCCGGAAGGTCGACGCGTCATCAGCCGCCGGCGTCTCGTCGCCGCCGGGGTCGCAGTCGCGGCGGCGCTTCCGCGCCTCACTCCGCTGGACGCGCTGCACGCCCGGCTCCGTGTGTCGGCCGCTGCGGCCGGTGTCACGTGCCCGAGCTGCGGGAGCTGCGTCATCTGCGACGCCGCTTCCGGTTCGTCCGCGCTCCACTGTCGCGCCTGCTCGCAACGCTGCTCGGGGCTCAAGCTGTGCAAGAGCTTCGCCAACGAGTTCCGTCCGTTCGAGACGCTGGCGCAGAGCCTGCGCGACCAGGGATTCACGCAGGACGGCGAGATGGTGACCCACGGGCTCCAGAGGGCGGGCAAGCTGACCGTGCTCTCGGGCTCGACCTCGTTCACCGGCCGGTCCGCCTCGACGCCGCGCGCCGTGCTGATCTACAGCCTCCTCGAGAGCGGTCAGATCGCCTGGGCCGCCCTGTTGGACGCCAAGGG
>JAJZBW010000014.1 GCA_021798745.1 Actinomycetes bacterium
TCCTTCTTCACGGTGGTGGTCCCCTTGTCGTTCGAGTGACTTGGCGGTCGCCCGAACACCTACCAGATGGCAGGCGTCAGGCGGGGGACCGCCACCTCAACTTCCACGATGATCGGGACAACCTCGGGCTTCGCGAGGCAGACTGACAACCGACCGACCTGCTGCCGTTTTCGATGATCGCGCGCTGCTGGATTCGATGAGCGTTCACAACAACCACTACCTCAAGGGCACCCTGTTCTGCGGGGTGTGCGGGCGGGGCCTGTCGTTCCAGCTCGCCAAGGGCCGCTACGAATACCTGTACTGCCTGGGCCAGAAGAACCGCAACCCCACCGGCTGCCAAGAGCCCTACATGCCCGCCGGTGACCTCGAAGCCCAAGTCGAACAGCTCTACCAGCGCATCCAGCTCCCCAAGTCCTGGCTGAAACGTCTACGCGAAGAGCTCGAAGCCGAGATCACCGCCCGCCAACGTCGCAACGCCGCCGAGCGCGAGTTCCTCACCCGCAAGCTCGCCAAGGCCGACACCGAACGACGTAAGCTCCTCGACGCTTACTACGCCAATGCCATCGACGTCACCACGTTGAAGGCCGAGCAGACCCGCATCGCCACCGACGTGCGCGCCGCCGAAGAACGCCTCGCCGCGGTCGACGCCCACCTGGCCGAATGGCAGGAGATCCTCGAGACGGCGATGCGCTTCGCCACCAACTGCGCCACCGCCTACGCCCGGGCGTCTGCACCGACCAGGCGGCGGTTCAACCAAACCGTCTTCACCCGCATCGAGGTGCGCGACGGCAAGGTCGCCGCCGTGGGGTACTACCCGCCGTTCGACCTGCTCTTTTCTTCGAGCGAGTTTGAATACGGCGATTTGGTGGAGCTGACGGGATTCGAACCCGTGACCTACTGGTTGCAAACCAGTTGCTCTGACCAGCTGAGCTACAGCCCCGCAGAGATCGGCCGGCGCCCGCCGGCGTGACCCGTGCCCGGAGCGACATCGTACGCCTCCTCGCAGTCGCCGGCGCGACGTCGTCGGCGAGGCCACGCGACGGGACAGGAGGCGGATGCCTCAGTGGGTGCCGACCGCCGCGCGGAGCGACTCGCGGAGGGACTTCGTCGTCGCGAGCACGGCAGTGGGCTCGTAGCCACAGTGAGCCATGCAGTTGTCGCACCTCGGGTCGTTCCCTCGCCCGTACTTGCTCCAGTCCGTGGTCTCGAGGAGCTCCCTGTAGGTCTCGGTGTACCCGTCCCCCATGAGATAGCACGGCCGCTGCCACCCGAAGACCGAGTAGCTCGGTATCCCCCACGGAGTGCACTGGTAGTCCTTCTTGCCCTCGAGGAAGTCGAGGAACAGCGGGGTGTGGTTGAGCCGCCAGCGCGCGCGGTGACCCTCGGAGAAGGCCTCCGAGAACATCTCCTGGGACTGGGCGACCCCGAGATAGTGGTCCTGGTCCGGAGCCTTCTCGTACGCGTACGCCGGCGAGATCATCATCGCGTCGACCTTGAGGTCGTCGTTGAGGAAGTCGAGGACCTCGCGCACGGTCTTCGGAGAGTCCGTCGAGAAGAAAGTCGAGTTGGTCGTGACGCGAAATCCACGGCTCTTGGCCTCACGGATGGCGGCAACCGCCTCCCGGAAGACTCCCTCGCGGTCGACCGCCTGGTCGTGTCGCTCCTCGAGCCCGTCGATGTGCACGACCCACGAGAAGTAGGGCGACGGCTTGAACCGGTCCATCTTGCGGCGGAGGAGCACCGCGTTCGTGCAGAGGTACACGAAGCGCTTGCGTGCCATGAGGCCGGTGACGATCTCCTCGATCTGCGGGTGGAGGAGCGGCTCGCCGCCCGCGATGGACACCATCGGGGCGCCGGACTCCTCGATCGCAGCGAAGGCCTGCTCGGGGGAGACCCGCTTGCGGAGCACGTCGGTCGGGTACTGGATCTTCCCGCAACCCGGGCACGAGAGGTTGCAGACGAAGAGGGGCTCGAGCTCGACGATCAGCGGGTACCTCTCCACGCCCTTCAGCTTCTGTGTCACGAGGTACTTGGCCATCGCGAGGTTCTGCCGGAACGGGATTCCCATTACAGATCACCGACCTCCTGGAGAGCGCTTCCATCGACGCTAACGGGCGACCACCGGCGAAGCGCGCGAGCGGCGGACACCATCGACCGGTACGCGCGGGCACCCGAGCGCACGGTCCAGGGCGACCAGAGCTCCCGACCCGGGACGTCGATGACGACCCGGACGACCGCGAACGGCCTCGAGCGGGCGAGCGGCTCGCACCAGAAGGACTCCATGTCCACCGCGACCGCCCCGCCCGCGGCGGCGGCCCGACGAGAAGCGTCCCCGCTCACGATGGAGGGAGAGGAGACGACGGGCTCGTGGTGGACACGGAGCCCGGCGGTCGAGAGGATCCTCGCGACCTCGCCCCCGTGGACGAGGTCCACCCTCTGGTCCGCAGTCGTCGCGGAGAGGGAGCGCGCGACGACGACGTCCCCCGGTGCGAGACCGTCCACGAGCGCGCCCGCGAGACCGATGACGACGACGGGGCAACCCGCAGGAAGGGCCCGCTCGAGCCGTGCCCGCGCGGCGGTCGCACGGGCGGGACCCATCCCGATGCGCTCGACCCCGGCGCTCCCCGCGCCGAGCCGAGCCGCGCTCGCCTCGACGCGGAGCGGCGCGAGGAAAACGGGACCGGGACGACCGCCCGCATCCGCGCTCACCGCCCGGCCTCCGGGGACCCGGGGTCGCGTCGGCGGCGGGCCGGGCCACGCCGACCGTCGGAACCCGCTCCGTCGTCCCGAGTGCCCGCCGGACCGGACGGTCGCTCGCCCGTGTCGGGAGCGTGCGGAAGGGCGGACGCGACCTCGGGAGCCTCCCCTCCGGGCCGCACCGCACGCAGCCACCGGCCGAGCGCCGTGACGGGGAAGCACAGACGGTAGAGGCCGTAGTTGATGTAGAAGTCCCCGGGAAAGCCGGTGCCCGTGTACCACGGCTCGTCCCAGTTGCCGTCGTCGCGCTGGGTCGACACGAGGAAGTCGACGCCCCGGCGGGAGGCGTCGCTCGCGGCCTCTCCGGCGGACACGAGCGCGAGGAGCGCCCACGCTGTCTGGGAGGCCGTCGACACGCCCTCGCCCCGAAGCGTCGGGTCGTCGTAGGAGCGGATGTCCTCGCCCCAGCCCCCGTCGTCGTTCTGGTGGGACTCGAGGAAAGAGACGGCGCGACGCACCGCGACGTCCTCCGGGTCCGTCCCCGCGGCGACGAGCGCCGGAACGACCGCGCCCGTTCCGTACACGTAGTTCACGCCCCACCGCCCGTACCAGGCTCCGTCCGGCTCCTGCTCGTCGCGCAGCCACGCGACCGCCCGACGGATCCGCTCGGGGTCCGCGGTCCGCTCGTCCGCGAGCATCTCGACCGCATGGGCCGTCACGTCCGCGCTCGGTGGGTCGATCACGGCTCCGAAGTCGGAGAACGGGAGGTCATAGAGGATCTCTCGGCGGTTGTCCGCGTCGAACGCTCCCCAGGCGCCGCCGGAGGAGACCATCCCCTCGACCCATTCGACCCCGCGGACCACGGCCGACTCGGCGCGCGAGGGGTCGGGGAGCGCGACGCGCCGGAGCGCCATCACGACCTCGGCGGTGTCGTCCACGTCCGGGTAGTTGTCGTTCGCGAACTCGAAGGCCCACCCCCCCGTCGGGACTCCCGGCCGTCGGACGGACCAGTCGCCGCGCACGCGGACCTCCTCGCCGAGGAGCCAGCCCGCGGCGCGCACGAGGCGCTCGTCGTCGGGAGCGACTCCCGCGTCGCTGAGGGCGATCGTCGCGAGAGCCGTGTCCCACACGGGGGACTGGCACGCCTCGAGCATCCGGGTGTCTCCCCTCCGGATCGTGAACTGCTCGAGCCCCTCGAACGAGCGCGCGAGGACGGGGTGGTCGATCGCGTAGCCGCGCAGGTGGAGGGCGATGATCGAGTACACCCACGGGGGCTGGATCCCGCCCCACCCCCCGTCCGCCTCCTGCCGGCGGACGACCCACCGCTCGGCGACGGCGAGCGCCGCCTCTCGGATAGTCGCCCGGACAAGGGCGCGCGAGGCGAGCCGCTCGTAGCCGTGGAGCACGCGGTCGAGGAGCGCGAACCTGCCCCTCCAGTTGCGAAGCGAGGGACGCGGGCGCGACGGGTGCGCGCCCGTGAAGAGCTCGTCGACCGTGAAGCCGATGGGTCGCGACGGACGGTACGCGGCGACGATCGTGAGCGCCACGACCGTCTGGCGCGCCCAGCACCCGAAGTCGTAGATGCCGAGCGGGACCCGGGGCGGGAGAAGGACGATCTCGGGGGGCATCGCGGGAAGCTCGTCCCAGGACCACAGCCCGAACAAGGCGAGCCATATTCGTGTGAACACCCTCGACGACTCGATCCCTCCCCGCTCTCGAACGAAGCGGGCGGCGAGCGCCATGTGGGGCTCGCTCGGCGTGTCCCCGGCGATCCGGAGGGCGACGTAGGACTCGACGGTCGTCGACAGGTCGCCGGGGCCACCGTAGAAGTTCGCCCAGGTGCCGTCCTCTCGCTGCTGCGAGCGGATCCAGCGTGCCGACGCCGCAGCGTCCTCGGGAGAGAGGTTCCCGAGGAACGTCCGGAGCATGAGGTCCTCGGCGTCCATCGTCACGTTCGTCTCGAGGTCGCCCTTCCACCACCCGTCGGGGCTCTGGAGCCCGAGCAGGTGCGCGCGGGCGCGCGCCAGCGACTCGCCCGCCGCGGCGTGCTCGGACGGCGGGACGAGGTCGCTCCTCTCGACGCCCACGACTAGTAGTCCCTCTCGACGACGAACCGCGCGACGTCCGCGAGCTCGACCGCAGCGCTCGGGACGAGGTCGCTCCTCTCGAGCGCCGCGAGCGCCGAGTCGAGGCGGCGGCCCGCCTCCTCGCGCGCCGCGGAGCGTCCCCCGCACTGCTCTACGAGCTGGGCGGCGCGTGCGATCTGGGGCTCGTCGAGCTGCGCGGCGGCGAGCATCTCGGCGAGCTCCTCCGACCCGGGCCCGCCGGCGGCGAGCGCTGCGGCGACCGGAAGGGTCTTCTTCCGCTGGCGGAGGTCGCTCCAGGCGGGCTTGCCCGTCGCGACGGGATCTCCCCAGATCCCGAGCAGGTCGTCGACCGCCTGGAAGGCGAGCCCGAGCTCGACGCCGTAGGTGTCGAGCGCCTGGGCGGTCGAGTCCGGCGCGCCCGCGAGCACGGCGCCGATCGAAGCTGCGCACCCGAGGAGCGCCCCCGTCTTGCCCGCCTCCATGGCGAGGCAGCCTGCGACGTCCACTCCGGGCACGGACTCGAACGCCATGTCGAGCGCCTGGCCCGCGATCATCGCGGCCGTCGCGTCCGCAATGCACCGGGCCGCGCGCGCGCCGCCGTCGCGCGCCTTCGCGGGCGTCCCCTCCCCGTCGAGCGCCTCGGGGTCGAGCACGACCTGCTGGGCGAGAGCGAGGAGCGCGTCCCCGACGATCACGGCCCGGCCGATCCCGAACAGCGCCCACACGGTCGGGCGGTGACGCCTCTCGGAGTCCTCGTCGATCACGTCGTCGTGGATGAGCGAGAAGTTGTGCACGAGCTCGACCGCGACGGCGCCCGGCGTCCCGACGGACCCGGCCGCACCGACCGCCTCGGCCGAGAGGACCGCGAGCGCCTGGCGAACTCCCTTGCCGCCGTCGCCTCCCGACGGGACGCCCTTCGCGTCGACCCATCCGAGGTGGTAGGCCGCGAGAGGGCGCAGCTCGGGCGAGAGGCGCTCGATCGCCCCGCGGAGCGCGGGAGCGACGAGCTCCCTCGCCCGCGTGAGCACCTCGGGCACCCGTTGTGTCGGGATCACGCGACGACCTCCTCGGCATGCTCGTGAAGTGCTCCCGGGCACGAGACAGCGCGCTCTCGCCCCACCGACCTCATGACGTCTGCTGCAGCGGCGACCCCGCTGCGCACCGCACCCTCCATGGTCGCAGGCCAGCCCGTGTCGGTCCACGCCCCCGCGAGGTGGAGGCCCGGCACGCCGACGTCCGGTCGCGGTCGGAGACGCTGTGTCCCGGGTCGGCCCCGGAACGTCGCCGCGTGCTCGCGGCTCACCACGGCGTCGACGACCTTGGCTCCCCGGGCAGCCGGGAAGAGAGTCGCGAGGGCGCTCGTGTACCTCTCCACGAGCGCTTCCGGGCGCTCGCCGTGCTCGGAGTCCGCTCCTGACACGGAGACGGCGACGACCTGACCGTCGGCCGGGTCGAGGCCCGACGACCGCGTCGTGTCGAAGGCGAACTGGACGGGCGACCCGACCGCCGCGGCGACCTCGTAAGGAAGAACCCGTCGGTCGTACACGACGTGCACGTCGACGATCGGGGACCGGCCGAGACCGGGGAGCGCGGCAGGGTCGACGGACCCGCCGGCCGGGAGGAGGCCCGCGGCGGCCTCGTGGGGCACCGCGAGCACGACCGCGTCGGCCTCGAGGTGGTGACCGTCGACCACGACGCCGGTGACCGCGGACGTCGCTCCGGAGGGGCCCGGACCCGTGCGGAGCGCGGCCACCTTCGCGCCTGTCCGCACGTGTGCGCCCGCGCGTCGGAGGGCCTCTGCGGCAGCGTCCGCGTGGAGCCGGGAGAGAGGCACCCGCGCCCAGCCGAGGTCCGCCGCGCCGGCGTCGGAGAGGAGGCCGGTGCGGAACACCTTCGCGGCGAGCGCGAGCGACGCCTCGTCGGAGCGGAGGTTCACGGTCGGGAGGGTGATCACGTCCCAGAGCGCCGCCACCGCGTCCTCGCTCTGGCCGTGACGGGAGAGGAACGACCCGAAGGTCTCCGCGTCGAGCGCGGGGTCCGTGAGCCGGAGCGCTCGGAGCGCGAGGACCGCCCGCCCGAGCCGGGCCCGGTCCGCGACCCCGAGGTGCCGGTAGCCGAGGAGCGACGCCCCGAGGTGGAGCGGAGCGGGCAGGCGGCCACGCCGGATCCACGACAGCGTCGGGGTCCCGCGAGAGGACGGACGCAGGACCGGTATCTCGAGCCTGTCCTGCATCGGCGCGAGCGAGGAGCTCCCGATGCGCTCGAGGAATCGTCGGTACGCGGTGCAGCACCGCATGTACACGTGCTGTCCGTTGTCGAACGAGAGGCCGTTGCGCCGGAAGGACCACGTCGCACCGCCGAGCCGGGGCCGGCTCTCCAAGAGGGTCACGCGCGCGCCGCCGTCCGCGCACGCGACGGCTGCGCTCAGCCCGGCGAGGCCTCCCCCGACGACGACCACGTGCGGGGCGCTCACGCACCGACCCCCGCGAGGCTGCGCGCCGCGACCCAGGCCTTCTCCCACGCGGGGACCGAGACCCGGTGGTCGAGCACGGCGAGCGGATCGTGCTCGATGCGGTCGAGGAGACGGCGGTAGATGCCGGCCATCGCGGAGACGCACGCGCGCGACCGGTGGTCGAGCAGCCCGAGCAGCTCGAGTCCCTCCGCGTACCTCTGCTTCGCGCGCCCCGACTCGAAGCGGACGACGTCCGCGAGGGCGTCGAGCGGCCCGCTCGCGTCCGGCGCGCACCCGAACCGCTCGAGGTCCTCGGCCGGGAGGTACACCCGTCCCATGACGTCCCGGTCCTCGACGATGTCCCGGAGCACGTTCGTGACCTGGAGACCGACCCCGAGAGTGTCCGCGAGCCCCGGCGCGACGGAGTCGTCCGAGCTCCCGAACACCGAGAGCGAGAGGCGACCGATCGATCCCGCGACACACCGGCAGTACACGACGAGGTCGTCGAAGGTCTCGTACCGCTGCTGCCGGCAGTCCATCTCGCAGCCCGTGACGAGCTCGCGCAGGGCCTCGAGCGGGATCGGGTAGCGGCGCGCCGAGTCGGACAGGGCGACGAGCACGGGGTCGTCCTGTCGGGGGGAGCCCTGCTCGACGGAGTCGATCTGCGCGCGGACCTTCGCGAGGGCCTCCAGCTTGTCCGCCGCCGAGCCCGCCCCGTCCCCGACGTCGTCCACCCGGCGGGCGAACGCGTAGAGCGCGGACATCGCCTGCCGCTTCGGCGCGGGGAGGAGCCGGATCCCGTAGGCGAAGTTCTTCGCCTCGGTCCGCGTGATCTCCTCGCAGCGCGCGAATGCGGCCGCGAGGTCGGCCCCGCTCACCGGCCGGCGCGGCCCGCGAGGACCGCGAGGGAGCGGGAGAGCATCGCCGACCTCGTCGCCTTCACGGGCCGTGCGAGGACGTCGAAGCGCGCGCGTCCGATGGCGTCGACCTGCGCGAGCCCGCCGCCCGCGAACCCCGCGACCGCGACACGCCCGGCACCCGACAGGAGCCTCACGAGAGGGAGCCCGGACAGGATCAGGTCGCGGGCCCGGCCGGTCTCGAAGGACACGAGCCGGCGCAGCTCCCGGCCCGCGAGGGTCCCCCCGAGCTCGGGCTCCTCGACGGAGAAGCGACGGAGGTCCTCGAGCGGCAGGTAGACGCGACCTGCCCGGTAGTCCTCCCCGACGTCCTGCCAGTGCTCGACGAGCTGGAGCCCCGTGCAGATCCGGTCGGACAGCTCACACGCGAGCTCGTCCGAGCGCCCGAGCACCGCGAGCACGACACGTCCCACGGGGTTCGCGGACAGCGAGCAGTACCGCTCGAGCGCCGCGTACGTCTCGTACCGGTCGACGACCTGGTCCTGGCGGTTCGCCGCGAGGAGGTCGGCGAAGGGCGAGCGGTCGATCCCGAGCTCCCGGGCCGTCGCTCCGACGGCGGAGAACACCGGGTGCGAGGACGTCCCCGCGAGGCCACGGTCGATCTCCGCCTCGACCCAGTCGAGCTGTCGGTCCCGGTCGCCGCCGACCCGGTCCCCGACGTCGTCGACGAATCGCGCGTATCCGTAGATCGCGAGGAAGTGCCTCCGGACGTCGCGCGGCAGGAACCGGGACGCGACCGTGAAGTTCTCGGTCGCGGACTTCGCCATCACCTCCGTCTGGTCGAGCTCCGGGCGCGACTCGCCCCGGCGCGCCGCGTCGACGAAGGTCATCGCGCGACCCGGCCGCGCCCCGAGGAGAGCCCCGAGGACGCGCCGGCCGGGCGACCCTCGGCCGCGGCCCTCGAGACGCCCCGGGCGGGGGTGCGCGACATGCGGTCCACCTCCGACAGGACCGACGCCGCTATCCCCGGTCCGTCGAGCCCGAGCCGGGCGAGTATCGCGTCCGGCTTCGCGTGCGGGAGGAACGTCGTCGGGACCCCGAGGGACACGACCCGGGGTGCGAGGACCCCGCGTCCCCTCGCCTCCTCGTCGAGCGCGTGGGCGAGGTGGTGGCCCGCTCCCCCGAGCGCGAGCCCGTCCTCGACGCTCACCACGAGGGCAGCCTTCGCGCACCGTGCGAGGAGAGCCGGGTCGAGCGGGCGCACGACGCGGGCGTCGATGACCGCCGCGTCGATACCGTCGCGCTCGAGCAGGAGAGAGGCCTCGAGGCAGCGGGCGGCCATCTTCCCTACCCCGACGACCACGACCTCCCCGGAGCCGTGACGGAGCTCGCGCGAGGCGAGCCCCTCCCCGGGAGCCCCGAGGCTCTGAGGGCAGGGGGTCTTCGGGTACCTGATGAGAGACGGGCCCTCGAGCCCGAGCGCCGCGTCGAGCATCGGTGCGATCTCCGCGGGCTCCGACGGGGCGAAGATCGTGAGACCCGGGACGGCGAGCCCGAGCACGATGTCGAGCACCCCGTGGTGGCTCGGTCCGTCGTCTCCCGTGATGCCCGCCCGGTCGGCGCAGATCACGACCGGCGCCCCGTGGAGCCCGACGTCGAGGTTCTCCTGGTCGAAACAGCGCGAGAGGAACGTCGAGTAGAGCGCGACGACGGGACGGAGACCTGCGAGCGCCATTCCCGCCGCGGCGGTCATCGCGTGTGCCTCCGCGATCCCCACGTCCACGAATCGCTCCGGGAAGGCGGCCTCGAACGCGAGCAGGCCGGTCGGTCCCGGCATCGCAGCGGTGATCGCGACGACCGAGTCGTCCCTCCTCGCCGCGTCGAGCACCGCCTGGCCGAAGGCCTCCGTGTAGCTCGCCTCGATCGACCGGGGCCCCACCGCGAGGGCCCCCTGGTCCCGTCCCGCACCCGGGGCGGCGAGAGCGGTGCCCGCCTTCAGGTCGTGCAGGCACTGGACCTCGTCTGCCTCGGCAGGCGCATAGCCCTTTCCCTTGCGGGTGAGCACGTGGAGCACGGTCGGCCCGGGGAACGAGGCGACGCGGGTGAGAGCCTGCTCGAGCGAGGCGACGTCGTGGCCGTTGACGGGCCCCATGTAGCGGATCCCGAGCGCCTCGAAGAACACGTGCGGCTCGACGATCTCCCGGAGCGCCGCGGTGAGCGAGCGGAGCGACTGGCCCGCGACGGACCCGACCCCTGGGATGTCCTCGAGGATCTTGCCGACCCGGGACTTGATCGCGCCGTAGCTCGGGCTAAGACGGAGCTGGGTGAGCGACTCGGAGAGCTTCGACACCGTCGGCGCGTAGCTCCGGCCGTTGTCGTTGAGAACGACGCACACTCGTGCCCCGGCGGCGCCGAGGTTGTTCAACGCCTCGTACGCCATCCCTCCCGTGAGAGCGCCGTCTCCGACGAGCGCGACGACCCGTCGGCGGGCGTCTTCGCCGCTCCTCGCGAACGCGGTCGCTATCCCGTGCGCGTAGCTCAACGCGGTCGAGGCGTGCGAGTTCTCGATCCAGTCGTGCTCGGACTCGGCACGGCTCGGGTACCCCGAGAGGCCGCCCTCCTCACGGAGGTGCGCGAACCCCTTGGCGCGCCCCGTGAGGAGCTTGTGGACGTACGCCTGGTGACCCGTGTCGAACAGGATCACGTCCTCCGGCGAGGAGAACACGCGGTGGAGGGCGATCGTGACCTCGACCGCGCCGAGGTTGGAGCCGAGGTGCCCGCCCGTACGGGTCACGGAGTCGACCACGAAGGAGCGGAGCTCCTCCGCGAGGGACGTGCACTGGTCGAGCGAGAGCTCCTTCACGTCCTGGGGGCCGCGGATCGCGGACAGCAGGGGGTACCTCGCCTCGTCAGGTCCGTCCACCGCGCGCCTCCATCCGTCCGACCTTCCGCGCGCCGACCCACCGGATCCCCACGTCGCCCGGGGGGCGTCGCGCGCCCGGCCCCGTCGAGGGCCGGGCGACGGACGGGAGGACCCCGATGCGCTCCGCCCGACCCGTGGGGTGCGCGCCACGTGAAGTCCTCATGACCGGCCAGTCACGGCTGCTGTTCGTGGGTCCATCCTCTCAGACGACCGGGGGCGCGTCAACGAGGCCGGAGGACGCGGGAACGGCCCGCCGCGCGCCACGTCGCACGCGTCAGTCGAGCCGCTCCGCGCCCTCTACCTGGGGCGCAGTCGTAGAGGAGCCGACCGCTACGACGCGGCGCACTCCTTCGAACACGGCTCGGGCGACGACCTCGTCCGCGTCCGCTCCGTTCCCGAAGGCTGGGCGCGACGCCCCGGAGCGGCTCGAGCGGGCACGTCGCGCGAGGAGGGGCTCGACCGCCGCGCACAGCGTGGCGGTGAGCGAGCGCAGGGCCGGCGCGTATCCCCGCCTTCCCTGGGCCGCGAGCGACGTGAGGTCGAGCACGACGGCCAGGTGCGCGTGGAGCGCGTCCGCGAGCACGTCGACCGCCCCGGAGGCGTCGAGCTCGCGTCCCGCGACCCCGGCAGCGAACAGCTCCGCGCTCCGGGACGCGACGTTCCGCGCGACCGCGAGGAACAGCTCCTCTTTCGAGGGGAACTGCCGGTAGAACGAGCCCTTCGCGATGTCCGCCGCACGGCACACGTCGTCGACGGTCACCTCGCCGTACCCCCGCGCGCTGAACTGCTCCGTCCCGATCTCGACGAGCCGCTCGCGGAGCGACGGCACGCCCGCGTCCCGGTGGCCGGGCACGAGGACCTCGCCCCACATCTCCGGGCGGAACACACCGGCGCTCCCCGTCCCGAGCAGGTCCGGGAGGAGCTCGGGAAGGACGCGAGCGATCGAGTCGAGCGACATCGACCGGCGCTCGCGCAGCAGTCGGACGAGCCGGACGGCCTCGACGTGCTTCTCGTCGTAGAGGAACCGGTTCGACGCGACGTGCACCGCCGGCGGGAGCAGGCCGTGGTCCATGTAGAACCGGATCGTCGCGGCGGCGACCCCCGTCCGGGCGACGAGCTCGGACATCGAGAAGGTGCGGGCCGGGGCCGACGGAGAGGTCACCCCGGCGCCAGTAGCCTGCTGCTCGTGGGTCGCGTCACGGTCGTCACGGACTCGAGCACGTGCCTGCCCGAGGCGCTTGCGGTCGAGTTCTCGATCCGCGTGCTCCCCATCAGCTCCTACCTGTCCGAGGAGGGCGCCGCTGCCGACCTCGGGGGAGACTCCCCCCTCGCCCTCAGCGAGGAGGCGGAGCTCGAGGAGCTGACCGCGGCGAACCGGCCGTTCGTCACAGAGTACCTGGCCGCCGTCGAGCACCCCGGCTGCGACGCGGCGGTCGTCGTGACCCCCGCGATCGAGTTCGCGGCCATGTACCGCAACGCTGCGCTCGCAGCGAGCCTCGCGAACCGGCCGGCCGTCGCGATCGACGCCCGCACCGCGGCGGCCGGCCAGGCGCTCGTCGTCCTCGCGGGCGCACAGGTCGCCGCCGCCGGAGGCGACCTCGAGGCGGTCGTCGCGGCGATCGAGGACGCGACGCGACGGGTCGAGCTCGTCGCGTCCCTCGCGAGCCTCGACGAGATCCGTCGGAGCGGGCCCGTTCCCGAGGAGGTGCTCGGGGCCGCGGGGAGCTCCGCGGCGCGTAGCGTGTTCCGGATGTCTCACGGGACGGTCGAGCCGCTCGGGGCGACGGGAGGGGCCGAGGAGAGCCTCGAGACCATCCGGGACGCGTACCGCGCGAGCACCACGCGCGGGGTCGAGCGCACGACCGTGTTCCACGCGGGCGCCCACCAGCTCGCGGCGCGCCTCGAGCAGATGCTCGGAGGAGTGGACTTCGTGAGCGGGTTCAGCGCCGCGATGCAGGTCCACACGGGACGGGGAGTGGTCGGCGCGGCGTGGCTCCCGAGGGCCCCGGACCGGTGACGGGACGACGCGGGCCGCGCGCAGGCGGTACCGTTCGCTCCACGAGCTCACGAGGCTGGGGACCGGTGGCACGCAGCGAGGACGTGGACGAGGTCACGGGCGAGCCGGGCGTCGCCGCGGCTCCTCCTCCCGTCGCGCCCGCGGCACCTCGGACGGGATGGCGGGTCGAGGCCCGTGTGGGCGCCCCGTCGACAGGGCCGTCGGCGGGCGTCGAGGCGACGATCACCGCCGAGATCCCGGTCGTGTCCGGGGGCCGCCACCGGAGGCCCGCCCGAGGAAGCGACGAGTGGTACGCGTCACGGCGCCGCTCCGCTCCCTACGCGGTCCGTCTCGTGGTGTGGCTCCTCTTCTTCGTCCTGCTCGTCGCCCTGGCCGGACGGGCCGTCGAGCACTACCACCCGGCGTGGCTCGACTTCCTCCGGAACACGACGCGCACCTCGTCGGGCACGGCGTCGACGGGCGGGGAGAAGGGGCACCGGACGGCGTCGCGTCCTTCGAGCTCGACGCTCGCCCCGACCGGGTTCCGCCTCCTCTCGTCCGGCGCGCACGGGGCCACCTACTCCGTCCCCTCCCCCCGCTACTCGGTCGTGGTGACGACCTCCACGCCGAGCTGGACCGAGGTCGCGACCCCCGCGGGCTCGACGACCTACCGGTACGCCGAGACCGTGCTCCCGGGCGCGAGCCCGAAGGCGTTCGCGGTGACGGGGAGCTCTACCGTCGTGCTCGCCCACACCGTCACGAGCATCGGTGTCGAGATCGGCGGGAGGACGGTCGGTACGATCTCGACGCCGAGAGTCGGCTACCCGTACAGCTTCCGTCCCGCGGCGTCCTGACCGCGCTCCGGGCGCGGCGCGGGGCGAGCGGGGGAGACAGGACGGCCACGTGACGACGAGCGGCGCACCCGGCACCGGGCGCACGGCAGGCTCCCGGGCGAACATCGCGAGGCAGCAGCGCTTTTGGACCCGAAACGCTCGCTCCTGGGACCACGGCGCGGGCGACAACCCCGGCCTCGTGAAGGTCGTCGAGCGCGTCGTCGCGGAGGCGCGCCCTGCGCCGGGCCAACGCGTCGTCGACCTCGGATGCGGCTCGGGACAGCTCGCTCTCCGGCTCGCCCCGATCGTGGGATCGGTCGTCGCGGTCGACGTGAGCCGGACGATGATCGACCTGCTCGAGAGCCATGCGTCCGCCGCGGGCATCGGCAACGTCGAGGGCCGGGCGCTCCCCATCGAGCACCTCGACCTCGCGCCCGGGTCGGTGGACCTCGTCGTCTCGAACTACGCGCTCCACCACCTCCGGGACCCCGACAAGGCCGCAGCGGTGCGCCAGGCCGCGGGATGGCTCCGCCCCGGCGGTCGGCTCGTGGTCGGGGACATGATGTTCGGACGCGGTGCAGACGCGCGAGACCGGGCGATCATCTCCTCCAAGCTCGCGCTCCTGCTCCGGAAGGGGCCGGCAGGCTGGTGGAGGATCGCCAAGAACGCGGGCAGGTTCCTCCTCCGCTTCCAGGAGCGGCCCGTGTCGATGAACGCGTGGGTCGAGATGTTCACGGCTGCCGGGCTCGTCGACGTGGTCGCGATCCCCGTCGTCAACGAGGCGGCGGTCGTTCGCGGCACGAAGGCCCGCTGAGGGTCGCCCGACGGGGGAGGTCCCATGATCATCGTCACGACGGACGACGTCCCCGGCTACGACGTGGTCGCCGTGCACGGCGAGGTGTTCGGGCTCACCGTGCGCTCGCGGAACGCGTTCTCCCATATGGGAGCCGGGCTCAAGTCGATGGTCGGCGGGGAGCTCAAGGGGATGGCCCGCAACCTCGAGCAGAGCCGTCACGAGGTCATGGGACGGCTCGCCGCGGCCGCGGAGGCTCGCGGCGCGAACGCGGTCCTCGCGATGCGGTTCGACACGTCCGAGGTCGGAGGGGTCTGGACCGAGATCTGCGCGTACGGGACGGCCGTCCGGGTCGTCCCGCACGCGGCCGGGAGCCCGCCCGGGGCGGTCTGAGGGTCGGTCCTCCGGCGGTCGGTGCATCCGCCGCGGAGGTGGTGCGACGGAGCCGCGCCGGCGACGAGCCGCGCCCCCCGCGACCCCTCCCGAGACCCCGTCCGGAGCGGACGGGGTCGGGTAGATTGCCGCGACGTGGACGGCAGTCGGCTCGTGCTCGTCACCGGCGCGACCGGGAAGGTCGGCCGGGTCGTCGTCGACCGCCTCCTCGCGCAGGGAGCCGGTCCGCTCGCCGGGACAGCTGTGCGGGCGCTCTGTCACAACCGCACCCTCGAGGAGCGCGATCGCCTCGAGATCGCGACGGGCTCCCTCGAGCGCCGCGAGGTCGTGGACGCGGCGATGGAGGACGTGACGGAGGTCGTCCACCTCGCGACGACCAAGGAGAGCCCGGACTCGATGGTCGACGTCGCGATCAGGGGCCTGTTCTGGCTGCTCGAGGCGGCACGAGCGAGCGGGACGTTCCGAAGGTTCGTGCTCGTGGGCGGCGACGCGAGCGTCGGGCACTTCTTCTACCCGCGCTCCGCCCCGGTGACCGAGTCCGATCCGCACCGCGCGTACCCGGGGTGCTACGCGTTGTCGAAGGTGCTCGAGGAGACGATGCTCGAGCAGTACGGGATCCAGTACGACCTCGACGGGTGCTGCCTGCGGGCGCCGTGGATCATGGAGAAGGACGACTTCGCCTTCCAGCTCTCCTTCGGAGAGGACGTGTTCGGAGGACCGCGCTGGCGCGACCTCGTCGGCGCCGAGGCCGCGGACCGGTACGTCGCGACCCGGACGATCCCCCGGATGCTGGGAGCGGACGGACGACCCGTGAAGCGGAACTTCGTGCACGTCGACGACCTCGTGGACGCGATCCTCGTCGCGCTCCACCATCCGGCGGCGCGCCGGCAGACGTTCAACGTCGCGATGGACGAGCCCGTCGACTACGGGCGGCTCGCGGAGCACCTCTCCCGCACCCGGGGTCTCCCCTCGGTCGACGTCGCGACGCCCTACCACTCGACGTGGCTCGACAACACGAAGGCGAAGCTCCTGCTCGGCTGGCGCCCCCGCTACGACCTCGCCGCGATGGCCGACGCGGCCTTCGACTACGAGCGCTCCCCGGACGACCCCCGGATCGTCTGGTACCCGGGGTGAGCCCGTCGCCCGTCGCTCACGTGGGCCGGAACGCGGCCACGAGGCGCTCGGAGGACGCAGCGCGGGTCCGGAGCGTGACGAGCTCGGTGCGATGCACGATACGCGGGCTGCTCCGGGAGCTCCGGAGCGGTCTCCACCCGACCCCGTAGGGGGCGACCTCCGTCGACCCCGGGACGAGCGCCGCTCCCACGCCCGCGCCGACGAGCGACAGGAGCGTCGCGACGTCGAGACCGTCGTAGACGACCCGGCTCGTCCGACGCCTCCTCTCGAGGTCCGCGAGCCGCCCGCCGTCGTCGAGCAGACGAGGCGACGCGACGAAAGGGGCGTCGGCGAGCGCCTCGAGGTCGATCGAGTCCTGCGCGAGGAGCGGGTGGCCCTCGGCGAGCGCGACCCCGAGCGGCGCCTCGGCGACGCGCCGCGACGCGAGGAGCCCTGCGTCCGCGAGCTCGAGCGGCTCGTTCGGGGCGGCCACGCCGTCGACGAGCGCTCCGTGCACCGTCCCGGACGCGACCGCCGCGACCGCAGCGGTGGGGTCTGTCGCGTGGACGACCGCGGATAGCCGTGGGCGCTCGGACTGGAGGCGGTGGAGCGCGAGCGCGAGGGCCCGGGGAGCGGTGAAGGAGGTGACCGCCAGGAGGAGCGTCCCCTGCTCGCCGCGCGTCTCCACGAGCTCGCTCCGTGCGACGTCGAGCCGGAGGATCACGTGCTCCGCGTGCTCGACGAGCCGCTCTCCTGCGGCCGTCGCGCGCACGGGACGGCGCGAGACGAGCTCGGTCCCGAGCTCCGTCTCGAGCGCGGCGACCTGCTGGGAGATCGCGGACTGCGTGTACCCGAGCGACTCGGCCGCGCGCGTGAACGACCCGAGCCGGACGACTGCAGCGAGCGCTCGGAGGTCTCGGAGCTCCACGACATCATCATGTCTCATGTCGGGATGACGGATCATCGTTGGACGTACTGACCCCTGTTCCCGATGATGGACCCATGGACGACACGACCACGTACCGGCCGACGCGGATCGCCCTCGTCGGCGACCGCTCCGAGACCATCCGTGCGCACGCGAAGATCCCGAGCCTCCTCGACCCGCTCTCCTCCTCGGGCTCCCCGAGGCTGGAGATCTACTGGATCCACTCGAACGAGGCGCACGACGCGGCGTGCCTCGGCGGCTTCGACGGCATCTGGGTGATCCCGGGCAGCCCCTACGAGAGCGCCGCAGGGGTGCTCGCGGCGATCGAGGTCGCCCGGACCGAGGGCATCCCGTTCCTCGGGACGTGCGGGGGCTTCCAGCACGCGCTCCTCGAGTTCGCACGGGACGTGTGCGCCCTCACCGAGGCAGCGAACGCCGAGGAGTCGCCCGACGCGGAGCTGCTCCTGATCACCCCGCTCGAGTGCTCGCTCCTGGGCGAGGAGGCCGAGATAGTCGTCGCTCCGGGCACCCTCGCAGCGTCGCTCATGGGCCCCGGACGGCGCACGGAGCGCTTCTTCTGCCGGTACGGGCTGAACACGGAGTTCCGCTCGCTCCTCGAGAGCCGCGGGATGGTCTTCAGCGCGACGGACACGAACGACGATCCACGCGTCGCGGAGCTCCCCGGCCACCCGCACTTCCTCGCGAGCCTCTTCCAGCCCGAGCTCGCGTCCGACGCGACCTGGGTCCACCCGGTGATCGTGGGGTTCGTCGCCGCAGCGCGCGCCCGGTCCGGCGCGGCGCTCGAGACGACGGCCTGAGAGCCCCCGGCCCCTTCCGGGGCCATGCGTCGGCAGGAGCCGCCGTCGGGGCGCCCGCGAGAGGACGACCCGACGAGAGGAGGAGAGATGGGTTGGGCCGCGCTCTCTATCGTGGTCGTGCTGCTCGCGACCCCGTGGTTCGCGTCGGACAGCCGGGACGGAGCGGACTGGAAGCCGTGGCCCGGTCCGGGTGCTCCGCGCGAGCGCTCCCCGTTCGCCACCTCCCGGGTCTCATGGCGGGCGTCCGTGCGCGCCCGGCTCCGGGTGGTGCCGCAGCTCCGCGACGACGGGTCCCGGTCCCGCACGGGAACGGTCTGTTCGGTGCGCTCGCGACGCGGACACCGCGATCTCCCTCGTGCCCGTCGCTCCCGTCCATGGCCGAGACCGTCGGACGCCCCGGGCGGGCTCTAGCGACGCGCGAGGAACCGGACGGGGAGGCGGCCGACCCCGTCGAGCCCGAGCACGGAACTGGTCGTCTCGACTGGTCTCCCGGGACCGTCCCGCGCGCGGCACCGCGCGGCCGCGGGACGAGCGCCGTGCGACACGGCCTCCACGTGTCCGAGGCCCTGGTCACGGACGTGGGGCTAGGTGGAATCGAACCAGCGACCTCAGCATTATCAGTGCAATGCTCATGGTTGATCGACAGGGCGCTGACCTGGGCTCTTGTGAGCCGGGGGGCGGGTTTCGGCGGTGTTGTGACCCGTACGTGACCCACTGGGATCAGGTGTCGCCGTCCGCCGTTTGGAGGAGGCGGCGCACGGCGGTGTCGAGTTCGGGGAGGTCCTCGCTGACGGTGGCCGCCACGATGGCGCGCGAGGTTTCGAAGTACCGGTGGGCGAGGCGGTCGCGCATCCCGGCGATCTGCGCCCACGGAAGGGCCGGTTCGCCGGCCAGCAGCTCCGGAGGGAGGGCGTTGACCGCTTCGCCGATCTCGATGAGACGGACTCGTACGGCGTCGAAGACGAGCCCGTCATGAAGGTCGCCCCGATCGAGATGGGCGTGGATGGCGTCGATGGCGGCCACGACGTCCTCGAGGCGTCGGCTGTCCCGGCGGCTCAGAGCGCCACCGCCTCGCCGAGGACCTCGGCGGCCACGCCCGCCTTGAGGTCACCCGCAGGCACCAGATCGACGCGCGCGCAGCATACGCTCGACCTCCGCCTGGCAGCGCCCCAAGCCCACCAGGCCAACACCTTCGGATACGTCGACGAGCAGGTCCACGTCGCTGTCAGGGCCCTCCTCGCCACGGGCCACACTTCCGAACACCCGGGGGTTGCGGAGCCCGCTACGGAACGCTCGGTCTCGACATGGTCGGCCAGAGCGCGCCCGAACTGCGCCGCCTGGCCCGCCTGCCCATGGCCCGACTTGCCTGTCGCCCGTTGTTGGGTGGGGGTTACGAAGCCAGGGGGTGAGCGTGCTCGGCGATGAAGCGTTGCAGGTCGGCTACCGAGACCGCCGCCGGCGTCGCCGGTGTAGTCGCGCGCTCGGTGATCCACTGACGCATGAGCGTCGTGGCCGGGATTCCCAGCTCGGCGGCTTGTGCTCGGACCTGGTTCATGAGCGACTGCGGGAGTCGGATCGACGATGACACCAGGACCTCTGCGGCCTTGTCGGTCTGGAGCGTGGCCTCGGTGAAGTGCTCGGCCACGTCGGTGGTGTCGTAGTAGTCGCGCAGCTGGTCGATCTTGTCCTGGTCCATGTTCAGTGGCTCCTTTCCCGGAAGGTTCGTTTCCCGTTGGCAGTCATGTCGCGGTCGGTGACCACGAAGTCCCGGCCGTCGCCCGCTTCGGTGACAACGACGAGCAGCAACCGGCCGGCGTCGGTCTGGCCCAGGACCTCGGTGGTGTCGTCGCGGCCGGAGACGGCGAGACGAGGCTGGCTGTAGAGGACCTGTTCGACTTCGAGTGGGGTCACGTTGTGGCGGGCGATGTGGGTTTCGGAGTCTTCGGTCCACATCACCTCCCCGAACACCACCCCAGTGTACCACGAGAGTGGTACGGAGCGGGGCGGGATCGTGCCCACCCACGGCGTAAGCCCAACGCCGACTACACAACGACCTGTCTCGACATGATCGGCCTGAGCGCCGCCGAGCTGGGTCACCTCGCCCGCCAGCCTCCGACCGGCGGACCGGCTGACCGCCAGCACCAGCTCGCACTCGGGGGAGGTGCCAGCGATCCGGGGGCCGATCGGTGACCCCACTACCCCCCTCTCCGTGAGAGGCCGCAGGGCGTCGCTCAACAGCAAGGAGGTCACCATGGCTGTCCGAGACGAGGTGCGCGACGCCCAGCGCGCTCTGGCCACACTCGACGCCGCGCATCGCCGCGCCGTCGCCCGCCTCGATCAGGCGCTCGCCCGGCGTGGTGAGGCGCTCGCCGAGACCGACCGCCAAGTCGCTGCCGCCCGAGGCGGAGTGGAAGCGGCGGTTCAGCCGGCCGCCGTCGCCCGAGACCGACAAGGCCTCGCTGTGTTCCTGCCATCGCTCGGGACCGCCACCCTCGGCAGCGTGTCCCCCGCCGACATTCAGGCAGCCGTGGACCGGCGTGCCCGGCAGGCCTCGCCCGCGACGGTCACCAGGGACTTCGCCGCGCTGCGAGCGATGCTCAACTCCGCGGTGGACGCCGACCTGATCGGACGGTCACCGGCAAGGAAGGTGGCCCTCCCGAGGATCATCCGACCCGAGCGACGGACCCGCACCCCCGAGCAGCTCCACAAGCTCGTCGACGAGGTACCCGGCCACTACCACACCCTTGTGCTGACATCCGGGGTGCTCGGGCGTGCCTGGGAGGAGGTCATCGCCCTGCGGGTCCGAGACGTTGACTTCGCGCGCCGCACCATCACAGTGGCCCAGACCGTCGAAGAGCTCGCCGGTCATCTCGCCATCGTCCCCGAGGGCAAGCGGCCAGCACGGCTTCGGACCATGGCCGTACCGACGTTCCTCCTCGACCACATCGGCCGGCATCTGAGCACCTACAGGGCGGCCGTGACCGGCGATCCCGACGCCTTGATCTTCGTTGGGCCGAAGGGAGGTGTCCTGCGCAGAAGGTTCGGCGAGCGCATCCTCCGCCCAGCGACGGTCAGGGCAGACCTTGACGGGCTCACGTTCCACGGTCTGCGCCACGCCGCCACCTCGTCGCTCGTCGATGTCGGCGTGCATCCACGGGTCATGGCGGCACGCATCGGCCACGGGACCGTCAAGACCACCATGGAGGTCTACGCCCGCGCCTCGAACTCCGCCGACCACGAAGCCGCCGCCCTCCTCCAACAGCGGTTCGCCGAAGCCTTCGCCGAGGGCCTCCAGGTCGACCCGGGCGTGACTCAAACGTGACCCACCGAACGGGCAGACCGGGTCCCACAAGGGCACGAGCGGTCACCGGTGGTCACCCCGAAATCTGCCCTGACCAGGGGAAATACGGTGGGGCTAGCTGGAATCGAACCAGCGACCTCAGCATTATCAGTGCTGCGCTCTAACCGACTGAGCTATAGCCCCGCTTCGCGGCTCCGGCCGGCGTCCGGCGCGCCCTGCGGCGGCCCGGTCGCCGGGTCCCCGCACGCGTACGAGCTGCGGACACACAGTAGCAACCGGGGCCCGATCCGCGGCACGGGCCGCCCGCCGCGGTGGCACGATTCATCCCGGACGAGCGCGCGCGGTCGACGGTGCCCGGAGGCGTTGGCGCCCGCGGAGCAGGGGAGGGGCGGTGGACGCACCCGACGACGCCGAGGGCCTCGTCCTCGCGGAGCTCGCAGCGCTCCTCTCGGACCTCCGCCGGGAGGTGGCCCACCCGGTCGCGCTCGACACCGACCTGCGGACGCATCTCGGGCTCGACAGCCTCGCGATGGTGGAGCTCGTGGACCGGGTCGGGTCGGCGGCCGGGGTGATCCTCCCCGACGAGGTGCTCGGAGAGGCGGGGACCCCCCGGGACCTCGCCCGGGCGGTCCGTGCGGCCACCGAGGACGCCGGGCTCGCCGCGGGCACGGCGCACACGCTCAGGGGCTACGTCGCGTCGCCGCGCGGCGCGACGGGCACGCGGGAGGCCGAGGAGGCGCGGGTGGCGCCGAGCGAGCTCGCCTCGCGGTTCTCGACCCTCGCGGAGGCGCTCGCATGGCACGCGGCCGCCCATCCCGAGCAGGTGACCATCCGGCTCCTCCACGGCGGGCAGGCGGGCAGGCCCGAGAAGGTCACCTACGGGGACCTGCACTACGGGGCACAGCGGGTCGCCCGCGGGCTCGTCGCAGGAGGGCTCCGCGCGGGCGACCGCGTCGCGCTCCTGCTCGGGACGGACCGCTCGTACTTCACGGTGTTCGCGGGCGTGCTGCTCGCGGGCGGAGTCCCCGTCCCGCTCTACCCGCCGGCCCGCCCGGCGGTCGTCCGGTCGCACCTCGAGCGCACCGCAGCGCTGCTCCGGAACGTCGGGGCGTCCGTGCTCGTCGCGCTCCCCGAGGTCGCGACGGTCGCGCGGATCGCCACGCTCGGAGTCCCGTCGCTCCGGGCGGTCCGCACGCCGTCCGAGCTGTCGCGGGGGGAGCACGGGGACGCGGAGCTCGCAGGCGCGCGTGCAGGCGACGTCGCGCTCGTCCAGTACACCTCGGGCAGCACCGGGGACCCGAAGGGGGTCGTGCTCACCCACGCCCAGCTGCTCGCGAACGTCGCCGCGATGGCACGGGCCGCAGCCGTGACCCCGTCGGACGTCGTCGTGTCCTGGCTCCCGCTCTACCACGACATGGGGCTCGTGGGGATGTGGCACGCGCCGCTCGTGCTCGGCATCCCCCTCGTCGTGATGTCCCCGCTCGCCTTCCTCGCGCGGCCGGTGCGCTGGCTCGAGGCGATCTCCTCCTACCGCGGGTCGATCTCGGCCGCGCCGAGCTTCGCGTACGGGTCGTGCGCCGGGCGAGTGCGCGACGCGGAGCTCGCGGGGCTCGACCTCTCGAGCTGGCGCCTCGCGTTCAACGGGTCCGAGCCCGTCGCGATGCCCGCCGTCGACGCCTTCGTCGAGCGGTTCGCTCACGTGGGCTTCCGGAGGGAGTCGATGTGCCCCGCGTACGGCCTCGCGGAGGCGGGGGTCGGGATCGCGTTCTCCCCGCCCGGGCGGGGACCCCGCGTCGACGTCGTCTCCCGCGAGGAGCTCTCCCGGTCCGGGCGCGCCGTCGCGTCCGGACCGGGAGAGGCCGGCTCGGCGGTGGTCGCGTCCGGATACCCGCTGCCCGGATACGAGATCCGCGTCGCCGACGCCCTCGGGGGCGAGCTCCCGGACCGCCGCGAGGGGCGGGTGCTCTGCCGCGGGCCCTCGCTCACCGACGGCTACTTCGCGAACGAGCGCGCGACCCGCGCGCTCTGGCAGCGCGGATGGCTCGACACGGGCGACCTCGGCTACCTCGTCGCGGGCGAGCTGTTCCTCACGGGACGGGCGAAGGACGTGGCCATACGGGCCGGGAGGAACCTCCACCTCGAGGACGTCGAGGGGGCGGTCCGCGACGTCCCGGGCGTGCGCTCCGGCGGGGTCGCCGCGTGCACCGTCCCGGGGGGTCCGGCGGACGCAGAGCAGCTCGTCGTCGTCGTAGAGAGCGATCCGGGGACTCAGGCAGAGCGAGCGGCGCTCGAGGAGTCGCTCCGACGGCGCGTCGCCGAGGAGCTCGACCTCGTCCCGGACACGGTCCTGCTCGTCCGTCTGGGGGCGATCCGTCGCACCCCGAGCGGCAAGGTCCGACGGGGCGCGACTGCAGCGGCGGTCGTGGACGGGACGCTGGAGGAGGAGCCCGCGCCGGTCGTGCTCCAGCTCGCCACCCTCGCGGCCGCGGCGGTCGCCCCGGCCGCCCGCGCGGGGGTCGCCGCGCTCTCCCGGTGCTGCCTCGCCGCCTACGCGTGGACGGGGGTCGCGCTCCTCGGGCTTCCGCTCGTCGTCGCCGTCCACCTCCCGATCCCGCTCGCCGCGCGCTGGCGCCTCACGCGTGTCGCGGCAGTCGCGCTCGCACGGA
>JAJZBW010000224.1 GCA_021798745.1 Actinomycetes bacterium
GGGTGGGTACTTCCCCTGGCCACCAGTGGGGACTTTTGCTGGCCACCAGTGGGCCCGTCATCTGGCCACCAGTGGGGACTTTCTCATGGCCACGGACAGACGTGCAGCGGTGGATGTGCCAAGTGGCTGAGGGGCTTCCCGCCGAGAGTGCTACAATGAAGCACATGACAGAGGTCGGCATTCGGGCGCTGAAGCAGAACGCGTCGGCGGTCGTTGCCGAGGCTGTCGCCGGCGAGACGGTGACGATCACGGATCGAAGCCGTCCGGTCGCCCAGCTGACTGCAATCTCGTCGTCCAGGCTCGAGCAGCTCCTCGCCGCCGGCCAGGCCCGCCCGCCGAAGCGGCGCCTTGCGGACCTCGGCGATCCCCAGCCGGGGCCTTGCCTTTCGACTGCGTTGTCCGTGCTGCGCGATGAAGAGGCGCGCTGACGCGGGTGGCGCACTACCTCGACACGTCTGCGCTCGTGAAGCTGGTAGTGGCCGAGAGCGAAACGTCCGCGCTTACCGCATGGCTCGAGGGCCGTGACGGCGAGATCGTCTCGAGCGATCTGGCGCGCACCGAGCTGTTCCGGGTCGTGCATCGGGCTGCTCCCGAGCGCAGCGAGCGGGCACGCGAGGTGCTGGATGCGATCACCTTGATCGAGCTGCGGACCGCCACGTTCGAGCAAGGGGGACGGTTGGCGCCAACCGCTCTCCGCTCGCTCGACGCCCTGCACCTCGCCGCCGCGTTACGCCTCGAGGACGACCTCGACTCTGTTGTCACCTACGATGAGCGGCAGGCAGACGCCGCACGTCTAAATGGCATCGCGATTACCGCTCCTGCGTAGCGCGAGAATCGACCGTCGTTCAGACCGGAACGTGTCGAAGCAGCCGGGGCCAGGAATGCCGGGCTCGCGATGGAGAGTCTCGGGCTGGTGTCGGGCACCTGGCGCAGCGCAATCCCGTGGTCCACGGCTCCGCGCCAGCAATGCCAGCGGGGGATCTCGGTTCCGTCCGGACCCGGCGAGCAGAGAGCCAAGATCTCTAGAGTTCGCTGGGCGTCGTCGGGGAGACACGGTCGGACCGGACGCCACCTCCATCGGCGAGGTCGAGATCGCCGTTCACGGTGCCCAGCCGGCCATCTGGGGGCACATCGTGACCCTCCAGCTCAAGGCATGCCTTCAACCGGCCAAGGGGGAGTCCTCGGGCCTGGAGGTGGCGCCGGTTGAACCGGCCTGGTCCACCTGGACGAGGAGCCGGGGCCGGGCCGTGGCGCCCGTGTCCCTGCGTGCCACGAGACGGGAGCATCGGCGCGCGGGCGGTGCTGCCGGCTCGCCGCGACGGGCACGGAACCGGGGCCGCGCGCTCCTATACGCTCGGGTTCGTGGACGCGACTGATGCCGGACGACCTCGAACGGCCCTCGAGCGCCTTGCCCAGCGCACTCACGGCGTCGTGACGCCGGCGAACGCTCTCGACGTCCTCGCGATGGTCGGCGTGGTGTGGTCGGCGCCCCGCCTCGACCGGTGGTCGGGGATCGCCGTCGGGGCTCCGTCGTACCTGGCAGACATGGCCGACGGGATGATCGCGCGCCGGACCAACACGTCGAGCCGCGTCGGCGAGCTCGTGGACCACGTGGGCGACAAGCCGAAGGTGTTCCTGGGCTTGCGGGAGATCTGGCGGCTGGGGGTCGCCGACAAGCCGCTTCTCGCGGCCGTCGGGTGCTACAACCTCGCGAACGCTGCGCTCACGAGCTGGGACTTCGTCGTCAACGAGGAGCCGCAGATCGCGGTGACGAGACGGGCGAAGCACGCGATGTTCGCGACCGCCACCGGCGTCGGCGTCCAGGCGATCGGCCACAAGATCGGCGAGACGCACCCGCGCGTTGGCCGCATGGTCACCTCGGCGGGAGGGACTCTCGGCTACGGGGGGGTCCTCCTCTTCGGTGTGCCGACGACGGTCGACTACTGGAACATGGCTCGGCGGGGCACGCGGCGCTCCACGCCGGAGTGGATGCGACGATCCCTCCCGGGCGAGGACCGGCTCCTCCGGCGCGTCGCGGGCGGCATCGCCACACGCCTGTGCGCGAGACGGGCTCTCGACCCTCGAGCCGGGGACCCGCGGACCGGACCGACGCAGCTCAGCCCTTGACCGCTCCCGAGACGAGGCCGCGCACGTAGTACCGCTGCAAGGCGACGTAGACGACGACGCAGGGGATCATCGCGATCACCGCGCCGGCGACGAGGTAGCCGTAGTTCACGGAGCCGTACGTGTTCGTCTCGACGTTGGAGAGCGCGACCGGCAGGGTGTAGGTGGACCCGTTCGTGACGAAGGTCAGCGCGCCGAGGAACTCCGTCCAGGAGAAGAGGAACGCGTACAGGAAGGTCGTGGCGATGCCCGGCATGACGATCGCGCGGAGCACGCGGGTGAGGGTGCTCATCGTCGACGCCCCGTCCACCTTCGCAGCGTCCACGAGCTCTTGGGGCACCTGGAGGAAGGTGTTGCGCATCACGTACACGCCGAAGGGGAGGTTGAACGCGGTGTAGAAGAGCGCGAGACCGATCAGGCTGTTCAGGAGGTGGAGGTAGTGCATCTCGAGGAACAGCGGGGTGAGCACCGCCTGGAACGGCACCATGAAGCCCACGAGCACGACGGCGAACGCGGCGCCGGAGCCCCGGAAGCGGAACCGGCCGAACCCGTAGCCCGCGAGCGTCGCGACGACCGAGGTGAGGAGCGAGGTGGCGACGGCCACGATCAGGCTGTTCACGACGTTGCGCACGATGTCGTCCTGCCCCGTGAGCAGCTGTCGGTAGTTGCCGAGCCCGAGGTGCGAGAAGCTCTTCAACGACGGCGGCGACGTGATCGCCGACGCAGGCTGGAACGACCGGAGGACCTCCCACGCGAGGGGGAGCACGAACACCGCGCTGACCAGGAGACCCGCCGCGAAGTACAGGGAAGTACCCGGCCGCCGGCGTGGTCCGGGCGCGGGCTGGGCACGCGCCGCGAGGCTATGCGTCGCCACCGCGCAGCACCTTGAACTGGACGAAGGTGATGAGGCCGACGACGACCACGAGCACCACGGCCATCGCGCTCGCACCTCCGACCCGCATCGCCGTGTTGAACGTCTCGTAGATCTCCATCACGACGCTCACCGTGCTCGTGCCGGGCCCGCCGTCCGTGATGATGAAGAACTGATTGAACGCGAGGAACGAGCCGACCACGGAGATGATGAGGCTCAGCGCGATCGACCGTCGGAGGAGCGGGATGGTCACGAACCGCTCCTTCTCCCACCAGCTCGCCCCGTCGACGTTCGCGGACTCGTAGAGCTCGTCCGGGATCCCCTGCATCCCCGCCATCAAGAGCATCATCGTGAGGCCCGAGGCGAGCCACACGACGAGCACGGATATCGCGACGAGCGCGAGAGTCGAGTTCTGCACCCAGACGGTCTGGAGGCTGGCGAGGTGGAGCTTCGACAGCAGGACGTTCACCGAGCCGAACCCCGGCTGCAGCTCGACCTCGGCGAGGAAGCTGAGAGTCGTGATCCCGACGATGAACGGCAGGAAGATGCACGTGCGGAAGAGCGTCGCGCCGAAGCGGTTCCCTCGCACGAAGACCGCGAGGAGATAGCCGATCACGAGGATGGGCAGCGTCACGATTCCCGTGTACTTGAGCGTGAACGTCACCGACTGGAGGAACGTCGAGTCGTGCACGAGGGCTCGGTAGTTCGCGAGCCCGACGAAGTGGTAGGGGCCGACGAGCGGCCAGTTGGTGAGCGATATGTAGACACAGAACCCGAGCGGGAAGAGGACGAACACGGCCACGATCGCGATCGCGGGCGCGACGAGGGCGAGCCCGGTCCGCTCCTCGCGCACGGAGCGGGAGGTATGCCTGCTCGACCCCCTCGCGACCGGTCGGCCGGCCGGCGAGTCGACGTGCTCGGCTCGAGCCGTGAGCGTCATGTCGTGCGACTGTCCCCTCTCGGATCTCGGACCGCCCGCCACCGGGCTCCTCGGAACGAGCGCTCGCCGAAGAGCCCGGTGGTCCGGGGGGTGGCGATGTCTAGGAGCCGACGGAGTTCAGGGTCGACTGGATGCCCGCCTGTCCTGTCGCGAGAGCTCCCGGCAAGTTGTGGTCGTACACTGCCTGCGAGAACATCTTCATCCACGGTGATCCGGGGGCGTTGAATACCTCGTTGTACGCGAGCGTGTACTCGACCGACCCGTGCTTCAGGGTGCGCAGCGCCACCGCGTCGTAAGGGTACTGCTTGAGGAACGACGGGGTGAGGACGTCGCTCCGCACCGGAGTGTCACCGAGCGCGGGGTACTGCCTCTGCTGCGCGATGGCGAGGAACCACTGCACGAAGATCG
>JAJZBW010000015.1 GCA_021798745.1 Actinomycetes bacterium
TCCTTCTTCACGGTGGTGGTCCCCTTGTCGTTCGAGTGACTTGGCGGTCGCCCGAACACCTACCAGATGGCAGGCGTCAGGCGGGGGACCGCCACCTCAACTTCCACGATGATCGGGACAACCTCATTCACCGTTCACCTACACGTTTGCTCACCTCGGCGCCTCGCAGTTCCGAACGACGAGCAGGAACATTTCGAAGTACTCATTCGGCAACTATCCGGAACCCGTGCTGATCCGAGGCAAAGCAGTCGTTTGCAACTCGATAGGAACAAAGTACCTCATCGTCTACAAGGACCAGGCTTCGTTCACCCTGGGGTGTGTGTCGCCGCTACCCACGTAGGTCGCCGAGCCCCCCGACCTCCCTATGCGCGAGTAGCGTCCCCCCCCCGGGGGGGGGTGCTTACTTCCTTGATCGTCGCATCCCTTACGTCGACGAAGGTCTCGGGGGCATCCCAGCTTCTCTGGTTACTCCTCCTTGTCGCGGCACTCCTCCTGACCTTGGTTCCGGCTTCGCGGATGAGGAGCGCTTCAGCTGCAGCGGATACGCGCAAGATGCGGGAGGCGCGGGCCAAAGTTGTCTTCGGCCTGGGTGTTGCGCTCCTCATTCTCCTGCGAGCCTTTGTATTTCACGCTTGAGCCTTTCGTCCCGCCGATCTCCGTCGTCTTCGCGCTCGACGCCGAGCGCTTTCTTGAACCGCTGTCGACGTCCTCCGCGGACAACTTGAGCACCGTCCTCCGCGGACAACCCGAGAAGACCCGTACGACTTCCCGGCCGACCTCCCGATTCACTTAGCCTGGAACCACCGTCCGAGCTCAGCTGACGGCCACTTCCTGGCCGACAACCCAGTAGTTCCCTGGATGTCATGCCATTCGGAGTCCGCGTGGCGGCGACAGAGCGTGCGAGACCAAGCCTTTGTCCAGCGACGGTCGTGCTGGAGACCCCCGGGGCGTGCCGCAGGCGATCTCGGGGGCGATCGCTCAGGTGCGAAGCAAGCAGAGGCGCTCGGAGGCGGCGAGCCACTGCTCGGCCCACGGCCAAGCTGTTGGCAGGTGCAGCAGTCGACGACGCGCCGAGCGGGTGAGCCGTCCGGGAAGAGCGAGCAGATGGCGCCGGACCGTCTTTGCGACGAGCGGGCCGGTCGTCTACATTCCGAGCGCTGCGAGCCATCGCACGAGGTTGTGGGCAATGCTCGACAGCACCGTCCAGGCGCCGTTCGCCCCGAAGCGCCCGGACGGCAGATGCGACAGCCCGGCCTTCTCCTCGAGGTCGCGGATCGCGAGCTCGACGACCGCGTGGCGGTGGTGATCGGCATCGAAGAAGACCGCATCGCCGCTCCGGTTGGTGACGAAGGCGTGGTAGCGGAAGGTCGGGAACAGCGCCGGCTGGGCGTCCGCGAGCTTGGTGCGCCGAACGATCAGGCGATGGCCCTGGTAGGCGGTCTCGGCCACGAAGGCCTCTCCGTTCGCCGTGTAGTCGATCGGCGTCCAGGCGCCCTCGTCGATCTGCTCGATGGCGGCGCTGACCGAGGGGTTCTGTGGGGCGGTGATCGAGCAGGCGACGTGGTGGTCACCACACGCCTTCATGACCTTTGCCGAGTAGAAGCCGGCGTCGGCCCGAAGGGTGAGCGACCCGCTGACGCCACGGCGCCGGATGCGTCCGACGAGCTCGCGCACGAAGCGCTGCGCACCGCGTCCTGAGCCCGCCGAGCCCTCGCGGAGCCGGAAGTGGAGCACCTCGCCGGTGTCGGCCCTCGTCGCGAGCAGCGGATGGTAGCCGAGGACCTTCGTGTCGCCGTACGCGGCGCCCTGCTTCTGCTCCCCGTGCACCTCGCAGATCGTCGAGTCGACATCGATCGTCATCGGCGCCCCACCGGGCCCCGCTCCCATCGCCCAGGCGCGGACCAGCAGCAGCTCCGAGAGGCGGTCGAGCTGGCGGGCATGGCCGAGGTCGAGCGTGCGGAGGAACGTCCCGAGCGTGGACGGCGCGATGACCGTGTGGCCGAGCACCTCGGCCGTCGATGCCGAGCGGAGCAGGCCCGCGCCGTCGATGCCGTCGGCGCCGGCCACCATTGCGTGGACGAGCGTGGCGACACGCCGTCCCGGGAAGGGTCGGACGTCCACGAGCTCCTCCGCGAGCTGGAGGAGCCCGAGCTTCAAACGCCGCAACGACATCCTCGGTAACCTCTCCAGCGCCCTCGCCTGAACAGAGCACCTCGAACTGCGACCACGCCCACCGGTATTGCCACAACGTCGAGGGTGCATGGCCGAACCCGACCATCACCGAGTCCGCGGCGACGATCAACTCACCCACCGAAACCTGCATGTGCTGCTCCTCTCCACGTAGCCGGCAGAGGAGCCGAACGCAACCACGACCGTCATCCCGAGAGACCGACACTCCCAAACAGGCAACACTGGACGAAACACAGCCACGACAAGCGGATTCAGGGCACCGCACCCCCCGTCCTCGGGATGGCAGAGTCCTCGTGATAATCCTTCGGCTTCGCTGCCCGCGCCGCGTCGATCGCGAACCCCCGGGACGGGGAGTGCTCGAGGAAGGCGTCATTGAGCCTCGGTGCCAGCTTGTCGGCGGTCGTCACGATCTGGGCCATGTTGTCGAGGATCACGACCGGGAAGACGCCCCCGAAGAACAGCCAGGCCGCCTCGAAGCCCGCGATCACGTCCGCCGTCGTCTGGGTCAAGGTGAGCCAGACGTAGCAGTGGCGCGAGTAGCAGGCGGTGGAGATGAGGCCGTGGCAGACCCGACGGCGCTCCCCGTCGGGGACGAGGCCCATCCGGCCGAAGTCGACCTGCAGCTCGATCCCCGGCTTCGGGTCCGCGACCCGCACGGTGATGCGAGCCCGTCGCCCGGCGCCGAAGCGCTCGGTGCAGGAGCGCACGAAGGTCCGATAGGGGACGACGACGCCCTTGCGGCAGAGCAGCTCGTGGGCCTTCACCATCGTGAGATCCTTGTCGAGGAGAACCTTCACGGCCTCCTCCTCGGCGAGCAGTGTCCGCCATGCCGCCCCGTGACCGTCAGGGCGCGACGGGCGGACCTTCTCGCAGACGAGCCCGATCAGCTCGTCGGAGAGCTGGGCCTCGTCCCCGTTGCGAACGAGCCCCGCCTCGAGGCCGGCCGCGATATGGCGCCGGGCCGTCTTTCGATCGACGCCGGCCGCTCCCGCAGCAGGGCGCTCGCCCTCCCCACGCACCCAGCGTCGCAGCACTTCTCTCACCTCGACCACCGTCACCTCCCTGAGCACGGGCACCCCCGACATGACGACGAGGTGCCCAGCCGAACCGCTGCCCGGCCGGAGGTGGTGGACCCTCAGGTGGTCCCATGACTGGCAACGCGGGTGGTCCCTTGCCGCTGGCAGAGACTGCCCTCAGGTGGTCCCATGAGGCTGGCAGACGACAGAGCCGTGATCGTCGGAGTAGCTCCTGGGCGGACGCGCCCCGCGTCGCCACGTCGACCGAAGGTGCGTCTCGCGCGCGTCCCGAGCGACTGGGACGGGTCCGCCCATTCCGACGGAGGGCGGTCCGTCGACGGCCTGCTCTGGCGCCGCCCGGTCGCCCGCGGCTCAGGGCCGTGTCGCGGGCGACCGCGTCGCCGCTCGCCGCGTGCGAGGCGGATCGAGACGGCTCTTGATCGCCCGGGGACCGAAGGTCGTCGCGCACGTCGGGCACCAGAATCCCTGTTCGAGCTCGGTCCCGCACGCGCCGTGGTAGAGGACGACGCTCGCCTTCGTGCCGGCGAGCCATCGGTCGCCCCACCGCATCAACGCGACGAGCGCCGGGGAGAGCTCGAGGCCCATCTCGGTCAGCCGGTACTCGTGGCGGGGCGGGTGCTCCTCGTACGGGACTCGTGCGAGGATCCCGCCGTCCACGAGCTTTCCGAGGCGGTCGGAGAGCACGGGCCGCGCGATGCCGAGGTCGGCCCGCAGCTCCTCGAAGCGGTGCAGGCCGCGGAACACGTCTCGCAGGACGAGCATCGTCCAGCGATCTCCGACGAGCTCGAGCGTCTTCGCTATGGAGTCGAACGGCTCGGGCGCGGCGCTGACCACGCCCGAGGATACCGTCGCCGTCAGTAAGTTCGCATTCAGAACTGACACTCGCTAGCGTGCAGCCATGCTCACCGACGACGAGTTGCTGCACGCCCCACTCGACGAGCTCGCAGCCGCGGCGCGGGCGATCCGCGACCGTGCGTTCGGCCTCCGGGTCACGTACTCGCCGAAGGTGTTCATCCCGCTCACCAGGCTCTGCCGCGATCGCTGCGGCTACTGCACGTTCGCGAAGCCGCCCGCCAAGCTCGCGGCGCCCTACCTCGACGAGGACGAGGTCCTCGCGATCGCGCGCGACGGCGCGCGCGCCGGCTGCCACGAGGCGCTCTTCACGCTCGGCGAGCGGCCGGAGCTCCGCTACGAGGTCGCGGCGCGCTGGCTCGGCGAGCACGGGTACGCCTCGACGGTAGGCTATCTCGCCGCGATGGCCAAGATCGTGCTCGAAGAGACCGCCCTCCTGCCGCACGTGAACGCAGGGGCGCTCTACGAGGGAGAGCTCGCCGAGCTGCGCGACGTCGCGGCGAGCCAGGGGATGATGCTCGAGAGCCTCGACCCGGCGCTCGCCTGCCACCGCGGCGCCCCCGACAAGGAGCCCGGGCGCCGGCTCGCGACGCTCGAGGCGGCCGGGCGCGTCGCCGTCCCCTTCACGACCGGGATCCTCGTCGGCATCGGGGAGGACCGCGCGGACCGGCTCGCCGCGCTCCGGGCCGTCGCGGAGAGCCACGCGCGCCACGGGCACGTCCAAGAGGTGATCGTCCAGAACTTCCTGCCGAAGCACGAGACGACCATGCGCGACGCGCCGCCGTGCCCGCCCGACGAGCACCGCTGGGCCCTCGCCGCGGCTCGTGTCGTGCTCCCCGCCGAGATCCACCTGCAGGCACCGCCCAACCTCGCAGACGACTTCGGGGAGCTGCTCGAGTCGGGGATCGACGACTGGGGCGGGATCTCGCCGGTGACGGCCGACCACGTGAACCCCGAGCGCGCCTGGCCGAGCCTCGAACGCCTCCGCGCGGTGACCGAGGCGCGTGGCCACGTGCTCGCGCCGCGCCTCGCCGTCTACCCGGAGTTCGTCCGCGACCCCGGGCGCTGGCTCGCGCCCACGGTTCGTCCTGCGGTCCTCGACCGCTCCGACGCCGAGGGTCTCGGGCGCGACGACCCGGGCGCGGTCTTCCCGGAGAAGGTGGCCGCGACGCGGCCGGTCGGCGACGACGTCGAGGTCGTCCTCGTCGGCGAGCGCTCCACCGCCTGGTACTCCGGGGCGCTCGCGCCGCCACCCGCGCTCCTTCCCGCGAAGGGGCGTGCGTCGGGTCGGGTCCGCGAGGTCCTCGACGGCGTGCGCCTCGGACAGGAGGCCGACGTCGACGAGCTCGTGACGCTCTTCTCCGCGCGTGGCCCGGAGGTCGCGGCGGTGGCCGAGTGCGCGGACGAGCTGCGACGCGACGCCGTCGGCGAGACCGTCACCTGGGTGCACAACCGGAACATCAACTACACGAACGTCTGCACGTTCAAGTGCCGGTTCTGCGGGTTCTCCAAGGGGCCGCTCTCGCTCAACCTGCGCGGGGCCCCGTACCTGCTCACCCTGGGCGAGATCGCGACGCGTGTCCGGGAGGCCGCCGACCGCGGGGCGACCGAGGTCACCTTGCAGGGCGGCATCCACCCCGACTTCGACGGCGACTACTACGTCGAGGTGTGCAAGGCGGTGGTCGACGCCGCGCCCGGCATGCACGTGCACGGGTTCACCGCGCTCGAGGTCACCGAGGGCGCACGACGGCTCGGCGAGCCCCTCTCGGACTACCTCGGACGGCTCCTCGACGCGGGGCTTCGCTCGCTTCCCGGCACCGCAGCGGAGATCCTCGACGACGAGATCCGCCGGCAGATCTGCCCGGACAAGATCACGACAGAGGACTGGCTGTTCGCGCACGAGACGGCGCACCGAGCCGGGCTCCGGTCGAACGTCACGATCATGCACGGCACCGTCGAGGGGCCGGTGCACTGGGCCCGCCACCTCGTCCGGACTCGCGAGCTGCAGCGACGGACGGGGGGGTTCACCGAGTTCGTGCCGCTGCCGTTCGTCCACATGGCCTCTCCGATCTACCTCCAACGGCGGGCGCGGCGCGGCCCGACCTTCCGCGAGGTGCTCCTCATGCACGCAGTGGGCCGAATCGCCTACCGGGGCCTCATCGACAACGTCCAGGCGAGCTGGGTGAAGGTCGGTCGAGACGGCGTCCGCCAGCTCCTCCAGGCGGGCGTGAACGATCTCGGAGGCACCTTGATGGAGGAGAACATCAGCCGTGCCGCCGGCGCGAGCCACGGCCAGGGCCTCGAGCCGGAGGACTTCGCGACGCTCGTCGCGCCGCTCGGTCGCCCCCTCCGCCAGCGAACCACGCTCTACCAGGCGGTGACCTGAGCGATGCGAGGGGTCCTCGGCGACGGCGCCGGCACGGCCGTCGGAGCGGAGGCCGAGTCGCACATGCGCGCCGCTCTCGAGGCCGCGAGCCGCGCGCGGGGGCACAGCTCGCCGAACCCCTGGGTCGGCTGCCGCCTCGTCGCGACGGACGGACGCGTCTTCGAGGGGGCGACCAGCCCGCCGGGAGGGCCGCACGCCGAGGTCGTCGCCCTTGACGCGGCGGGGCCGGCCGCGCAGGGCGCGACGGCCTACGTGACCCTCGAGCCCTGTTCCCACCACGGCCGCACCCCGCCGTGCGTCGACGCGTTGATCGCGGCAGGGGTCCGCCGTGTCGTCGTCGGGATCGTCGATCCCGACCCACGCGTCGACGGCGGCGGTCTCGCCGCGCTCCGGGCGGCGGGGATCGAGGTCGAGGTCGGAGTCGGCGCGCGGGCGGTGCGGGAGCAGCTCGCCCCCTACCTCACGCATCGGCGAACGGGCCGTCCGTTCGTCGTCCTGAAGGTCGCCGCCTCCCTCGACGGTCGGATCGCCGCGCCGGACGGCACGAGCGCGTGGATCAGCGGCGAGGCGGCGCGGGCGGACGCGCATCGCCTTCGCGCGGAGAGCGACGCGGTCCTCGTCGGAGCGGGGACCGTGCGCGCCGACGACCCCCGGCTCACGGTGCGTGACGCGGCAGGCCGCTCGCCTCTTCGCGTCGTGCTCGGCCCGATCTCTCCCGGCTCTGCCGTGCTGCCGGCGCTCTCCCTGGGCGGCGACCTCACCTCGGTGCTCGACGAGCTCGGACAGCGAGGCGTCCTCCAGCTCCTCGTGGAAGGAGGCGCGACGGTCGCGGGCTCCTTCCACCGCGCCGGCCTCGTCGACCGGTACGTCGTGTACCTCGCTCCCGCGTTCTTCGGCGGCGACGACGGGCTCGCGATGTTCGCGGGGTCGGGCGCGCCGAGCATGGAGGCGCTCTGGAGGGGGAGAATCGAGTCCGTGACGCGTCTCGGCGAGGACCTCCGTGTCGACGTCTCCCCGCGCGTGGCCGAGGACGGCGACGGATCCGGCGATCGTGGGGGCTGCTGATGTTCACCGGGATCGTCGAGGAGCTCGGGCGCCTCCAGTCGTCCACGCGCACCGGCGCGACCACTCGCCTGCGGTTCGCGGCCGACGTCGTCACCGCGCAGATGTCGGTCGGCGACTCGGTGGCCGTGAACGGCTGCTGTCTCACCGTCGTCGCGCACGACCGCTGCTCGTTCGCCGTCGACGCGATCGACGAGACGCTCGCCCGCACGAACCTCGGGCAGCTGGAGCCGGACGACGGGGTCAACCTGGAGCGGCCCCTCGCCCTCGGTGGCCGGCTCGGCGGGCACCTCGTCCAGGGCCACGTCGACGGGACCGGCGTCGTCACCGAGCGGGCACCGCACCTCGCCGTCGAGGTGCCGGCCGGGCTCGGCCGCTACCTCGTCGAGAAGGGGTCGATCACCGTCGACGGCTGCAGCCTGACGCTCGCCTCGGTCCGGCCGGGTTCCGTGCGGATCGAGATCATCCCGCACACCGCCCGGTCGACGACGCTCGGCCGGAAGGGTCCCGGCGAGCTCGTCAACGTGGAGGTCGACGTCGTTGCGAAGTACGTCGAGCAGTTGCTGCGGGCGGGCGCCCCCTCCCCCTATGTCCACTCCGAAGGAGCGCCGTGAGCGTGCACACCGCATCGATCGACCAGGCGATCGCCGCTATCGGGCGCGGCGAGATAGTGGTCGTCCTCGACGACGAGGACCGGGAGAACGAGGGCGACCTCATCCTCGCCGCGGACGCCGTGACCCCGGAGAACGTCGCCTTCTTCGTCCGCCACACCTCCGGGCTGATCTGCGCGGCCATCAGCGAGGCGCGCGCCGACGAGCTCGAGCTGCCCCTGATGGTCGCCCGCAACACCGAGTCCCAGCGGACGGCCTTCGCGATCACCGTGGACGCGGTCGCAGGCACGACGACGGGCATCTCCGCCGCCGACCGAGCAGCGACGATCCGCCGTCTCGCCGACCCGGCGACGCGTGCCGTCGACCTCGCACGTCCGGGCCACGTCCACGTGCTCCGCGCGCGTGACGGAGGAGTGCTCCGGCGCGCCGGGCACACCGAGGCATCCGTCGACCTCGCCCGTCTCGCGGGTCGCGAGCCGGCCGGCGTGCTCGCCGAGGTGGTGAGCTCCGACGGGCTGTCGATGGCGAGGGGCGACGAGCTCGAGGCCTTCGCCGACCGTCACGGTCTCCTCCTCGTCACGATCGCCGACCTCGTCGCGTACCGGCGCCGGAGCGAGACTCTCGTGCGCCGGCTGGCGCGTGCACGCCTCCCGACGCGAGTGGGCGAGTTCACCTGCTACGCGTACGAGAGCGTGATCGACCACGAGACCCATCTCGCGCTCGTCATGGGCGAGCCGGGCGCGCACGAGAGCGTGCTCGTGCGCGTGCACTCGGAGTGCCTCACCGGCGACGTGTTCGGGTCGCTGCGCTGTGACTGCGGGGAGCAGCTGGAGCAGGCGATGGCACGGGTCGCCGACGCCGGGGTCGGCGTCGTCGTCTACCTCCGCGGCCACGAAGGCCGCGGCATCGGGATCGTGCACAAGCTGCAGGCATACGAGCTGCAGGACAGGGGCTTCGACACGGTGGACGCGAACGTCGAGCTCGGGCTGCCGGTCGACAGTCGGGAGTACGGCGTCGGCGCGCAGATCCTGCTCGACCTCGGCGTGCGAAAGATGCGGCTCATGACGAACAACCCGGCGAAGCGGGGCGGGCTCGACGGGTTCGGGCTCGAGATCACCGAGCGCGTGCCGCTCGAGGCCCGCCCGACCTCGGAGAACCGCGGCTACCTCAACACGAAGCGGGTCCGCCTCGGCCATCTCCTCGTCGACTCCGGGCTCACCGACACGGCCTCCGATGTCGGCTGAGCGGCCCGAGAGGCGCGACCTCGACGGCAGCGGGCTTCGCGTCGCGATCGTCTGCAGCCGCTTCAACGGGGAGATCACGGAGTCGCTCCTCGCCGCGGCGACGCGGACGCTCGTCGAGCTCGGGGTGCGCGAGGGCGACATCGTCTGCGAGCTCGTGCCCGGGGCCTTCGAGCTGCCGGTCGTCGCCCAGCGCTTCGCCGCGTCCGGCTCCGTCGACGCGGTCATCGCGCTCGGCGCGGTCATCCGGGGCGAGACGAGCCACTACGAGCTCGTCGCCACGGCGGCCGCCTCGGGGATCGCTCGTGTCGCCCTCGACACGGGCGTGCCGGTGATCTTCGGCGTCCTCGCGACCGAGACGCCCGAGCAGGCGCGGGCGAGGTCCGGCGGGGCGCTCGGCAACCACGGCGAGGACGCCGCGGTCGCGGCGGTCGACATGGCGACCCTGATGCGAAGGGTCGCCGGCGGCAGGCCGACCGGGGTGCGCTGAGGAGAGGTGGCCGGGCAGGGCATGCGGTCACGTGCGTCGTAGACGACCTGTGCCGCTACTGGTCCGCGCGATCGGCGCTTCGAGGTCCGGTGTCGAGCGACCCTTCCATCGCACACGACAGCGGGGTGCTTCGACACGGAGCGTGACGACACGGCCGACCTGATCGCCGGATGGCCTCGTTGCACGGGTAGCACTGGACCCAGTCGCCGAGCACGACGGTGTGGCAGATCCGACAGACCCCTGCTCCCGCTGGCAGCACCCTGACGAGGTGGTTCTCGTAGGGAGCGCTGAGCTCCGCGACCGTCGCCACGGATCAGGCCCAGATCAGCTCGTCACGGTTCGCCGACCTGTCGAGCTCGTCGATCGCCTCGTCCACCGATTCGACGACGGTCGCGCCCGGTCGCTCCGCGTACGCCCGGGACCCCGCGGGCCGTCCGCCGAAGCCCGGTCAGGGCCGGATGGCGACGACGGGGACGCGCACGACGGTGGTCTCCTCCCTCCCGAGCGCGTCCTCGACGGCCTCGGCGAGCTCCGCGGCCGACGCCACGTCGACGCCGTTCGCCCCGTAGCCGCGAGCGACCGCCACGTGGTCGATCCCCGGGAGCTCGGTCCCGGGGTGGACGCGGTCGTCGCGGGCGACCCCGAGGAACCCCTCGACGGCGCGCTTCACCGCGAGGTAGCCCCCGTTGTCGAGCACGACCACGACGACGGGCGAGCGCTCCGTGACCGCGCTCCACACGGCCTGCACGGAGAAGTGGAGGCTCCCGTCGCCGACGACCGCGACGACCGGGCGGGACGGCGCAGCGAGCCGGGCGCCCACGGCTGCGGGCACTCCCCACCCGAGCGAGCCACCGGTCGTGCGGAGCACGAGCGCGTCCTGCGGGGGCCGGAGGAACCGGAGCAGGCGCCGCGACGAGCGCACGCCTTCGTCCACGAGCACCACCCCGTCGGGGAGCACCTTGTTCAGCTCCGCCCCGAGACGCTCGATCGCGAGCGGTACGTCCTCGGGCGCGCCGTCGAGCTCGGCCTCGACGCGAGGCGCGCGCTGCTCGACGAGCGCCGCGAGCCGCACCGAGCGGGCCGAGCGGGCCCCTGGGTCGAGGCCGCCGCGGGCGGCGAGCTCGCCCGAGAGGGCCTCCAGCGTGAGCCCGACGTCGCCGACCAGCCCGAGATCCGCCGCGACCGACTTCCCGACGAGCGAGGGGTCGACGGTCACGTGCACGAGGCGCGCCCCGACGGGGAGCCGGGCGCGCGCCGCGTCCGAGAACGGGTAGAAGACGCGCGATCCGACCGCGAGCACGAGGTCGCAGCCGTCGAGCACCGCGCGCTCCTCCCCGTAGAGGCCGAGGTGGCGAGGCTCGCGCGGCGAGTACGGGAGCGAGCCGAGGTCGGAGAAATCCGTGTACACGAGCGGGAGCTCGAAGTCGCACGCGACGGAGAGGAGCGCCCGCTCGGCGCCGACCGCCCCGCTCCCGGCGACGAGGAGGGGAGCCTTCGCCGACGCGAGCAGGTCCACCGCGGCGCGGACCGCGGCGGGCCCCGCGACGCTCGCGAGGTCTGCCGGCCGCCACGCCGAGCCCGCGCCCGCGGCGTCGACCTCCTCGACCATGAGGTCCTCGGGGAGCGCGAGGAACGCGGGCCCGCGGGGCGGTGCCATCGCGGCCTGGAGCGCGCGGCGCAGGTCCGCTCGGATCGATCGCGCCGCGAGCGTCTGCCAGGAGGACTTCGTGAAGCTGCGGAGCATCGAGGCGAGGTCGGGGGACGCGCAGAACGCGTCCTCCGCGAGCACGGCGCGGTCCTTGTGCCCGGCCGTCATCACGACCGGGGACTGGTCCCGGTAGGCGTTGAACAGCTGGCTCATGCCGTTCATGGTCCCGACGGTCGTGTGGAGCCCGACCACTCCGGGCCGCCCCGCGACGCGCGCGTACCCGTCGGCCATCGCGACGGTCACCCCCTCGTGGAGGCTGAGCACGTAGCGGGGCGCTCCTGCGGAGCGGATCGCCTCGAGGAGCGGTGCCTCCGTCGACCCCGGGAGGCCGAAGAAGGTCGTGACCCCGGAGTCGACGAGCGTCTCGACGAACGACTCTGCCCCGTTCATCCCCCCGGCCTCCTCACCGTGCGCCCTCGTTGCGGACCGTCGCGCCGAGGAAGATCTCGGCCATGTCCGGGTCCCCGAGCACCTCGCGCGCGGGCGCGGACTTCGCGACCGAGCCGCGTACGAGCACGTACGCCCAGTCCGAGATCTCGAGCGCCGCGTGCGCCTTCTGCTCGACGAGCAGGACGGCCTTCCCGTGGTGCGCGAGCACGCGCGCCTGCTCCTCGAGCACGACACGCGTGAGCGCGGGCGACAGGCCGGCGGTCGGCTCGTCGAGGACGAGGACCCGCGGGGCGAGCATGAGAGCGCGCGCCACGGCGGTCATCTTCCGCTCGCCCCCGCTCATCGTCCCGAGGAACCGGCGCATCTTCGGCTTGAGGGCCGGGAAGATCTCGAGCACCTCGTCGAGGCGCGCGGCGCGCTCGGACTTGTCGAGCAGGTACCCGCCCATCTCGAGGTTCTCGCTCACGCGCAGCGTCTCGAACACGTCGTCCACCTGCGGCACGTACCCGATCCCGCGCCGCGCGAGGAGCTCGAGCGGCTGGCCGGTGACCTCGGCCCCGTCGAGCATCACGTGCCCGTCCATCACCTTCGAGAGCCCGAGGATCGCCTTCAAGAGCGTGCTCTTTCCCGCGCCGTTGGGCCCGACGACCGTGACGAGGCGACCCTTCTGCACGTCGACGTCGACGCCGTGCACGACGACCACGTCGCCGTAGCCCGCCACGAGCCCACGAGTCGCGAGCGCGCTCGGGGCGGCGTCAGCCGACGATGTAGGCATCCTGCACCTCCTTGTTCGAGCGCAGGTCGGCCATGGTCCCCTGCGAGAGCACGCTCCCCTGGGCCATCACGACGACGTGGTCGCACAGGCGCTCGACCGCGCCGAGCTCGTGCTCGACGAACAGGATCGACATGCCCGCAGACCGCATCTGCGAGCACACGTGCTCGAGGCGCTCGGAGAGCATCGGGCTGAGACCGGCCATCGGCTCGTCGAGCAGGAGGAGCTTCGGCTCGACCATGAGTGCCCGCATGACCTCGAGCATCCGCTTCTGCCCGCCCGACAGCTCCCGTGCGAGGTCGTGCGCCTTCTCGCTCATCGCGAACATCTCGAGGAGCTGCCCGGCCCGCTCCGTGAGCCGGCGCTCCTCCGAGCGCCAGTAGCGGGTCCCGAGCACGACGCTCATCGCGGACTCCCCGCGCTGCCCGGGCACCGCTGCGAGGAGGTTCTCGATGGTCGTGAGCCGCCCGAACTCGTGCGGGAGCTGGAAGGTGCGCACGAGCCCCCGGCGCGCCCGCCGGAACGCGGCGACCTCGGTGACGTTCTCCCCGTCGAAGCGCACGGACCCCGAGCTCGCGGGGACGAACCCGCTCACGATCCCGAGCACGGTCGACTTCCCCGCGCCGTTCGGCCCGATGAGGCCCGTGATCGACCCCCGTCGCACGGAGAAGCTCGCGCCGTCGACGGCCCGGACGCCCCCGAAGGTGCGCACGAGGTCCGAGACCGCGAGCACGTCGTCGCCCGGCGCGGCGTCCCCGGGCGGCCGGCCCGGCTCCCGCGTCCGTGCGGCGACGGACCACGCAGCGAGCCGCGGCGCGTCGGAAGGCGCGTGCTCCTCGGCGCCCGCGCCGGTGTCGGCCCGGGCCGCGACGGTCCCGCCGGACGAGCCGGCGGCGAGCGCGAGCGGTGCGGTCGTCCCGGATCGACGCTGGCCCGGTCGTCGCTCGGGGACGATCCCCTGGGAGCGCACGAAGATGAACGCGATCGTGAGCACGCCGAGGATGATCCACCCGAGGTCCTCCACGAGGCCCGGCTGGCTCGCGATCTGCGGGAGGAACTGCACCCCTTGGAGGATGAGGACCGGGACGATGACCGTCCCGAGGAACACCCCTCCGTCGTTCCCGATCCCCCCGACGATGATCGCCGTGAGGAGCGCGAGGGTCTCCACGTACTGCCAGGACGAGGGCGACCATCCCCCGATGAACCCCGCGAGGAGCGCCCCGCTCAGGCCCGCGTACGCGCCGCCGACCCCCTGGACCATGAGCCGCATCGCGACCACGTTCTTCCCGATCGCGACCGCTGCGTCCTCGTCGTCTCGCATCGCGCGCAGCGACCGGCCGAGCGGCCCGCGCGTGAAGCGCCGGAGGAACAGGTACGCGACGACGCACACCCCCGCGACGAGGCCCACGTAGGTCCACGCGCGCGCCGACCCGTTCAGGGAGGCGAGCGGGTTCGGGATGAGGCTGAGCCCCGCCTGGCCGTTCACGATCGCCTGGTCCGCGCCGATCACGGTCGTCGCCATGATCGACACGACGAGCATGATCATCGCCTGGTAGTCCTGTCGCAGCCGCTTCAGGCCCGTCGCGCCGATGAGGCACCCGAGCAGCCCCGCGACGGCCATCGCCGCGAGGAGAGCGACGACGATCGGCAGCCGCGACCCGAGGATGTAGCTCTGGAACGCGCCGTTCGCCGAGCTCGACCCGAGAGTGAGCACCGCGTACGTGTACGCGCCCGCCGCCACGAGCGCGATGTACGCGAAGTTCGCCACTCCCGCGACCCCGAACTCGAGGTTCAGCCCCCACGTGGCGAGCAGGTCCGTGCCGAGGTACACGAGGAGGACGACGACGTAGTACCAGATCCCGCTAATCTCTCGGCCCTCCGGGGTCCGACGGGACCACGGACCTGCCGTGCCCGGTGCGTGGTGCGCCGCTCATGCGTTCGCGAGCCGGCGGTTCGCGGTCCCCGTGGAGAACAGGCCGCGGGGCCGCACGAGCAGCATGATGATGAGGATCACGAACGCGATGACGTCCTGGTACGCGGGGCTCCAGTAGGCGCCCGCGATCTGGCTCGCTATCCCGACCACGAGGCCGCCGACCATCGCGCCGTAGGGCTGCCCGATGCCTCCGAGGACCGCGGCGGCGATCATGTAGATGAGGAAGCTCGAGCCGAGCGTGAAGTCGAACGACACCGTGGTGATCGCGAGCGCGACCCCCGCGGCGCCGCACAGCGCCCCGGACAGGAGCCAGGTGAAGTCGATGATCCGCTCGGTCCGGATCCCACAGGCGCGCGCCACGGTCCGGTTCGTCGACGTCGCCCGCATCGCGCGCCCGATCTTCGTCCCGGTCAAGAGCACGTGGAGCCCGACCATGAGCACGACCGTCGTCCCGATGATGATCAGCTGGGAGGTCGTGAACACGAAGTCGAGCGCGCTCACGGTCCGCCCGGACTGCTGCCCGAAGCTGTGCGCGGTCGCCCCGACGAACGCGACGATCACGTACTGGAGCACGATCCCGGCGGAGACCGTCGCGATGATGACCCCGACGAAGCTCGTCCCGCGGCGTTTCAGGGGCTCGAGCAGCAGCCGGTTGAACACGACCGACGCGACCGCCACGATCACGCTCGTGACGGCCATCACGAGCCAGACGTTGAGGTTCAGCTGGAGGAACGCGTACCCGACGAACGCCGCGAGGGTCATCATCGAGCCGTAGGTGATGTTCAGGACGTTGCTGATCCCGAACTGCACCGAGAACCCGACGGCGCCGAGCGCTATGACCGCCCCCGTCGCGATCCCGAATCCGATCGCCTCGATCAACAGCTTCACGGGCTCCGACTCACCTCTCCCTCGTACCGGGCAGCGCCTCGCGCGCGGCCGTCGCGACCGGCGGGCACGGGCCGCTCCGGCTCGGAGCGGAGCGACCCGTGCCCGGACCGGTCATCCCAGAAGCTTCTGGACCTCGCTGCCCGCGATCGTCCCGAGCGTGCGGGGGCTCCCGTCCGCGTTGAACGCGGACGCCGAGAAGTTCCCCGGCGAGTTGTGGTACTTGTCGAAGCTGATCTGCCCCTCGACGCCCACGTAGTCGATGGTCTTGTGGGCGTTCAGCTCCGCGAGGCCCCGCGCGTACGTGTGGACGACCACCGCGCCCGGCGACTGCGAGGTCACCTTCACGATGTCCTTGTTGTACACGGACCCCGTCGTCGAGCGCGCCATGTCCATCGCGAGGCTCATGGCCACGATGCCGTCGTAGATCGAGGAGATCACGCCGACCCCGAGCACGAGCGACGGGTTCTTCACCGTCGGCGAGGAGAACAGCGCCGCCTTGTACGTGTTGTACGCGAGCGTGCCCGGCTGGATGTGGGAGCCGACGAGGGAGATGTCCTTCGTGACGTAGGTCTTCCCGAGCACCTTCTCCATCGCGGACAGGTAGTCCGGCGTGAGCGAGTCCGTTCCCGTCACGATCGGCGGGACGTTCCCGTGGTTCAGCTGCTTGTACTCGGAGAAGAACGTCGCCGCGGTCTGCGGGTCCGCCTCGACGATCACGACCTGGGGGTGCGACGCGATGGTCCGCTCGACGACGCTCGAGTACGAGGCCGCGTCACCCGGGATCGTCAGGTTGATGCTGATCTTCCCGCCGAGGTGGTCGATGCCCTGGACGACGCCGGGCTCGTTGCCCTGGGCGCCGATGTTGTTCTGGAACACCATCGCCGCGCGCTTGTAGCCCTCGTGGACCGCCCACACGGCGAACGCCGCCCCGTTCTGGTTGTCGGCCGGGGTGGTGCGCCAGAAGTACTGGTCCGTCGTCTTGTCGAACGCGACGAGCCCGTTGGTCGAGAACATGGGGATCTGCGCGTTGTTCACGATCGGGATCGTCGTCGCGGCCGTGTTGCTCTCGAGCCCCACGGCCATCTTCAGGTTGCTCGTCGTCGCGAGCGCGCGGGTCACGTTCGGCACCGCGTCGGCCGGGTCGCCCGTGTCGTCCACGAGGTCGCACGAGAGCTTGCTCCCGAGGACCCCGCCGGCCTTGTTCACGACGTAGATCCCCGACTGGCACGCCGCGGACATGAGCGTCCCGATCTCCGCAGCAGGACCGGTCATCGGCCCGATCACCCCGACGTTGATCGTCCCGCCGGCGTGCGGCCGTGCGGAGGCCGCTGCGGGGAGAACGCTCCCGACGGCGAGCCCCGCGACGGGCAACGCGGCCGCGACCGGCGCGACGACGCGCCGCAGCCTCCTCCCCGGCGAGCTCGCCGGTCGTGCCGACGTGTGACGTGTGGTCATCTCGTCCCCCCTTGCATCGATCGTCCCGGGGACCCCCACGGCCCCCGGTGTGCCTCTCCTGCCACCTTCGTGGGCTCCTGCCCGCGGGAGGCCCGCGGGCGTCGCCCGGTCATCCCGGCCTCCCGATGAGCCGGAGCAGGTTCCCGGCGAGCACGAGCTCGCGGTCTGCCTCGGAGATGTCGAGCGCCCGGATCGTCTCGAGGACCTCGACCGGCCAGTCCTCGCCGTCGTTCGGGCCCATCGGGAAGTCCGTCCCGTACATCACGTGGTCCGCCCCGAAGAAGTCGAGCCCGCACGACATCGCCGACGGGCTGTCGTTCACCATCGAGTCGTTGTAGAACCTGCGGAAGTGGTCGACGACGCTCCCCGTGAGCTGCACGGGGGACTGGCCGCCGATGCCGAGCGACCCGTAGCGCGCGACCTCCGCGCTCATCCCCTCGATCCGCTTCGAGTAGTACGGGACCATCCCCCCGAGGTGGTGCGTGACGAACTTGATCTCCGGGAAGCGCTCGAGCACGCCTCCGAAGACGAGCCTCGCCATCGCGATCGAGGTCTCGAACGGCCAGCCGAAGATGCGGTCGACGAGGTCGCGGCTCAGCCACGGGTAGGAGTGCCCGTGCTGGGGGTGGATCCAGATCGGGAACGAGTGCGCTGCCGCGTACTCGTAGAGCGGCCACATGGCGTCCGCGTCGAGCGGCTCCCCCTCGACGTTCGAGAAGATGAGCACGCCGGCGAGCCCGAGCTCCACGCGCAACCGGTCGAGCTCGACCATCGTGACCTCGTCGACGACGGGAAGGACGCCGACCCCGATGAACCTGTCCGGGTCCTCGGACGCCATCGCCGCGAGCCCGTCGTTCGCCACCCGCGTGAGCTCGTGCACGTCGGGGCGCGCCATCCCGAGCCACATGGGCGGTCGCACGAGCACGAGCACCTGCGTGTCGACACCTATCCGGTCCATGTACCGGCGCCGCCGGTCCGTGTCCCACTGGTAGCTGTTCGTCCGGAGCGCTCTCGCCTCCGCGGTCGGGTGCACGCGTTCGAGCGCCTCGATCAGCGCCCGGGGGCACGCATGGGAATACGCATCGATGACCATCGGTCCCCCCACCAGAGGTGCACGGATTACCCGAACTTCTATCAGTTACCTTCGGAGTAATCAATAGCTTCGCTCACCCGACGTGGGCGCACGCCCAGGCCGTGACACGGCTATTGTCCGTGGTCCGTTGCAAACCCCGATAGGGGGTACTACCTTGGCCGGCAGGTTGACACCAGGGGGAACGTGCGGATGAGAATCATCGACCTCCACTGCTACCCGGGCACCGAGGAGTGGTTCCAGGCGTCCATCGCTCCGTACGCGGAGGCGCTCACCGAGTACTGGGGGCGCCCGTTCGTCCCGCGCACCGCCGAGGAGCTCCTCGGCGAGCTCGAGAGCACGGGCGTCGAGGCGATGCTCGTCGCGTTCGACGCGGAGACCGTGACCGGGCGCGCCCCGTGCACGAACGACTACGTCGCGGCGCTCCGCGACGCGCACCCCGAGCGGATCGCGGGCGTGTGGGGGTCCGTCGACCCGCTGAAGGGGGCCGTCGCGATCCGCGAGGCGGAGCGCGCCGTGAAAGAGCTCGGGGTCGTCGGCTTCCACTTCCACCCCATCGCGGGTGACTTCGACATGGACGACGCCCGCTTCTACCCGCTCTGGGACGCGATCTCCGGGCTCGGGGCGGCGATAATGGTGGACACGGGAACCACGGGAGTCGGCGCCCGCCTGCCCGGAGGTGGCGGAAGGCGGCTGAAGCGCGCCCGCCCGTTCCCCGCGCTCGACGACCTCGCGGTCGACTTCCCGCAGCTCACGATCGTCGCCGCGCACCCGAGCTGGCCGTGGACGGACGAGATGATCGCGATCGCGCTCCACAAGGCGAACGTGTACTGGGAGCTGTCCGGCTGGGGGCCCGAGTACTTCCCCGAGGCCCTGAAGCACGACATCCCCCGCCGGCTCCAGGACAAGGTCATGTTCGGGAGCGACTACCCGAGCGTGTCGTTCTCGCGGACGCTCGACGCGTGGCACGGGCTCGGCTTCCGGGACGAGATCCTCGAGAAGGTGTTCCACGCGAACGCCGAGCGAGTGCTCGGCGTGTGACGGCCGCACGCGCCGCACCGGACGACGTCGTCGTCGTCGGCGCCGTCCGCACCCCGGTCGGGCGGGCGGCCAAGGGCAGCCTCGCCTCCGTCCGCCCGGACGACCTCGGCGCGCTCGTCGTGGCCGCCCTGCTCGAGCGCACCGGCCTCGACCCGTCGCTCGTCGACGACCACGTGCTCGGGTGCGGGTACCCCGAGGGGGAGCAGGGCTACAACCTCGGCCGGCGCGTCGGGCTTCTCGCCGGGCTTCCCGACACCGTTCCCGGCTCCACGACGAGCCGGTTCTGCGGCTCGAGCCTCCAGGCGACGCGGGAGGGGTTCCACGCGCTGCGCGCCGGGGAGGCGTCGTTCGTCGTCGCGAGCGGCGTCGAGTCCGCGAGCCGGGTCGGGCGCACGCTCGTCGACGCGGACCGGCATCCCCGGCTCGCTCCCGGCGCCGTCGCGGACGTCTACGTCCCCATGGGGATCACCGCCGAGAACGTCGCCCGCCGATGCGGGGTCCGCCGTGTCGACATGGACGCCCTCGCGCTGCGGAGCCACCGGCTCGCGGTGCGCGCGCAGGACTCCGGGTTCTTCCGGGAGGAGATCGTCCCCGTGACGCTCCCCGACGGCTCCGTCGTCGACCGGGACGACTCGCCGCGGCGGACGACCTCGGCCGAGGCGCTCGCCTCGCTCCCACCCGCGTTCGTCGAGGGCGGCTCGGTCACCGCGGGCAACTCCTGCCCGCTCAGCGACGGCGCCGCGGCGGTGCTGCTCGCGACCGGGGAGGCCGCGGCGCGCGCCGGGCTCGCGGCGCGGGCTCGCGTCCTCGCGACGAGCGTGAGCGCGATCGCACCCGAGCTCATGGGGCTCGGCCCGATCGACGCGATCTCGGACGTCCTGCGCCGCGCCCGGCTCACGATCCGCGACGTCGACGTCGTCGAGCTCAACGAGGCCTTCGCCGCGCAGGTGATCCCCGTGTGCGACGCGACCGGGATAGACGTCGAGGCGCAGCTCAACCCGCACGGCGGGGCGATCGCGCTCGGGCACCCGTTCGGGATGACCGGGGCGCGGCTCGTGTGCACGCTCGTGCACGCTCTCGAGGCGCGCGACGGAAGGATCGGGCTCGTCGCGCTCTGCGTCGGCGGCGGTCAGGGGATGGCCGCGGTGCTCGAGCGCCTCGGGTGAGGGGCGCCGCCCCCTCGTACCCCGACCCCGCAGGCCACGCGTCACCCTCCCGCGGGCCGGCTCGCGATCTGCTCCGTGAGCTCGTGGATCCGCGTCGTGAGGTCGTGCACGCGCTGGACGAGCTCGGTGTTCGAGGAGAGCAGGTCGTCGATCTTGCTCGTCTCCTCGTAGTGGTGCGCCGCGAGGAGCTCGTCGCGTGCGGCCGCGCGGTTCTGGCTCATCATGATGATCGGCGCCTGGATCCCCGCGAGGCCCGAGAGCACGAGGTTGAGCGCGATGTACGGGTAGGGGTCGAACGCCCGGTGGTGCAGCACGTGCTGGAGGAGCACCGTGTTGAGCGCCATCCACGCGACGATCAGCCCGAGGAAGATGAAGATGAACGGCCAGGACCCGCCGAAGCTCGCGATCTCGTCCGCGACCCGCTCGCCGCGGGTGCGCGCGTCGTGCGCCGCCTGGAGCGCCGGGTGCTCGTGGCTCCTCGGGTGGTGCCAGGGGTACCAGCTGCTCCGCGCCGTCGGGCGCGCAGCTCGGGAGGGGTCCGATCCCATCGGTAGCGACCTTTCGTCCGGCGCCGGCGCCGGCGCGGACTCATGCTCGCGCGTCGCGGGCTCCCGGTCGCGTGACGGTGCAGGACCCGGCGAGCGAGGCCTCTACGCGCCCGCCGCGCTCGGACGGAGCCCGTCGAGAACCATGTCCATGAGCCGCTCGCCCTGTCCCTCGCTCAAGGTCGCGCTCGTGCACATCGGGCCGATGAGCTGCATCAGGTCCGCGCCGCTCACGTCGCTGCGGACCACGCCCGCCTGCTGCGCGTGGGTGACCACGAGGCTCGCCGCCTCCTCGATGCGCTCCCGAAGGCTCACGCGAAGGCCGGGGTTCTTGTCGAGCGCTTCGCGCAGCTCCTGGAGGACGGTGCGCTTCGAGCGCGAGTAGGCGAGGAACGCGTCCATCCACGCGTCCAGCGCGGCGAGCGGCTCGAGCTCGGCGACGGCCGCCTCGGCGGCGGCGACGAGCTCGTCCACGTCGGTGCGGTAGACGGCCTCGACGACGTCGATCCGCTTCGGGAAGTGGCGGTACAGCGTGCCGACCCCGACGCCCGCGTGCTTCGCGATCGCCTCCATCGAGGCGCCCCCGCCCTGCTCGGCGAAGACCTCGCGCGCCGCGACCACCAGGCGCTCGTAGTTGCGCCGCGCGTCGGCGCGCGTCGACCGGCAGGCTCCGGCTGCCCGCTCGTCCTCGGATCGGGGCGGGGCGACGACCTCGCTCGCCACGTCGCTGCTCATGGCCTTCATTGCGCCATCACCTCATGGGGTGTTGCAAACCGGAGGCTGCCTCCGTATAGTAAACGGAGGGAGCTTCCGCTCCCAGAGTAGCCAGTCGAAAGGTCCGAGTCCATGCCCCCCTCTTCGGTCCTCGAGCCGATCCCGCGGACGGCGCCGCAGTGGTCGTCCCCTCCTCGTCGCCGCGTCGCGGCCAGCCCGTCCGTCTCTCTGCTCGTCATCCTCGCCGCCCAGATGATGGTGGTGCTCGACGCGACGATCGTCAACGTCGCGCTCCCCCACATCCAGACGGCGCTCGGCTTCACGAGCACCAGCCTCTCGTGGGTCCTGAACGCCTACATCCTCACCTTCGGCGGTCTGCTCCTCCTCGGCGCGCGCTCGGGGGACCTGCTCGGGCGCCGGCGCGTCTTCGTCACCGGGATCGCCCTCTTCTCGCTCGCCTCCCTCGCGGGAGGGTTCGCGCAGGCCGGCTGGATGCTGCTCACGGCGCGCGCTCTCCAGGGAATCGGCGGGGCGCTCGCCGCCCCCTCCGCGCTCGCCCTCCTCACGACGCTGTTCCCAGAAGGAGCGGCGCGCCTTCGCGCGATCGCCCTGTTCACGACCGTCTCGGCGGCGGGCGGGGCGATCGGGCTCGTCGCCGGCGGGATGCTCACCGAGTGGGTGGGCTGGCGCTGGGTGATGTTCGTGAACGTGCCGATCGGCCTCGTCGTCGCCCTTCTCGCCCGCCGGGTGATCGGCGAGACCCCGGTCCGGCACGGGCGCTTCGACGCGGCCGGAGCGGTCACCTCCACGCTCGGCATGACCGGGCTCGTCCTCGGCCTCGTGCAGGCGGGGACGGACGGCTGGGCGAGCCCGGTCACGGTCGCCGCCCTCGCGGGCGGAGCCGCCCTGCTCGCCGCGTTCGTGGCCGTCGAGCAGCGCGCCGTCGAGCCGGTGCTCCCGCTCCGCCTCGTCACGCACGCGACCCGGTCGGCGGCGAACGTCGCACGCGGGCTCGTCTACAGCGGCATGTACGGGATGTTCTTCTTCCTGTCCCAGTTCCTGCAGGAGATCCAGCACTACTCGCCGCTGCGGGCGGGCCTCAGCTTCCTTCCGATGCCCGTGTCGGTCTTCCTCAGCTCGCAGCTTACGAGCCGCGTGCTCGTGCGCCGGCTCGTCCCGAAGCAGCTCATGCTCCTCGGGATCGCGGTCGCGACCGGGGGGCTCGCCGTCGCGAGCCAGCTCACCCCCTCCTCGCGCTACCTCGAGGTGCTCGGCGCGCTCGCGCTCATGGGCGCCGGCTCGGGGGTCTCCTTCGTCTCGCTCACGACCGCGTCGCTCGCGGGCGTCGCCCCCGAGGACGCGGGGGCCGCATCCGGGCTCATCAACGTCAGCCAGCAGCTCGGCGCGGCGCTCGGGGTCGCCGTGCTCGTCACGGTGTTCGCCGCGGCGACGGACCACATCAGCATCGCGTCCCACCTCGGCGCGCCGGCGGTCGCGACGCTCACCCACGGGCTCCACGTGGCGTTCGGCGTCGGGGTGCTCTTCGCGCTGCTCGGCCTCGGCAGCGTCGCAGCGTTCGTGCGGCGGAGCGACGGACGCGCGACCACCGCCACCTTCGAGGAGGAGCTCGCCGAGCTCGAGGTGATCGACGCCGTGCTGTGACCCCGGGCGGGCAGCCGGGACGGGGCGTCCTCCGCGGGTGCGTCGCGGGACCCCCCTGACCTGCGACGGCGGGCTGGCGGGGGAGGGCTCGAACCTCCAACCTCCTGATCCAAAGTCAGGCGTTCTGCCGGTTGAACTACCCGCCACCGCGACCACGGGCCGACGCGGCGTCGGTGCCCCGCCGTCACGCGCGAGCCTCCATCGTAGGTGACGGCCCGCCGGGCGGCCCCGGGCGGGGCGCGGGCGG
>JAJZBW010000225.1 GCA_021798745.1 Actinomycetes bacterium
CCGATGTGGCGGCGCGGCCCCCGCTCCCGCTTGCGCCCCCGTCGGATCACGCGGGCGTTGAACGGGGCGTCTCCGCCGCGAAGGTCGTCCATGGTCGCAGGGGCGATCCCGAGAGAAGCGGGATCGAGCCGCGACGTGCTCACCTCGTAGCTCCCGTCCCCGTCGCCCCGTACGTCGAGGACGGTTGCCGGGGAGGTCACGCTCAGCTCGTCGAGACCGTCGTCGGAGTGCACGACCATCGCTCGCCTGCTCCCGTTCGCACCGAGGACGCTCGCCATCCGGAGCGCCATCGACGGGTCGCTCACCCCCACGAGCTGGTAGCGAGCGCGGGCAGGGTTCGCGAGCGGGCCGAGGAAGTTGAACACGGTTGGCACCCCGAGCTCCCGTCGCACGGGGCCCGCGAAGCGCCAGGCCGGGTGGTAGCGCGGCGCGAAGCAGAACCCCATCCCCGCGTCGGACACGCACCGTGCGACCCCGTCCGGGCCGAGGTCCACGGCCACCCCGAGCGCCTCGAGGACGTCCGCGGTCCCCACCGACGAGGACTGTGCCCGGTTTCCGTGCTTGCACACCGGCACCCCGGCTCCCGCGACCACGCACGCGGCGAGCGTCGACACGTTTATCGACCGGAGGCGGTCGCCGCCCGTCCCCACGACGTCCACCACGTCGTCGCCGAGGGGGAGCGGCTCCGCGTGCGCGAGAACGGAACGGACGAACCCGGTCATCTCCTCGACCGACTCGCCCTTCGCCCGGAGCGCGGTGACGAGCGCGGCCGTCTGCGCGGGCGACGCGCTCCCGTCGAGCACCTGCCCGAACACACACTCGGCCTCGTCCACTTCGAGCGACCCCCCGTCGACGAGGCGGCCCAGCACGGAAGGCCACCCCCCCATGCGCTCGAAGGTGAGCGGCTCCCCGGTCACGGCCACGTCGACGTCCTTCCTCTCGCGTTGTGCGCCCCACCGTAGGCCCCCGCAGCGCGGGCCCCTCGTCGCGTGGGCGCACAGGCGGCACGTCGCGGCCGACGGCGGACGAAGCGCGCGACCGGCTGCCGAGGATCTCCCGCGTGTGCCCGCGGGACCGGGACCGGGACCGCGCCGGTGGCCGGCGGCTACCCGGCGGAGGTTCTAGGTGAGGCAACGATGCCCGCGACGCGGAGGTTTCCGATGAGCCAACGCGGCCGGAGGCCGCCGAGACGGGCACCGATAGGATCGGCGCCGTGGCGACGGCGCGACTCGGCTCCACCGCGATGGACTGTTCGGACCCCTCGTCTCTCGCCGACTTCTGGGCGGCGCTCGTCGGCGGCGAGGTCGCATTTCGAAGCGACCAGTTCTGCGCCGTGAAGACGGGCACCGGGTGGCTGGCGGCCGTGAGGGTTGACGACTACCGACCCCCGAGCTGGCCCGACGGCACGGTGCCGAAGCAGATGCATCTCGACCTCGCCGTCGGCGACCTCGACGTCGCCCAGGAGGAGGCCGTGCGCCTGGGCGCCCGGGTCCCGGAGGAGCAGCCCGCGCCCGATCGGTGGCGCGTCCTGCTCGACCCCGCCGGCCACCCCTTCTGTCTCACGACCCAGATCCCCGACTGACGCCTGCCGCGCCGCTCACGCCGCGCGGAGCCAGTCGAGTGGGAACAGGTGTTCCCCGTCGAGCGTCTCGGGCGTAGGATCGACCCGTGGCGACGGACCCCCTGTCCCTGTTCCATCCCGCCGTCGCGGAGTGGTTCCGGAGGCGCTTCCCAGCCGGCCCGACACCCGCACAGGCGGGAGGGTGGAAGGCGATCGCCGAGGGCTCGGACACGCTCGTCTCGGCACCGACCGGTTCGGGAAAGACGCTCGCCGCGTTCCTCGTCGCGATCGACCGGTGCGTGCGCGTCGCGGAGAGCAGACCGGGGAGGAGGACCTCTGTCGTCTACGTGTCCCCCCTGAAGGCGCTCACGGTGGACGTGAGGGAGAACCTCGAACGACCTCTCGCGGAGATCGACGCGATCGCAGCGGAGCTCGGACTGCGCACCTCCCCGGTGCGCGTCGCAGTCCGCAACGGGGACACCGCCCCGGCCGCGCGTGCCGCGATGCTGCGCGACCCACCGGACGTGCTCGTGACGACCCCCGAGTCCCTCTACCTCCTCGTCACCTCGAGGCGCGGCCGCGAGCTTCTAGGGGACGTGGGGACCGTGATCGTGGACGAGATCCACGCGGTCGCCCGCGACAAGCGCGGCTCGCACCTCGCGCTCACCCTCGAGCGTCTCGACCGATGCGTCACCTCCGGGCGCCCGGATCACCCGCGCCCGATCCGGATCGGGCTATCGGCGACTCAGAGGCCGATCGAGACCGTCGCGCGCCTCCTCGTCGGGGCGTGCGACGAGCGCGGCGCCCCCGGGGGGTCGCGCCCGTGCGCTGTCGTGGACGTCGGGCACCGCCGCGCCCTCGACCTCTCCGTCGCGCTGACAGGCGACGAGCTCGGCGCAGTCACGACGACCGGGCACCTCGACTCGGTCGTCCGGGACCTCGCGGAGGCAGTCGGAGCGCACCGCACGACGCTCGTGTTCGTGAACACGAGGCGAATGGCCGAGCGCATCGCGCACCTGCTCGCCGAGCAGCTCGGACCGGACTCCGTGCGCGCGCACCACGGGAGCCTCTCGACCGAGCGGAGGGCGCAGGTCGAGACAGGCCTCCGTTCCGGGGAGCTCCGCTGCGTCGTCGCGACCGCGTCTCTCGAGCTCGGCATCGACGTGGGACCGGTCGAGCTCGTGTGCCAGATCGGCTCTCCTCGAAGCATCGCTACTTTCGTCCAGCGCGTCGGGAGGGCGGACCACCGGGTCGACGGGATCCCGAAGGGCCGGATCTACCCGCTCACCCGTGACGAGCTCGTCGAGTGCGTGGCCCTTCTCGCCGCCGTCCGGGACGGGACGCTCGACTCGCTCGCCCCGCCTGTCGCGCCGCTCGACATCCTCGCCCAGCAGATCGTCGCCGAGTGCGCCGCCTCCGGGGAGGACGGGATCAGCGAGGCGGAGCTCCTCGCTCTCGTGCGGCGGGCCACCCCGTTCGCGGAGCTCGGCGACGAGACCTTCGAAGAGGTGCTCGCCCTCGCGAGCGACGGCGTCGCGACGGGGCGAGGCGTTCGCGGCGCCTACCTCCACCGGGACCGCGTGAACGGGGTCGTGCGAGCCCGGAGGGGTGCGCGGCTCGCGGCCTCGACCTCCGGAGGGGCGATCCCCGAGCTCGCCGACTACCGGGTCGTCCTCGAGCCCGACGAGGTCGTCGTCGGCTCCGTGAACGAGGACTGGGCGGTGGAGGCCATGGCCGGGGACGTCTTCCTCCTCGGGAGCGCCTCGTGGAGGATCCGCCGGGTCGAGCAGGGGACCGTGCGGGTCGTGGACGCGCACGGCGCCGCACCGACCCTCCCGTTCTGGCTCGGGGAGGCCCCCGCCCGAACCGACGAGCTCGCGGACCACGTCGCGGGGATCCGCGAGTCCGTCGCCGGCGCGCTCCTGCACGACGGTCGGGAGGAAGCTGCACGCGTCCTCGAGGAGCGGTCGGCTGCCGGGTCGCGGGCCGTCGAGGAGGTCGTGGCCTATCTCGCGACCGCGCACCACGAGCTCGGGGCGCTCCCGACGAAGGGCGAGCTCGTGCTCGAGCGCTTCTTCGACGACGCGGGGGGAATGCAGCTCGTCGTCCACTCTCCGTACGGGGCCCGCGTGAACAGGGGCCTCGGGCTCGCGCTCCGCAAGAGGTTCTGCGTGAGCTTCGACTTCGAGCTCCAGGCGGCCGCGAGCGACGACGCCGTCGTGATCTCCCTCGGGCCACAGCACTCGTTCCCCCTCGAGGAGGTGACCCGGTTCCTCTCGCCCGCGACCGTCCGCGACGTCCTCGTCCAAGCCGTCCTCCCGACCCCGATCTTCGGGGCGCGCTGGCGCTGGAACCTCTCTCGCTCGCTCGTCTCCCCCCGGTTCCGCGGATCGCGTCACCTCCCGCCGGCGATCCAGCGGATGGAGGCGGACGACCTCATGGCAGCGATCTTCCCGGCGCTCGCCGCGTGCCAGGAGAACACCTCCGGGCCGATCCCGGTGCCGGACCACCCGATCGTCCGCCAGACGATCGACGACTGCTTCACCGAGGCCATCGACCTCGCAGGGCTCGTGTCGCTCGTCACGGCGATCCGCTCGGGCGAGGTGCGCGTGCACTGCGTCGACACCTCCGAGCCCTCCGTCCTCTCCCACGAGATACTGAACGGGCGGCCGTACACGTTCCTCGACGACGCGCCCCTCGAGGAGCGCCGGAGCCGGGCCGTGCCGCTCCGCAGGGGC
>JAJZBW010000226.1:0-1994 GCA_021798745.1 Actinomycetes bacterium
CACAACCACAGCGTCTACGGCCGCCGCAAGCTCTGGAAGGCCGCGCGCCGCGAGGGGATCGACGCGGGGCGCGACCAGGTCGCCCGGCTGATGGCCGCCCGGGGGCTGCGCGGTGCCACCCGTGCGAAGAAGCGGTTCACCACCAAGGCTGACCCATCCCACGTCCGGGCCCCTGACCTCGTCAGCAGGGACTTTCACGCCGCGTCGCCCGACGAGCTGTGGGCCTGCGATTTCAGGCTCTCCTGACTGATCCGTGGGTGCCCTGACCAGCCACTGACGCGAGCAACGCCAGCTCCTGCCTAGTTTTCGGACTGCTTGAAGGTCCAGAGAACGAAGCGAGGAGGCTGGCGTTGATCGGTGCCAACGTATGGCGCAGGATGCTCGGTGTCGACCGGGCGACGGTGATCGAGGAGATCGACTTCGACGAGGAGTCCGAGACGGTGGTGGTCCATGTCCGTCCGCGGCGCTCGACCAAGCGCCGGTGCGGACGCTGCGGCGTGCGGGCGCCGGGTTACGACCAAGGCGAAGGGCGGCGCAACTGGCGGACGCTCGATCTGGGCACGCTCATGTGCTTTCTCCAGGCCGACTCCCCGAGGGTCAACTGCCCGGCCCACGGCCCGACCGTCGCCCAGGTGCCCTGGGCTCGTCACGGCGCTGGCCACACCCGGCACTTCGACGACCAGTGCGCATGGCTGGTCACTCACACGCCCGAGTCGACGGTGTGCGAACTGCTGCGAGTGGCCTGGCGGGCGGTGGGCTCGATCATCGCCCGGGTGGTGGCCGAGGGACGCGCGGACCATGACCCCTTCGACGGGCTGGTGCGGATCGGGCTCGACGAGATCAGCTACACGAAGGGCCGCCGCTACCTGACCATCGCCGTTGACCACGACACCGGGCGCCTGGTGTGGGCGGCGCCCGGCACGGACAACAAGACCCTCAACGTGTCCTTCGACCTGGTGGGTGACGAGCGGTGCCAGAAGATTCGCCTGGTCAGCGCCGACGCGGCCGAGTGGATCGCCGACGTGGTGAAGCAGCGCCGCAAGAACGCCACCTTGCGCACCGACAGCTTCCACGTCGTGTCGTGGGCCACCGAGGCGCTCGATGAGGTGCGCCGGGAAGTGTGGAACCAAGCTCGCAAAGGCGGGATGCGCCAGCACGCCAAGGAGCTGAAGGGCTGCCGCTACGCCCTCTGGCGCAACCCCGAGGACCTCACGCCCACCAGGAGCGCAAGCTGGCCTGGGCGGCCACGGTCAACAAGACCCTGTACCGGGCCTACCTGTTGAAGGAGCAGCTGCGCATCGCCGTGCGCACCAGGGGGTGCTGGCCCTCACCATGCTCGACGAGTGGCTCCTCTGGGCAGCCCGATGTCGAATCCCCGCCTTCGTCGAACTCGGCCGCAAGATCCGAAAGAGCCTTCCGGGCATCGAGGCCGCCATGCTCCACCGCCCGTCGAACGCACTCGTCGAGAGCACCAACACCAAGCTCCGCGTGCTGCACCGGATGGCCTTCGGCCTCAAGGAGCCCGAGCACCTGATAGCCCTGGCGCTGCTCGACCGAGGTGGCTACTGCCCGCAGCTGCCGGGCCGTCACACGGCCGGTGAATGACCCACGGATCAGTCGGGAGAGCCTCTTTTCTTCGAGCGAGTTTGAATACGGCGATGTGGTGGGGACGGAGGGACTCGAACCCTCACTCGAGGCGTTTTAAGCGCCCTGCCTCTGCCGATTGGGCTACGTCCCCAAGGTCCCGCCGTCCGCTGCGAGCCCGTGCGGCTCCGCGAGGAGCGCGACGCTCGGCGGCACCGCTCCCTCGATGGGGCCACCCTGCCCGTAGCGGCCGAGCCGCTCGTCCCAGTACGCGCGCTCGGGCTCGGACGGGCGCTCCACCACCCCGCAGCGCCGACCGAGCACCATCGTCGCACGCGATCCGGCCTCGTAGCGCGGCCACGGGCCGAGGGACTCGGTCGACGGGTCTCCCGTCGCCGCGAACGAGACCC
>JAJZBW010000226.1:2004-4289 GCA_021798745.1 Actinomycetes bacterium
CCATCGCCTGCGAGAGCGCGGCCGCCTCGGGCCCGGTGCCCGCGAACGCCCCGATCACGGGGTCACGGAAGGTTCCGAACACGAAGGGGACCTCGAGCGCGTGGCACGACCCGAGGAGCCCTCTCGCGAAGGGCGACACCCAGTCGAAGAGGTACGCGTAGCCGGCTCCCCCGGCCGAGCAGTGCGCGCCGAGGAGCCGCATCGCGGGGATCCGGAAGATCCAGTCTCCCGCGACCGCGCAGAGAAGCTCGAACGGCTCGACCGGCTCCCCACGCGCCGAGCGCGCCTGCCTGTACACCTCGAGCACCTCGGGAGCGCCCGGTCGTCGCTCCCCCAACCCCGCCCCGAGGAGGTACGAGTCCACGACCGCGGCGGCACCGGAGTCGTCCACGTGGTCGAGGTCGCCCTCGGCGAACGCGAAGAACTTGAACTCGTCCCGGTTCGTGCCGACGAGGAGGTCGACCCCTCGCGCCTCCCCGGTCGCGACCGCGTCCTCCGGCGGGCGCGGCAGCAGGCCCCCGTCGACGACGGGTGGGAACGGGACGCCGAGCCCGTGGTCGACCGTCGCGTTGAGGGAGCTCTGGGCCGCGAGCAGGTCCGCGACGGGGACGACCTCCAGACGCTCGCGGCTCGGCTCGTCGAGGCCGAGCGCGGCCGCGAGACGCTCGGCCATCGTGACCGCGGGAGCGGGGGGCACCGCGAGGCACGCCCCACTCTCGAGGACCGCCCTGCGGAACAGCCCGCGGGCGGACGGTGCGCCGAGGAGGTCCGCTATGGCCATCGCCCCCGCTGACTCCCCGAAGAGGGTCACGTTCCCCGGGTCGCCACCGAGCGAGCGTGCGTGGTCGCGAACCCACCGGAGTGCGGCGACGACGTCGTGGAGGCCCCAGTTCGCGAAACCGCCGCTCGGGGCGTCCGTTAGGAGCGGGTGTGCGAGGAACCCGAGGACACCGAGCCGGTAGTTGATCGTCACGACCACTGCCCCGCGGCGGGCGATCTCGTCCGGGCGGTACGCGACGCTCGACCCGCTCCCGCTGAGGAACGCCCCGCCGTGGACGAACACGAGCACGGGCCGGTGCGCGTCGTCGCACGCCGGCGTCCAGGCGTTGAGCACGAGACAGTCCTCGCCCTGCTCGACGGGATCCCCCGGCAGGTAGCTCCCGAGGTGCCCGGTGGCCTGGCAGGCGATCGGGCCGAACTCTCCTGCGTCGATCACCCCGACGCGCCGCTCGGGCGGGAGCGGCGGACGGAAGCGGAGCTCCGCGACGGGAGGGCGCGCGTAGGCGACGCCGCGGAACACCGCGAGTCCGTCCTCGTCGCGGCCTCGGAGCGTCGCGTAGCGAGTCTCCACAACCGGGTCGGGCACCGCGAACCTCCGTCCCGGGGGGTCGTCACGTCGCGACCTCCCGCAACGGCCGACCCTACCGGCACAGCGGGCGCGCCCCGGAGCGCTTTGACTTTGCCACCTGGTGTGGCCAGAGTAAAGGTGTGTTGCCTGTGAGGCTGACGGTGCGTGTCGTGGCCAGTGTGGGCGCTGCGCTCGTCGTGCTCCTTCCGGCGCGCGGTGCGTCCGGGGCCCCGGTCGCCCCGCCCAGCGCGTCCCAGGTCGACGCGGCGCGCCACGAGGCGGCCGCCCTGGAGGCGCGAATCGCCCGCGACACCCGGCTCGCGGCCGTCGCGGGAGAGCGGTACGACCAGGCCACGGTCGTCCTCGGACGCGACCGCCACGCCGTCGAGGTCCTCCGCGTCGAGCTCGCCCGCGACGCGGCGCGCTCCGCCGCAGCGCGAGACCGGGTCCGGAGCGCGGCCGTGGAGGCCTACGTCTACGGAGACTCGGCCGCTGCGCAGTTCGGGGCGGTGCTCACGTCGAGCATCGCGGAAGCGTCGACGATCACCGCGTACACGGGGGCGGCGACCGACCACCTCGAGTCCGCCGTCCTCTCGCTCCTCGCCGACGAGGCGCGCCTCGAGTCCGAGCGCCGTGCCGAGAGCGCCGCGGTGGGTCGGGCGACCCAGGCCGTCGCGTCGGCCTCCTCGGCCCGGAAGGCCGCCGAGGAGGCGAGCGCCGCGAGCTCGTCCGCCCTCGCTCGCGTGAAGGGACGGATAGCGACGTACATCGCAGAGCAGGAGGCGGCGGCCGCTGCCGCTGCCGCGGCACGGGCACGCGCGGCTGCGGCTGCGGCGGCCCGCGCGAAGGCCGCCCAGCGCGCCCGTGCGCTCGCGGAGCAGCAGGCGGCGGAGGCGCAGGCCGCCGCGGCCGCCAGCGTCGCGTCCGCGGTCGCGGG
>JAJZBW010000016.1 GCA_021798745.1 Actinomycetes bacterium
GGCGCCGACGGACCCTCGCCGAGCGGGGCCGGGACCGGGACCGCGCTCGACGGCGCACCGGGGGGCCGGGGCGACGGCGCCGACGCAAGCACGGGTGCCCCGGACGGGGATGCCGTCGAGGGGGTGTCGCCGGACGCCGAGCCGACCGACGACGGGGTCGATCCCGCGGTGGGCTGCGCCGCGCTCGCCGCGGCGAACGCGTCGGAGAAGCTGCTCGGCGCGCCGCCTGTGGCGGGGGTAGGAGGGGGACCCGACGCGCCGGGCAGGCTCTCGGGCGCGACGGGCTCGAGGGACGGCGCGGCGAGCATCGCGGCCGGGTTCACGCGAGCCGCCCTCGGTGCGATGCGACGGGAGAGCGCGGTGTCACGGGGCACCTCCGAGCAACTGTGAGACCGCCTGCACGTAGGCCTGGGTCTGGGGATAGGGGGGGACCCCGCCGTACTGCGCGACGGCGGCGGGCCCGGCGTTGTAGGCCGCGAGCGCGAGGGCCGTCGACCCGTACTGGGAGAGGTAGCCGGAGAGGAGCTGGGCCGCGGCACCGATGGCCTGGGACGGGTCGAACGGGTCGACCCCGAGGCCGGCCGCGGTCTGGGGCATGATCTGCATGAGCCCCTCGGCGCCAGCGGAGCTCACCGCGCTCGGGTTGTAGCCGGACTCCACCTGTGCCACGGCCTCGAGCAGGCTCACGGGGACCCCGTACCGGGCAGCTGCCGCCTGGAACAGCGGCGCGTAGGTGCCGGGGACCGACGCGGGCGACGTCGCGGCGCTCGGGAGGGTCGTGGGGGTGACGGGAAGCACCCGCCGGATCGCGACGGGGGTGCCGACGGGCTGGACCTGGACGGTCGAGCCCGTCTGGGGCGCGTCGATCATCTCGCCGTTCCCGAGGTAGATGCCGACGTGCCCGGGCGAGGAGGGCGTCCCGTCGCTTCCCGCGTAGAACACGAGGTCGCCGGGCTGGGCCTGCGCGAGCGACGGGACCGCCGTGCCGGAGGTCGCCTGGAGCTCGCTCGTCCGGGGGAGGGAGACTCCGAGCTGGCCGTAGACGTACTGGACGAGACCGGAGCAGTCGAATCCGGAGGGGCTCGACCCCCCCCACACGTAGGGCGTCCCGAGGTACTGCTCCGCGGTCGCGACGACCGCCGACCCGGTCACGGAGGTCACGGGCGCGAGGAGCGAGGTCCCGCCGTACGCGAGCGGAGCCCCGCCCGGCGCGGGGGACGTGACGGTGCTCGCGGACAGAAGCGTTGCGGGAGTCGCGGTCACGGCGCCCGCCGCGCCGCCGAGTCCCGTCGGGCCCCCGGCGAGCACGGCCTGCGCCTCGGAGAAGACCGACGCGAAGCTCCCCGTCGGGGCTGCCTGCTGCACCTGGCTCGCGAGGCCGCTCATGGTCGACTGGACGCTCGAGACCCAGCCCTGGATCGCCGCGAGATCGCTCACGGGCGTGCCCCGGCGCGCGAGTCGTCGCGATCGCGCACGAAGCGCGCGGTGACGAGGTCGTCGACGACGGCGACCTCCGCGCGCCCCTCCTCGGCGAGGTGCTCCATGCGACGTCGATCGTCGAGGCGCTCGAGGATCTCCACCCGGCGCGCCGCGACCTGCCACTCGATCTGCGCGAGCGCGACGTCGCTCGCCGCGGTCGCGACCGACCGGCGCGCCGCGTCGACGGTGGCCGCCGCGAGGGACGCCGTGTGCATCTCGGTGCGGAGGCCGTCCGCGTCCTCGGCGGGCGCGCGTGCGACGAGCGCGCGGTAGCGGGCAGCCTCCGCGTCGCGCGCGAGGATCCGCTCACGAAGGCGCGTGTTCGCGAGCTGGAGGCGTTCACGCGCCTGCTCCTCCTCGGCGCGCCGGAGGCGCAGGACCGAGGCGAGCCGGAAGACGTAGCGCCTCACGCGACGACTCCCTCGAGCGCGTCGGACGCGTGTCCGCCGAGGGTGGAGCCGGACGGCGAGGGTGCGACGTGTCGCGCGGCCGATCCGGGCACACGCTCGACCACCGGCTCCGCACCCTCGGAGAGAAGCGCCGCGAGGTGCGCCCACGACGCGTCGAGCGGCGACACCTCGGCGATGTCCTGGCGCAGGAAGGAGTCGATGCCCTCGCGAAGGGCGATCGCACGGTCGACGAGAGGGTTCGCCCCGGCGGAGTAGGCGCCGATCTCGACGAGGTCGCGGGCGTCGCGGTACGCAGCCATGAGCCGGCGGAGCTCGCGCACGAGCATCCGCTGCTCGCGGCTCGTCACGACGGACTCGACGCGCGAGATCGACTCGAGCACCTCGATGCTCGGGAAGTGCCCGGACGTGGCGAGCCGGCGTGAGAGCACCATGTGACCGTCGAGGATCGAGCGGGCTGCGTCCGCGATGGGCTCGTTCATGTCGTCGCCCTCGACGAGCACCGTGTAGAGGCCGGTGATGCTCCCGCGCTCCGCCGCCCCTGCCCTCTCGAGGAGCCGCGGGAGCAACGAGAAGACCGACGGCGGGTAGCCGCGAGTGGCGGGCGGCTCGCCCGCCGACAGGCCGACCTCGCGCTGGGCCATCGCGAAGCGGGTGAGGCTGTCCATCATGAGCACGACGTCCATGCCCTGGTCCCGGAACCACTCGGCTATGCGGGTCGCGGTGAAGGACGCGCGGATGCGGACGAGCGCGGGCTGGTCCGAGGTCGCGACGACGACGACGGACCGGGCGAGACCGGAAGCCCCGAGGTCCCGTTGGATGAACTCGCTCACCTCGCGCCCGCGTTCGCCGATGAGCGCGAGCACGCACACCTGTGCGTCGGTGCCGCGGGCGATCATCGACAACAGGCTCGACTTGCCGACCCCGGAGCCCGCGAAGATCCCGAGGCGCTGTCCCTTGCCACAGGGGACGGTCGTGTCGATCGCACGGACTCCGAGCGATAGGGGGCGGTCGACCATCTCCCGACGGAGCGGATGAGGCGGGTCGCCGTCGACCGGCACGGTCTCGAGCATGTGGAGCGCGGGCCCGTCGTCGATGGGGTTGCCGAGCCCGTCGAGGACGCGACCGAGGAGCTCCTGCCCGACGCGCACCGGGAGCGGGTGGCCGAGGGACTCGACGGAGTCCCCGTACCGCACGCCGGTGAGCTCGCCGAGGGGCATGCAGGCGAGCCGGTCCCCCTGGACGGCGACGACCTCCGCGGCGAGGAGCGACCCGTCGCGACGGCGGATCTCGACCGCGTCCGACACCGCCGCCTCGATGCCCTCGACCTCGACTCGGAGGCCGACGAGCCGCGTCACGCGCCCCGTCCGCCGAGGGGCGAGCAGCGAGCGGAGGCTCGAGCGGAGGCTCGGCGCGGCGAGGACGCTCATCGCGCGTCGCCGCCTTCGCCGGACCTCATGGAGGCGAGCGCCGCGCGCACTCGCTCGAGCGCAGGTCCGATCTGGGCGTCGATGCGGCACGCCCCGACCTCGACGACGCACCCCGTCCGCTCGATCGTCGGGTCGCAGACGACAGAGATCCGCCCCGTCGTCGTGAGCGAGCGGAGCTCTTCGGGCGCGACGGGCGAGTCCGGGTGGACGCGCACTCGGACGTCGTCGCCCTCGGGAGCGAGGGACAGCGCCCGCACCACGGCAGCGCGCACGGGCGAGTCGCTGTGGGCCGTCTCGTCGGTCACGAGCGTGGAGAGGAGCTCGAACGCGAGGTCCACCGCCTCCCCGACGACCTCGTCGACGACCGACCGCCTCTCCCGGGCGACCCGCGAGCACGCGGCGGCGAGGACGGAGCGCATGTCGTGCAGCGCGGCCGTCCGCTCGAGCTCTGCGGCGGCCGCGGCGTCCGCCCGGGCCGCGGCGAGGCCGTCCTCGTAGCCGAGGCGGTGCTCCTCCGCGAGACGCTCCTCGAGGGTCGGCGCCGTGACGAGCGCCTCGGAGCGGGTCGCGACGGTCACGACGGTCCCTCGGGGCGCGACGACTCGGGCGACCGCGAGCTCGACGTTGTGCGCGGCACGCAGCACGCGCCGCCCGCCACGCGCCTCAGCCGACGAGCTCATCGTTGCCCCGCTCGATGGTTATCGTGCCGGCGTCCGCCAGGGAGCGGACGAGCTTGACGATCGCCGCCTCCGCGCCCTCGACGACCGAGAGGCGCTGTGGGCCGAGAGACGTCATGTCCTCGAGCAGCTCCTCCGCGGCGCGCTCGGAGATGTTCCGGGTGAACCTCTCGATCACGTGGTCCGGCTTGCCCTTCAGCGCGAGCGCGACGTTCTTCAGCACGACCGAGCGGAGGACCGTCTGGAGCGTCGCGTCGTCGAGCTGGACGACGTCGTCGAAGACGAACATCTCGTTGCGGATCTGCTCGGCGATCTCCGGGTCCCGGTCGTCGAGGTCCGCGAGGATCTGCTTCTCGGTCGCCTGGTCGGCGCTCGAGAGGATCCCGACGATGGTCGAGATCCCCTCGACCTCCGAGGTGCCCCCTCCGGAACGCGCGAACGCGGACAGCCGGTAGTCGAGCTCGGCCCCGACGCGACGGATCACGTCAGGAGGGAGCGGCCCCATCTTCGCGACGCGCCGGGCGACCTCGGTCCGAAGCTCGTCGTCGAGCCGCTCGACGACCCGCGCCGCGTGGTCGCGGTTGATGTGCGCGAGCACGACCGCGAGCAGCTGGGGGTGCTCCGCGGACATGAAGCCGACGATCTGGCTCGGCTCGATCCGGTTGATGAACGCGAGCGGGTGGTCGGCGACGACCGACTGCAGCTCGTCCATGATCTGGGCCGCACGCGCCGCTCCGAGCCGCTCGCGAAGGAGCCGCTCCGCGATCGCCGATCCGCCCTGGCGGACATCCGCGAGCGAGCCCGCCACGAGGACGAGCTCCTCGATCACGGACTCGACGTCCTCCGTCGTCATGACGGGAAGGCGCGCGACCTGGGCCATGAGCTCGATGACCTCGCTCTCGCTCATGTTCTTGAGCACCTTCGCCGCGCGCTCCTCGTCGAGCTGCGCGACGATCACCGCAGCCTGCTGGCTCTTCGTGAGCGACGTCATGTGGTCTGGTGGAGCCAGTCGCGCAGCACCGAGGCGACCTCCTCGGACTGGGCGTCCACGATCTCCTGGACGCTCGGGCCCGCCCGTCGAGGCACGGGCACGTACGGGATCGCGGGCAGCTCGCCCGTCGGCGGGTCCATGTGCGCGAGCGGAGCGAGCTGCTCGAGCGCGAACGAGTCGAGCAGGGCTTCTTGCGCGAGCGCCGCCTTGCGCGCCCGCCGCGACGCCCTCCAGAGGAGGAACAGCACGAGCAGGACGAGCAGGAGCGCGAGCCCGGGCCTCAGCGCCGTCGTGAGGATGCTCTTCTTCGCGGGCGTCACGGCCGCGGGGGTCGTCGACTTGAACGGAGCGGCGCTGAAGCTGAGCACGTCGCCGCGCTTCGGCTGGATGCCCGCGACCGCCGCCACTCCGGACCGGAGCTGCGCGAGCGAGACGCCCTTCGGGAGCGACCTCGAGTTCACGAGCACCGCGATCGACTGGCTCACGAGACCCCCCGGAGCCTCGACCGTCGACTGGGTCTGGGTGCTCGTCTCGCAGGTCTTCGAGCTCGAGCCCTGGGTGTAGGTCCCCGTCCCGCCCGTCGTCGTCGTCGGTGCGGTGACGCCCGCGGGCGCCCCCGTGCCCGTGTACTTCTCGCTCGACTGCTGGGTCGAGGTGCACACGACCTCGGGCTTGCCGTTCTTGCCGTAGAGGATCAGGTTCGAGCGGGTCGACACCTGGTTGAAGTCCAGCTGCGCGTTCACCTGGACGTCGGCGTTGCCGGCTCCGAGGACGCCCGCGAGGTACGCGCCGATGCGCGCCTGGACGGCGCTGTCGTACGCGGTCGACGCGCTGCTCTGCGCGGCGCCCGTGTCGTTGACCCCGGGCCCGGCGAGGAGGTTCCCGTTCGAGTCCGCGACCGTCACGGCGGAGCGGCTCAGCCCGGGAACGGCGGACGCCGTGAGCGAGACGATCGCCTGGACCTGCCCGTAGGTGAGGCTGTGCCCGGGCTGGAGGTTGACGAGCACGGAGGCTCCGGTCGGGGTCGTGTTCCCGAGCGCGAAGGTCTGGTTGGCGGGAAGCGCGATGCTCACCTGGGTGCTCGTCACCCCCGAGATCGAGTCGATCGTCTGCTCGAGCTCGCCCTGAAGCGCGCGTAGGTAGTCCGCCTGCTGGGTGAGCTGCGAGGTCGTCAGCCCCTCCTTGTCGAGGATGGAGAGCCCGACCGTGGTCTGGGACGGGAGCCCGGCCGCGGCAGCAGCGAGCCGCTGCTGGTCGACCATGTTCTGCGGGACGAGGATCGTCGCCCCGCCGTTCTGGAGCTCGTAGGGGACGTGGTCGGTCGCGAGCTGCTGGGTGATCGCCGCCGCGTCGCTCGGCTGGAGGTTCGTGAAGAGGAGCGCGTACGTCGGCTTGCCCGACAGGGACATGAACACGAACGCGACGAGCACGACGCCGACGAGGGAGACGACCGTGACGACCTTCTGGCCGCGGGAGAAGCCCGACGCGAAGCGCCTCGCGCTCTCTCTCATCCGGCTCACGTCGGTGGGGAGGACGGCCATCGCCTCAGAAGGTCATGTTCATGATCGACGTGAACGATGCGAGCGCCTTGTCGAGCACGTCGGTCGTGACCTGCGTGTCGAGGGAGGCCTTCGTCGCGGCGATCATCGTGTCGGCGAGGTTCCCCTGGCCGGCGGCGGACTGGGTCTCCGCGGCGGACGCCGTCGACTGGGCGGACTGGAGCGCGTTGACCGCGTTCGACAACAGCGCGGAGAACGAGCCCGCACCCGTGCCCGCCCCTGCGGCGCCGGACCCGGACGTCGTGAGCGGGGGGAGGGTGGGCAGGGAGGGGACGGCGGGGATCGGTGCGATGGGCACGTCAGCTGCCGATCGTGAGGCCGGACTGGTACGCGGCGACCGCGTGCGCCATGAAGCTCGTGTTCGCCTGGTACCCCGTCTGGGCCTCGATGAGGCCGACGAGCTGGTTCGAGATCGAGACGTTCGGGACCCGCACCTCGCCGTTCGGGCCGGCGATCGGGTTGTTCGGCTCGTACGCGAGCACGCCTGTCGTGCTGCCCTCGGCCACCGTCGCCTGGACTCCCGACCCGACCTGCCCCGGGATGGGCGAGCCGACGGGGCTGAGCAGCGTCGTCTGCGCCGCGTACGCCGGCTGGTTCGGCGGCACCGCGTCGTTCGCGTTCGCGATGTTCCCACCGGCCGTGTCGATCCAGGTCTGCATCGCGTCGACGCCCGACCCGGCGATGGACAACGCGGAGAACAGCGTCATGCGTAGCTCCCTCCCGTGGCTCCCTGGATCAGGCGGAACTGGGCGTTCAGCGAGTCCGTGATGGTCTGGTAGTGGAGCGCGTCGCTCTGCGCGGCGACGAGCTCGTCGCTCAGGCGGACGTTGTTCCCGTTCGTCGCGGGGAGCGCGGTCGACGGCGCGACGGTCGTCTGCGCGGTGCCGGGCCCCGGGAGGTCGAGAGCGTTCTTGAGGCTCGACTCGAAGCTCACCTCGGTCGCGGTGTAGTTCGGTGTCGAGCTGTTCGCGATGTTGTTCGCGACGGCGTTCTGCTGCGCGGTCACGCCGTCGATCGCGAACTGGAGGATGCCGACGATGCCGTCGCTCACGGACGTGCCTCACACGGGTTGGCTCGCGGGACGCGAGAAGCGCCCCTTCCGGGCCCGTCCGTGGGCTACGTCAGCGGAGCAGTCCTAGCCACCGCTGGCGTACCCAACGGCAGCACGGCGGCGAGGTTGAGACATTTCGCTCAGCGTGCCTGACGCCGCGCGCGCTCCGGGACGCTCTCGCCGAGGAGCTCGCGGTAGCGCGCGATGCGCTCCGCGAGCTCGTCACGGAACCCGGCGATGCGCTCGACCTTCGCGGCGACGCGCTCGTGGAGCGCCTCGGTCATCTCGAGCGCCTCGAGCAGGAGCGCGCCCCGCTCACGCGGGTCGTCGGTCTGGTTGAAGGCGTCGCGCAGCGTCCCGATCCGGTCCTCGCGGCCGACGACGCCGCGGATCTCCTCCAGGTTGAGGCCGATCAGCTCCTGGAGCTCGCGGATCCGCGCGACCCGGGCGAGCTCGTCGGGCCCGTACTCGCGGCATCCGCCCGAGCTGTGCCCGGAGGGGACGAGCAGGCCGATCTCCTCGTAGTACCGAAGGGTCCTCTCCGAGACGCCCGCCCGGTGGGCGGCCTCCCCGATCCTCACGCGGCGGCGGTCCGGCGCGAGCTCCGGCAGCTCTGTCACGAGGAGCTCCTGCCCGCTGCGGGCGGAGCGGGAACGCGGGCCACCCCGAGGTCGCCGTCCGCGGGCGCGGGCTCGCCGCCTCCGGCGCCTGCGCCGGCGCCCGCCGGCGCTCCGGTCGTCGCCGCACCGTGCACGTACTTGCCCCCGCGCATCCACGACGCGAGCGCGGCCACGAGCGAGAAGACCATGGCGAACGTGAACGCCTCGCGCAGTCCCGACTGGAACGGTGTCGCGATCAGCCGCGGGAAGAAGCTCCGCCCCGTGAGGTACCGCGCGTGCGCGAGGTGGGGGAGCGCGGGGCCGAGGAGCGTCCCCATCGGGTTGTACCCGAGGAAGGCCGCGAAGAGGCTGCCGACGGGCGGGAGGCCTGCGACCTTGTGCGCGAGGCCGGGCGGCACGCCCTCGTGGACGAGGCCCGAGTAGAGCGCGTGCGGGAGCGAGGCCGCGAGGCCGAGGATGATCAGCGTGAAGAACACCCCGATCGAGAGCACCATTCCGGAGTTCTGGAAGGTCGTGACCATCCCGGCCCCCGCGCCCCGTTGCTCGGGCGGGAGGCTGTTCATGATGCCCGCCTGGTTCGGAGCCGAGAAGATCCCCATGCCGAGCCCCATGAGCAGGAGGAGGAGAGCGAAGTAGACGTAGGAGAAGTCGACGGGGAGGATCTCGAGGAGCCCGAACGCGAGCGCCGCGACGACCATCCCGCCCGTCGCGAACGGACGGGCGCCGTGCCGGTCCGACAGGATCCCCGAGACGGGTCCCGCGAGCAGGAAGCCGGCGGTCAGCGGCAGCATGTAGATGCCCGCCCACAGGGGGGTCTGGCTGAACGTGAACCCGTGGAGGGGGAGCCATACTCCCTGGAGCCAGATGATCAGGATGAACATGAGCCCGCCGCGGCCGAGCGACGCGAGGAGCGTCGCGACGCTTCCCGCGGAGAAGGCGCGGATGCGGAACAGCCCGAAGCGGAGCATGGGGTGGTCCGAACGCAGCTCGATCAGCGCGAACAGGAGGAGGAGCAGCACCCCGACGCCGAGCTCGGCGAGGACCTTCGGGCTGGTCCAGCCCATCGTGTGGGAGCCGTAGGGCTCGATCCCGTACGTGATCCCGACGAGCACCGCGATCAGCCCGAGCGCGAACGTGAGGTTCCCCCACCAGTCGATCCGGGACGCGACCTTGATGCTCTTCTCCTCGAGCTTCAGGTAGGCCCACACGGTCCCGAAGAGCCCGAACGGCACAGACACGAGGAACACGAGGTGCCACTCGACGGGGGCGAGCAGCCCGCCGAGCACGAGCCCGATGAACGACCCCGCGATCGCCGCGACGCCGTTCACCCCGAGCGCGAGCCCGCGCTGCTCGGGCGGGAACGCGTCCGTGATGATCGCGCTCGAGTTCGCGAAGAGGAACGCTCCCCCGATTCCCTGGCCCACCCGCATGAGGACGAGCCACAGCGCCGCGGTCGTCCCGTGCGTCCACGTGACGCTCAGCAGGATGGAGAACGCGGTGAAGACCGCGAACCCGAGGTTGTACATGCGCACGCGCCCGAACATGTCGCCGACGCGTCCGAGGCTCACGAGCAGGACTGCGGTCGCGACCATGAACCCCATGAGCATCCAGAGCAGGTAGCCCGTGTTGCCCGGGGTGAGGGGGTTGAGCCCGATCCCGCGGAAGATGTTCGGGAGGGCGATGAGGATGATCGACGAGTTGATCGTCGCCATGAGGATCCCGAGCGTCGTGTTCGACAGGGCGATCCACTTGTAGTGGTCGGGGTGCCTCGCCCCACGCGGGTGGCCCGGCTCCGGGACCGCTGCGTTCGTCGCTCCTCGCATCGTCGCGCTCGCCACGTCGCTCCCGTCTCTCGATCGCCGTCCGCCGTCCGCCGTCCCGCGGGGCCGCGTCCTGAGGATCTTACGTGAACGTAAACGTCCAACGAGCGGGCGCGCCGTGCTTGACAGCGAGGGCCCCCGTCCCTACCATCACGTAAGCGCTTACTAGTAAGCGCTTACGTACGGACGGAGGCCGACCCGTGGGGCCGGCCGAGGTGCGGCGGCACGCCCGGGCCGGGGGGCCCGGCGGGGGACCGAGGGGGCGGTGGCCCTCCCGGGTGCGGGGGGAGAGACGGGTGCGCGCTCCGACGATCTACGACCTTGCCGAGAGGGCAGGCGTCTCGATCGCGACCGTGTCGCGCGCGCTCAACGCGAAGTCCGGCCTCAGCAGCGCGACGCGCGCACGGGTCCTCGCCGCGGTCGAGGAGCTCGGGTACGTGCCGAACGGGACCGCCCGGGGGCTCAGCTACGGCGCGACGGAGACGATCGGGATGGTCGTGGCGACCCGGACGACGAACGTCGCCCAGGCGAGCGAGGAGCACGTGAGCCTCCTCTACGTCGACGCGGTCATCCGCGGAGCGGAGCGGTCCGCGCAGCGCACGGGCTACGCGCTCCTGCTCGTGAGCATCCGGCCCCGCTCCGGATGGGAGGCCGCGAAGAGGATGGTCGGCAGGACCGACGGGCTCGTGATCGTCGACCGCGCGGTCAGCGAGGACGCCATGACGTGGCTCGCCGAGAGGCATCCCGTCGTCGCGCTCGCCTGGGAGAGCCCCAAGGGGAACGAGATCGTCGTCCGGATCGACAACTCCGACGGGACCCGGCTGCTCGTCGAGCACCTCGTGCACGTGCACGGCCACCGCGAGCTCGGCGTCGTGCGCGGACCCGCGTCGAGCTTCGACGCGGCCGAGCGGTGGAGGACCGTCGAGAGGACGGCGGCTGCGGCGGGGGCGCGCATCGTCGGGACGTGGACGGGGGACTTCAGCGCGTCGAGCGGCGAGCGGATCGGGCGGGCGATCGCGGAGGGCACCGGTCCGCGCCCGCGGGTGCTCATGTGCATGAACGACCAGATGGCCGTCGGTGTCCTGAACGTCTTCGCGCAGCAGGGGATAGCCGTCCCCGACGAGGTCGCGGTGACCGGGTTCGACGACATCGTGATCTCCCGGTACCTGCGCCCTCCGCTCACGACCGTGCGCCAGCCGGCCGAGGAGCTCGGCGCGACGGCCGTCTCCAGCCTGTTCGACCTCGCGACGGGAAAGGGGATCCCGGGGCGGGAGATCGTCCTCGCGACCGAGCTCGTGGTGCGGGAGAGCTGCGGGTGCCGCGCGGCGGCGTGGCGACCCGCGGACGCGGCCCCGCCCGACGGCCTGCTCGCGGCGACGTCCGACGGGGCCGCGTGACGTCCGTGGCATTCTTCCTGCGCCGGCTCGTGTTCTACGTCGTCGCCGCGTGGGCGGCGCTCACGGTGAACTTCTTCATCCCCCGCCTCATGCCGGGAAACCCCGTCGAGACGATGATGGCCAAGTTCCCCGAGCTCCAACCGCAGGCGCAGCGGGCGCTCGCGGCGGAGTTCGGGGCCGGGCACGACGGGTCCCTGCTGCACCAGTACGGGCAGTACGTCGTCGACGTCCTGCACGGCAACCTCGGGGTCTCGGTCATCGAGTACCCGGCCAAGGTGTCGTCCATCATCGGCGCGACGCTGCCGTGGACGCTCACGCTCGTCGGCGTCGCGACCGTGATCAGCTTCACGCTCGGGACCGGCCTCGGGATCCTCGCATCCTGGCGCCGCGGCGGATGGCTCGACCGCGTCCTACCGGCGCTCACCTTCCTCCAGGGGATGCCCTACTTCTTCCTCGCGCTCCTCGTCGTGGACGCGTTCGCGAACCACCTCAGGTGGTTCCCGATCCAGCAGGGCTACTCGCAGGGTCTCGTTCCGGGGTGGCACTGGCCGTTCATCCAGAGCGCCGTGTACCACTCGGTGCTCCCCGCGTTGACGATCGTGGTCACCTCGATGGCCGGCTGGATGCTCCAGATGCGCAACGTCATGATCACGACGATCGGGGAGGACTACGTGCTCGCCGCACAGGCCAAGGGACTGTCGAGCCGGCGGGTCGTCGTGACGTACGCCGCGCGCAACGCGATCCTCCCGAACCTGTCCGGCTTCGCGCTCTCGCTCGGATTCGTCATCTCCGGGGCGCTCCTCATGGAGATCGTGTTCTCCTATCCGGGGATCGGGCTCACGCTCTACAACGCGGTCACGTCGGACGACTATCCGCTCATGCAGGGAATATTCCTCATCATCGCCCTCGCGGTCCTTCTCGCGAACCTCGTCGCGGACGCGATCTACGTGATCGCGGACCCGAGGGCACGCTCGCAAAGGAGCGAGGCATGACGGTCGCGCTTCCCGCCCGCGGGGCGCTCGAGCGGCTCGCGACGCGCCGTCGCACCCGGAGGCGCCGGCTGTCGACCAAGACGATCGTCGGGGCGCTCATCTGCGGGGCGTTCCTCGTGATCGCGGTCGTCGGTCCGATGGTCGCGCCGTACAACCCGTCGACGCAGAGCTTCGCTCCCGTCGACATCCTCCACGCGCCGAGCATGGCCCACCTGCTCGGGACGACGTCTCGCGGCGAGGACGTCCTGTCCCAGATCCTCGTCGGGATACGCGCGACCGTCGTGCTCGGCCTGCTCACCGGAGTCGTCGCGACGGCGCTCGCGGTCGTGGTCGGCATCTCGGCGGGCTTCCTCGGCGGCTTCTGGGACGAGGTGCTCTCGCTGCTCAGCAACGTGTTCCTCGTGCTGCCGGCCCTTCCCCTCCTCGTCGTGCTCATCGGGTACCTCCCGTCACGAGGGCAGACCTCGACGATCCTCGTGCTCTCGTTCCTCGGGTGGCCCTGGGGGGCCCGGGTCATACGCGCGCAGACCCTCACGCTGAGGAGCCGGGACTTCGTCGCCGCGTCCCGAGAGACCGGGGAGCGGACGTGGAGGATCATCTTCTTCGAGATCCTCCCGAACGAGGTCAGCCTGATCGCGGCGAGCTTCGTCGGGACGGTGCTCTACGCGATCGGGACCTCGGTGACGCTCGCGTTCATCGGGCTCACGAACTTCTCGCAGTGGAGCCTCGGGCTGATCCTGTACTGGGCGCAGAACGGCAACGCGCTCGAGCTCAACGCCTGGTGGTGGTTCGCGCCGGCGGGCCTGTGCGTCGCGCTCCTCGGCACCGGGCTCGTGCTCCTCAACTTCGGGATCGACGAGCTCGGGAACCCACGGCTGCGCGAGGCGACGAGGCGCGTCCGCATCGAGGGACGCGCCTGGCGCCCCGCGGACCCGACGCCGGTGCTGAGGTCGGCCCGGCCGGCGGGGGAGGCCGCGCGCGGGACGCGCGCGGGCGCGACACGGATGGTGGACCAGTGAGCGAACGCGCCGAGCCAGTGCTCGAGATCGTCGACCTGTCCGTCGAGTACCGCTCCCAGACGGGCGACGTGCGAGCGGTCGACCACGTGTCGCTCTCGCTCTCGCCGGGGGAGGTCGTCGGGCTCGCGGGCGAGAGCGGGTCGGGGAAGTCCACCCTCGCGTACGGCGCGTGCCGCCTGCTCCGTCCGCCTGCGGTGATCACGGGCGGACGCGTCACGTACCGGGGGCGGCGCCTCGAAGGGCGCTCCGTCGACGTCCTCGACCGCAGCCCCGACGAGCTCCGGGAGCTCCGCTGGCGCGAGATCGCGATCGTGTTCCAGAGCGCGATGAACGCGCTCAACCCGGTCCTTCGCGTGCGCGACCAGCTCCTCGACGTCGTCGAGGCGCACCTGACCATGAGCAAGAACGACGCACGCGAGCGCGTCGCGTCCCTGCTCGACCTCGTCGCGATCCCGCGCGACCGCCTCCGGAGCTATCCGCACGAGCTGTCGGGCGGTATGCGACAGCGCGTCATGATCGCGATGGCGCTCGCGGTCGACCCCGAGGTCGTGATCATGGACGAGCCCACGACCGCCCTCGACGTCGTCGTGCAGCGGGAGATCCTCGCGCAGGTCGTCGAGCTCAAGCAGAGCCTCGGGTTCGCGGTGCTCTTCATCACCCACGACCTCTCCCTGTTGATCGAGCTGGCGGACCGCATCGCCGTCATGTACGCGGGTCGCCTCGTCGAGGTCGCGAGCTCCCCGGCGGTCCACCACGGGCCCGCGCACCCCTACACGCAGGGGCTGTTGAACTCGTTCCCCTCCCTTCGCGGGCCGCGCCGGGAGCTCGCGGGAATCCCGGGGTCGCCCCCGGACCTGCGGAGCCTGCCCCCGGGATGCCCGTTCGTCCCGCGCTGCGCCCACTCGCGGGACGAGTGCGCCGAGGTGGACATGGCCCTGCGTGCGGTCCCGGAGGCCGCGGACCCCGACCACGTCTCCGCCTGTCCGTTCGTGTCCGGTCGCTCCGCGGAGCGCGGCGGACCCGCGCACGGAGTCTCCGAGGTCGCGTCGTGACCGGCACCCCCGTTCGGGAGGTGCCCGCGCCGGGACCCACGGGCGTCGTCGTCGACTCGCCTGCGGCCCGCCGCGGGCCGCTCGTGCTCCGGGCCGAGGAGCTCTCGAAGGACTTCGTCATGGGGCGGGGCAGGAGCCGCGGCGTGCTCAACGCGGTGCGCGGCGTCTCCGTGGACCTGCACCGACGCGCGGTCGTGGCGCTCGTCGGGGAGAGCGGGTCGGGCAAGTCGACCGTCGCGAAGCTGCTCGCCGGCCAGGAGCGCGCGACCGGCGGCAGGATCGAGCTCGAGGGGTCCGCGGTCGACGCCTCGCACCGGCGGGACTTCCGCGCGTACAAGAGCAGCGTCCAGATGGTCTTCCAGGACCCGTTCTCCTCGCTCAACCCGGTCCATACGGTCCGCTACCACCTCGCGCGGCCGGTCCGCCTCCACAGGAGCCTGCGGGGTCGGGACGCGCTCGAGTCCGCGCTCGTCGAGCTCGTCGAGCAGGTGCGCCTCACCCCCGCGTCGCAGTTCCTCGCGAAGTACCCGCACGAGCTGTCCGGCGGGCAGCGCCAGCGGGTCGCGATCGCCCGCGCGCTCGCCGCGCGCCCGAGCGTGCTCCTCGCGGACGAGCCCGTGTCGATGCTCGACGTCTCGATCCGGCTCGAGGTGCTCGGGCTCATCTCCGAGCTGCGTGACCGGTACGACCTCGCCGTGCTCTACATCACCCACGACATCGCCTCGGCCCGGTACTTCGCGGACGAGGCGCTCGTGATGTACGCGGGGGAGATCGTCGAGCGCGGCCCGGCGGAGTCCGTGACCCAGGCGCCCGCGCACCCCTACACGCAGCTGCTCGTGAGCTCTGCCCCCGATCCGGACGCGCTCGGCAGCGTGCTGCGCTCCGGGTCGAGCGCTGCCCCGCGGAGCGCGGGGAGCGCCCTCTCGACGGTCCGCGGCTGCCGGTTCAGCGCGCGTTGCCCGCTCGCGGAGGAGCGCTGCCGGAACGAGTCCCCGCCGCTCGCACGGATCGCCCACGACCGCGCCGCCGCGTGCTGGCGGGTCGACGTGGCCGCACCAGGTCTCGTCGAGGCTCACGGGGGAGGGGGGGTAGAGGCAATGACCGACTAGCAGCAGGCACCACCGCTGGCCGACCGGCACCGGGGCGGACCCCGATGCCGGTGCGACACCAGCTCCTGGCATGTGCGATGCGACGGAGGCTGGAATTGTCGCGCCCTACGGACCGGCCCGCACGTTCCCGCACCCAATACTCACGAAAGGCCAGTAACCGACATGAAACGATGGCTAGTGGAGCGCAAGGTCCGTTCCGTGGTCGCAGCGGGGATCATCAGCTCCGGGCTGCTCGCCGGAGGCCTCTCGACGGTCGCGTCGAGCCCGGCCGCCGCCGCGGGGCCGACGGTGCTCACCATGGAGTCGACCCCGGAGAACACGGTCACCCAGAGCTTCAACCCGTTCAGCACGACGTCGTCCGCCGAGCAGCTCGGCGCGACGTCGATGATCTACGAGCCGCTCATCCAGTTCGACCTCGCGAAGGCCGGCGTCTACTACCCGTGGCTCGCGACGAGCTTCTCGTGGTCGAACGGTGGACGGTCGATCACCTTCGTCATCCGCCAGGGCGTCAAGTGGTCGAACGGCTCGGCGCTCACGCCGGCCGACGTCGCGTTCACGTACAACCTCGTGAAGCAGTACCCGGACATCAACACGGGTGGCCTCCCGATCACGAGCGTGTCGACCTCCGGGAACGACGTGACCGTGAACTTCTCGTCCCCGCAGTACACGAACCTGCAGGGGATCGGGAACGTCTACATCGTCCCGCAGGCCACCTGGAGCACGGTCGGGGACCCGGGCAAGTACGTGGACCCGAACCCGGTCGGGACCGGGCCCTACAAGCTCGGGACCTTCACCCCGCAGGGCATCACGCTCGTGAAGAACCCGCTCTACTGGCAGGCGAGCCAGGTGAAGATCGACGTGCTCGACTACCCGGCGTACGCGTCGAACACGAACGCGGAGTCGGCGCTGTTCAGCGGGCAGGCCCAGTGGGAGGGGAACTTCATCACGGGGCTGAAGCAGCTGTTCCTCAGCACCTCGCCGTACCACCAGGCGTGGTTCGCCCCGCTCAACACGAACACGCTCGAGCCCAACTTGAACCGCTGGCCGACGAACCAGCTCGCCGTGCGACAGGCCGTGAGCCTCGCGATCAACCGGACCGCGATCGGCGCGCAGGGTGAGTCGGGCCTCGAGCCCCCCGCTCAGAACGCGAGCGGCCTCGTGCTCCCGACGTTCGACAAGTACATGACGAAGAGCCTCGCCCAGTACAAGCTCAACCTGACGCCCGACACCGGCGCGGCCAAGGCCGTCCTCGAGAAGGCGGGCTGGAAGATGGGCAAGGACGGCTACTTCTCGAAGAACGGGAAGACCCTCGCGTTCACGATCTCGGACCCGTCGTCCTACACGGACTACGCGGCCGACGACTCGATCGTCGCGCAGGACCTGCGGCGCGCCGGGATCGACGCGACCTTCGTCGGCCAGTCCGTCACGGGCTGGGCGAACGACGTGGCCTCGGGCAACTTCGACATGGTCATGCACTGGTCCAACCAGGGGATCACCCCGTACCAGCAGTACGAGGGGTGGCTCGACGACGCTCTCGCGACCAAGGCAGCGAGCGGTGACTACGAGCGCCTCCACTCGCCTGCGATGGAGGCCGACCTGAAGAAGCTCGCGGCAGCTGCGACGGTTCCCGCCCAGGTCGCCGCGCTCGCGCCGATCGAGAAGTTCGTCGCGACCGACCTCCCGGTCATACCGACCGTCTACGGGGCCGCCTTCGACGAGTACAACTCGGCGAGCATCGTCGGATGGCCGACGCCGTCGAACCCGTACGAGTCCGGACAGCCGGCGGCACCGACGAACGAGGTCGTCGTCCTCCACCTGTCGCCCCGGGCGTAGCGGGCGCCGGGAAGCAACTGCCCCCCACCCGGCTCGCTCGCCGGGTGGGGGGCCCGTGACCAACGACACGGCGAGGACGGGGGCGCGGAGCCCGCGCTCCTCGCACCGCCCCCCGCGCGTGCGGGGCCCGAGCGGCCGCGACGACGGCCGGAGGAGCACTCGATGACCGACGCCTTCGAGGCGATGATCGACGCCCTGACGCTCGAGGAGAAGATCTCCCTCGTGTCGGGTGCAGACATGTGGCACACGACCGAGGTGGAGCGCCTCGGCATCCGCGCGCTGTGGCTCAGCGACGGTCCGAACGGCGTGCGCGGCACCCAGTTCTCCGGGTCGAGGACCTCGGTGTGCTTCCCGTGCGGCTCCGCGCTCGGTGCGACCTTCGACCCCGAGCTCGTCGAACAGGTCGGCGCCGCCCTCGGGCGCGAGGCCCACGCGATGGGGGTGCACGCGATCCTGGGCCCGACGATCAACATCTCGCGGCTTCCCGTCGCCGGGAGGAACTTCGAGTGCTTCTCCGAGGACCCCTACCTCGCCGAGCGGCTCGCGGTCGCCTACGTGCGCGGCGTGCAGTCCGAGCACGTCGCCGCGGTCGTGAAGCACTTCGTGGGCAACGACTCCGAGAACGAGCGCTACACGACGAGCTCGGAGATCGGCGAGCGCGCGCTGCGCGAGGTGTACCTCCGCCCGTTCCGCGCCGCGGTCGTCGAGGGCGGGGCCTGGGCCGTGATGAGCGGGTACAACCGCGTCAACGGCGTGTTCGCGTGCGAGCACGAGGCGCTCCTCCGTGGCGTGCTGAAGGGGGAGTGGGGCTTCGCGGGACCGGTGGTCTCCGACTGGTACGGCACGACGAGCACCGCCGCGGCCGCCGTCGGCGGGCTCGACCTCGAGATGCCGGGACCCCCCATGCGATGGGGCGCGAAGCTCCTTCGCGAGGTCCGGGACGGGAAGGTCGCGCCCGACGTCGTCGACGACAAGGTCCGCCGCCTGCTCACCCTCGCCTCCCACGTCCTCGACCGACCCGATCCCGTCGCGTACGAGCCACCCGCGCCGCTCGTCCGCCGGGCAGCCTCCGAGGCCGCCGTGCTCCTCCAGAACGCGGGTGGCGTGCTCCCGATCGACCCCTCGCGCATCCGGTCGATAGCGGTCGTCGGACCGAACGCGCACTCCGTGCAGCTCCACGGGGGGGGCAGCGCCCGCGTGAACGCCCCGTACGCCGTGTCCCCGGTCGAGGCCGTCGACGAGAGGTCGGGGGACCGGGTCGTCGTGTCCTACGAGCCGGGGTGCCGGATCGAGCGCGCCCTGCCCGTGCTCGACGCGCGGCGGCTCGCGGGCGGCGGCGAGGTGGAGGCCGACCCGGTGACCGTCGAGTACTTCGACAACCTCGACCTCGACGGGACCCCCGTCGCGCTCGAGCGGGCACCGGGTCTCCACTTCGTCTGGAACGGGCCTCCCGTCCCCGAGCTCACGGCCGGGAAGTTCTCCGCTCGACTCCGTGCGACGCTCGTCCCCGCCTCGAGCGGGACGGGGCAGATCGGCATCTCGAGCGTGGGCCGCTCGCGCCTGCGCATCGACGGACGTGCGGTGGTGGACAACTGGCTGGACCCGGTCCCTGCCCCGATGCTCTTCGGCCGCGGCGCCGGGCAGCAGGTCGCCGACGTGACGTTCGAGGCCGGCCGGCCGGTGGCGATCGAGGTCGAGTTCCAGGCGCCGGACGAGGAGCTCACGCGCCGCGCGCTCGAGATGTCGCCGGCACCTCCGACCGAGAAGGAGAACCGCGCGTTCGGACCCGCGGGGCTCACGGTGGGCTACCTCGCGCCGGCCCCCGAGGACCTCCTCGAGCGTGCCGAGCGGCTCGCGGCCTCCTCCGACGTCGTCGTGGCGGTCGTCGGGACGAACGAGGACTGGGAGAGCGAGGGATTCGACCGCGACTCGATGTCGCTCCCCGGTGACCAGGACGTCCTCGTGTCGCGGATCGCCGCGGTGAACAGGAACGTCGTCGTCGTCGTGAACACGGGATCGGTCGTCTCGATGCCGTGGGCGCCGGACGTCGCGGCGATCCTGCAGCTCTGGTTGCCCGGGCAGGAAGCCGGGCACTCGCTCGCCGACGTCCTGTTCGGGGACGTGAACCCGTCCGGCCGCCTTCCCGTCACGGTCCCGCGCGAGCTGTCCGACAGCGGCGCGGCACCGGGGTACCCCGCCCCGGACGGGCGTCTCTCGTACCGCGAGGGCGTCGACGTCGGCTACCGCCACTTCGACGCGACGGGGACCGAGCCACTGTTCTGCTTCGGGCACGGGCTCAGCTACACGACCTTCGCGTACGGCCCGCTCGAGGTCGCGAGCGGCCCCGAGGGCGAGCCCGTCGTGTCGGTGGGCGTCGCGAACACGGGCACCCGTGCGGGGGCGGAGGTCGTCCAGTGCTACCTCGGAGCCGTGTCGCCCCGCGTCGAGCGGCCCCGCCGGGAGCTCCGGGGAGTCGCGAAGCTGCGGCTCGCGCCGGGGGAGCAGGGCGTCGCGGTGTTCCCCCTCGAGAGCGCCGCGTTCTCCTTCTGGGACGTCACCTCGGGCTCGTGGGCCGTGGACCCGGGGAGCTACGAGGTCTCCGTCGGGGCGTCCTCACGCGACATCCGCTCGTCCGTCACGCTCGGTGTCGACCCGGACGCTCGGCTCGTCTGAGCGCGCGCCCGCCCGCGTCGCCCCCGGCACACGCGCCGACATGCAACGTCAATGCACGTTGGCCCATCGAGTTGATCTACACTAGCCGGTACGGGCCGGATGCTCACCGGGTCCGGGTGGTCCAGCGGCGGTGCGGACGAGGCGTGGGGGATGGGCGCACCACGTGCGGGGGGCGCGTCACGCCGCGGGGCAGAGGGGAAGCGAGCTGCTCGCATGACACACGTACAAGTTCATGTCGGACCGCACGGTCGCATCGTGATACCGGCCGAGTTCCGACGCGTCCTGAACATGGAGCCCGGGGCGACGCTCGTCGCGTACGTGTCGGACGGGAACCGCCTCGTGCTCGAGGACCAGCGCTCCCACATCGCCCGGCTCCGTGGCGCGTGGCGTCACCTCGTCCCGACCGGTCGCGACCCGCTCGCCGAGCTCGAGGCGGAGCGCGCGGCCGAGAGCCGCCTCGACGACGCCGAGGCGCTCGCGGACGCCGAGGGCGCCGAGCAGGCGCGCAGCGAGCTCGCCCAGACGTCACGCGGCGCGAGCGTCCTTCATTGAGCGTCGTCCTCGACGCGTCCGCCTGGCTCGCGTACCTGCTCGACGAGCCGGCCGCCGCGGCGGTCGAGGACCTCGTCGTCGACGGGGCCGTCATGTCGGCCGTGAACCTCGCCGAGGTCTGCTCCCGCCTCGCGGACGTCCGCCGGGACGTCGCGACCGTGCTCGAGCGTGCTGCCGCGGCTCTCTCTCGGAGCGACGAGCCGCGGTTCGTCACGAGCGGGCTCCCCGTGCTCCCCGAGACGGTCGAGGTCATGCCCTTCACGGAGGCCGACGCGTGGACGGTCGGAGCGCTCCGGCTGTCGACGCGGGACGCAGGGCTCTCTCTCGGCGACCGGGCGTGCCTCGCCCTCGCGCGTCGCCTCGACACGTCCGTCGTCACGACCAACAAGGCCTGGCTCGACCTCGACCCGGGCGCGACGGGCGTCGACGTGATCGTGATCCCTCGCTAGTCGGCCCCGTGCCGTCGCCCCACGCGAACGCGACATAACGGACATTATCGGCGTTCCTGATCGGGCGGCCGGCGACGGGGTCTCGCACGCGCGCTCGCACGAGCGACGTCCACGCGTCGCCCCCTCGTCGACCCGGTCGGCGAGCGCGCACCGGCCCCGTGCGCGCCGCAGCCGTCGGGCGCTCCTCTGAGATGATCGCTACGTGCGAGCGCGCCGGGGCGAGGACGGTGCGCGGCCCGCGAAGCGACCCGCCGCTCGTCGCGCGCTCCGCTTCGCGACACGCCTCGCGTGCTCGCGGGGGCTCGCAGCCGCGGCGTGGCTCGTGCTCGCGCTCGCCGCGGCGGTCGCGCTCGGGCGCGCGATCGCACCGTCCTCGAGCGAGCTCCTCGTCGAGCTCGCCGCGCTCAACGCGGTCGCGTTCGTCCCCGTGTGGCCGGTGCTCCTGCTCGGCGTGGCGACGCGCCGGCTCGCTCTCGCCGGCGCGGGCGCCGCGCTCGTCGTGGCGCAGGTCGCGTACGCGGCGCCGGAGGTCCTCGCGGCCCGTCCCGTTCCCCGATGGGCGTCGGCCGCGCCACACATCCGGCTGCTCGACGCGAACGTCGGCGCCGACGGCGGGCGCACGGACGTCGCGGGCTTCGCCCGTCAGATCCGGTCCGTCTCCCCCGACGTCGTGCTCCTCGAGGAGGCCACGCCCGGACAGGTCGCCACCCTCGTCGGAGACGGGGCGCTCGCGGCGCTTCGGTTCCGCTACGAGGTCCGGGGGCTCGCTCCGTGGGGATTCGCCGTGGCGAGTCGCTTCCGGCTGCGAGTGGTCGGCACGTCGTGGCGCGGAGGCGAGCCGTACCTCGTCCGGCTCGTGCTGTCCCTCCCCGGGGGCCCGCTCCGGCTCTGGATGGTGCACGCCGCCTCCCCCGCCCTGTCCGTCGCCGACTGGCGCACGGAGCTCACGGGCGTGGCCGGCCTCGTCCGCTCCCTCGGCTCCGGTCGGCTCGTGATCGCGGGAGACTTCAACGCGAGCTGGGGGAACCCTCCGTTCGCGGGAATCGTCGCGCGCGGGCTCGCGGACGCTGCAGCGGCCCGCGGCGACCCGTTCGCGATGACGTGGCCCGAAGGGCTCGTCGTCCCTCCCCTCGTGCGCATCGACCACGTCCTCGTCGGTCCCGGTCTGTCGGTCCCGGCGATCTCGACCGGCAACGGTCCCGGCAGCGACCACCGCGACCTCGTCGCGACGCTCGCGGTCGCGCCCCGCCCCCTGTCTGTGCGCTGACGGACCGTCCGGGTGACCACGTACGGTGGCTGCGCACATACGGATAGTGGTGTACCCCCATTTGCTCGTTACGGGTGGGCACGGAGCTCGCGCCCGGGGAGCGCCTACACGCGTGCAACTTCACGGGCAACCAGCACGGCGGGCGTCCGGCATACCACCCACAGCGCCGGGGGCGACCGCCGGACGACTGCCAGCCAAGGAAATCCTTGGTCTCCCGCCGGGTCGTCGTGTGCAGGATCGCGGCCCTTCCCGTCAGCCGTGATCTGCGGCGCGTCCGTCTACGCCCTCGGACGCGACCCGCCCGAGCGCCCGAGCGCCCCTCGAGGGCCTGCCCGTTGTCTATGGACGCGGTGACAATTTTGGGTACGCTGGCACCGACATCACGGCAAATCGTTCCGGCGGGGCCGCCGGGAGCGCGTGCCGGGCGGGAGAGCGACGAGATGCGAGTGCTGGCAGTCGGGGCGCACCCGGCCGACATCGAGCTCGGGTGCGGTGGCGCCCTTCTCGCGCACCGCGACCGCGGGGACGAGATCCACCTTCTCGTCATGACGGGCGAGCGCGATGCCGCGCATCCGCTCCGTCGGGCGGAGCAGGAGCTCGCGGCCGCGCAGCTCGGCGCGACGCTGCACTGGGGCGGCTTCGCGGACGGCGAGGTCCCGACCGGACGCCCTTCGGTCGCGGCGGTGGAGTCCGTGCTCGTCGCGTGCACGTGCGACGTCGTCTACGGTCCCGCCGCGCAGGACACGCACCAGGACCACCGGGCCACGGCCGACGCGACCCTCACGGCGGCACGGCGGAGCCTGCAGGTGCTCTGCTTCGAGGGACCGACGACGCGCAGCTTCGCACCGACCGTGTTCGTCGACCTCGAGGGGAGGGTCGGAGCCAAGCTCGAGCTTCTCGGCGCGCACCGTTCCCAGGTCGAGG
>JAJZBW010000227.1 GCA_021798745.1 Actinomycetes bacterium
CCCGCCATCGCGCCGTCCCAGATGAGGCTGCCTGCGGCGGTGAGGAGCCCGAACCGGAGCGGTGGGACCTCGGCGACCCCGGCGGGGAGCGCGACGAAGTTGCGCACGACCGGGAACAGGCGCCCACCGAACACTCCCCAGCGGGGGTGACGCGCGTACCAGGCCTCGGCGCGGTCGAGGTCGTGGTGGGTGAGCAGGACGTACTTTCCGAACCGGTCGATGATCGCGCGCCCCGCGGTCCGACCGATGACCCAGGCGAGGTACGCGCCGACGACCTCGCCGCCCGCGCCGGCCGCTATCGCCCCGGCCAGGTCGAGATGGCCCGTCGCCGCGAGCGCCCCGGCGAAGCCGAGGGTGAGCTCGGAGGACGTCGGGACGCAGCACGACTGGGCGACGCTCAGGAAGAAGATTGCGAGGTAGCCGAACGAGCCGACGAGACTGGTTGGGTTGATGGGGCCCCTCCGTGTGCGAGTCCCTCGAGCCGGTCGCCGGCCGATGCGTCACGACAATGATGGCTCGCGCGGCGGCCCCTCGTGGGTCGCGGGGCGTACGGGCCCGGCGGCACGAGCGGGGCCCCGGCTCAGCGCCCCGTCGCTCGCCGCCGGAGGGAGTCGAGGAGCTCGGAGCCCTCGCTCCCCGCGAACCAGGCCGTGTGGCCGACGAGGTAGGTCGTGTACGTGAGCTCCGCACGCTCGGGAGAGCCGAGCACCTCGGCGAAGTACTCCCCCTCGGACAGCGCGTACTCGAGGTGGACGACCGGAAGGACCTCCACGGTCGCCGAGAGCTCGTCCCGCGTGAGGCGCCGCACCGACTCGTACCCGTCGAGCAGGGCATGTGCGGCGTCGAGGTCGGCTCCCGCGCGCCGCGTCCCCTCGAGGTCGAGCCAGCTCACGACCGAGCGCTCGAGCGCGACGGCGAGGTCGTGGGCGGCGCGGGTGCGGTTCGCGCACCCGAGGTCGAGCACGCCCGCGACGGCCGCGTCGTCGTCCGCGGTCGTCCACGTGAGGTTCGAGGGGTGCCAGTCGCCGTGACCCCACCGTGGCGGGAGCCGTGCGAGCAGGGGGGCAGCCCGTCGGATCGCGGGGAGGTGGTACCGGGCCATGTCCTTCTCCCAGCTCCTCCCCTCGAGGAACCGCGCGAGCCCCGGACGGGAGCGAGCGAGGGATCCGACCGACGCGAGCGGGTCGGGCGCGCTGAGGACGGCGCACGAGCTCGTGAGCACGGCAGGAGGCCGCGGAGCAAGGGTGACCCGGGCGGCCGCGACGTGGAGCCGCGCGAGGGCGGCCCCGGCCGAGCGCGCGTGCGCGAGCGTGCGGAACGGCGTCCAGGATGCCGCGTCCCGGTAGGCGTCGACCCCCGGCGCCCTCTCGTGGAGCTCGTAGACGGCTCCGTCGCAGGCGAGGGCGGTCTCGCCCGACCCGTCGACGAGGACCCGGGGGAGCGGGATCCCGCCCTCCCGGAGCCGACGCGCGAGCTCGTGCTCGAGCGTGAGCTGCTCGGCGCTGCGAACGCGCGGGTCGTGGCGCTTCACGAACAGGGCCTCCCCGCCGTGGTCCACGAGTGCCGCCGCGGACATCGGGCGCGGGCTCCGCCACACGACCCGAGGTGTCGCAGCGGCCCGCGGGAGAGGGTAGCGGGCGATCAGCGCCGCGACCTCCTCGTCGACGATCGGCGCCCAGTCCGGGCGCACGAGCTCGTGGCCGAGCCCGTGGACGAGCGCATCCGAGCCGGCCGCGCCGGCCACGCTCATCGGGCCTCGCGGATCTTGCGCGCCGCCCTCGGGCGCCGGCCGGTCGACGGGAGGAACCCGACCGCGAGCGTCACGACCGCGGCTGCGACGAACGAGCAGATCGACGCGGACATCCAGCTCGCGGGCCGGAACCCGACGGCGTGCGCGAGCCGCTGCCACGCCGACACCCACCAGGACACGTATCCGGGGTTGACGAGCTGGTAGACGACGAACCCGACGGCCCAGGGCACGAGCATCCGGACGCGAGTCGGCGACGCGCTCGACAGGTCCCAGCGGCGCCGCGACGGGCCGAAGTAGTCGACCACGAGGACGGCCGAGAGCGGCACGAACACCGACCCGATGAGCACGAGGAAGTTCTCGTAGTCGGAGATGTTCAAGAAGAGGGCGCACGCGGTGGTGGTCGCCGCGACGAGGAGCGCGAGGACGCGACGGTCCCACAGCGGACCGAGGTTCTGCGCGGACACCGCCGTGGAGTACACGTTCGCGAACGACTGGTCGAGCTCGCGCGCCGCGAGCACCGCGAACCCGATCGCGCCCGCGGGGAGCGCGACGAACGCCCCGTAGATGTCGGCGGGGGTGCGCGCGACCGTGACGAGCGCGAGGAGACCGATCACGTAGCACAGCGTCTGGGTCACCCCGTACCCGGCGAACGTGCCGACGAACGTCGAGCGCTCCGAGCGCGAGTGCCGGCTGTAGTCCGACGCGAGCGGCGCGAAGGAGATCGCCGCGGCGACGACGGTGTCGGTCGCGGACCAGAATCCCGACCAGCTGCCCGCGGTGAGAGCCGGGAGCGGGTGGCGGAGGAGCTCGCCCAGAAGGTACGCGAGCACGACCACCACGGCACCGGTCACGTACCGGCGGAGGGTGCGGACGAACCCGAGCGGACGCAGTGCGAGCACGGCGGTCACGCCTCCGGCCGCGAGGACGTAGCCCCATCGGGGGACGCCGGGCGCGAGCGTGTGCGTGGCCGTGGCGATGGTGACGAGCTCGAAGGTGCCCCAGCCGAGGCACTGGACGATGTTGAGGACCGTCGGGAGGTAGGAGAGTCGCGCGCCGAACAGGGCGCGAAGCAGGACCATCGCGGGTGCCCCCGTGCGAGCGCCGGGGAGCGCCGCGAGCGCGACGGGGGCGGTGCCGAGGGCGGTCCCGAGCACGATCGCGCAGAGCCCGGCCAGGAGGGACAGCTCGGGCGTCCCGGCGCCGCCCGGCTGGAGCACGAATATCGCGCCGGTGAAGCCGAGAAGGCTCACGCCGAGGTTCCCCCACAGCCCGAGCTGGTCGACGAGGCCGAGGGCGCGCGGCACGGGCTCGGCGAGGTTGACCCCGACCTCCGAGCGGCGGTCCCCGGGGACCGAGACGAAAGGACCAGCCGCTTGCCCGAGTGCGTCGCTCATCGCATCCTCCCTACGCCGGCATTATCCGGACAGGTTCGGACGGTCGGCGACGCAGCCGTGTGGCCCGGTCGCCCTCTCAGCCCGGTACGCCCGAGCTCCCGTGTGGCGGCCACACTACCTCCCTTCGTGCTTCGCGTCGCCGTCCTTCCCGGCCGGGCGCCCACTCCGACCGATCGGCCCTACCGGACGCAGCCCGCTGCACGCACTGTGAAAGAGGTGCACGGCGCGCCGGCCCGGTGCAGGAGCGGGCGCGTCGCGCGGTCGACGACGCGAGGAGGTAGGCGCGATGCAGGCCGTTCCCGTATACCCCGCACGCCTCGAGGGGCGGCTCGAGGAGCCGCTCAACCGGTGGCTCTGGCTCGTGAAGTGGGCGCTCCTCGTGCCGCACTTCGTGGTGCTGACCGGGCTGTGGATCGCGACGACCGTGCTCACGGCCGTCGCGGGCTGCTCGATCCTCGTCACGGGCCGCTACCCGCGAGCGATCTTCGACTTCAACGTCGGCGTCATGCGCTGGACGTGGCGGGTCTCGTTCTACGGGATCGACGCGTTCGCGACGGACCGGTACCCGCCGTTCAGCCTCCGTCCGGACCCGTCGTATCCCGCGGATTTCGACGTCGACTACCCCGAGCGCCTCTCGCGCGGGCTCGTCCTCGTGAAGTGGTGGCTGCTCGCCATCCCCCAGTACCTCGTGGTCGGCGTGCTCGCGGGCGGGCTCGGGCTCTCCGTCGACGGCGCGTGGCGGATCGCAGGCGGTGGAGGGGTCGTCGCGCTGCTGGCGCTCGCGGGCGCGGTCGTCGTGGCGGTGACGGGCGCGTACCCGAAGCAGCTGTTCGACGTCACGATCGGGCTCAACCGGTGGTGCTTCCGGGTGCTCGCCTACGCGGCGCTCATGCGCGACGAGTACCCGCCCTTCCGCTACGACGGCGGAGGGGCGGACCCGGGGAGCGCGCCGCACGCCCCCTCGGGCCCGTGACGCCGCTCCGGCCTCCCGCGCGCGGACGCGCGCGCCGACCCG
>JAJZBW010000228.1 GCA_021798745.1 Actinomycetes bacterium
CGCGGGCTTCGCCGGCGAGGCGCGGCCCCGCGGGCCGCTCACCGCGGGCGAGCGGGTGCTCCTCGTCGACCGCAAGGATCGGCGCCACATCGTCCGCCTCGTCGTCGGCGGCTCGTTCCAGAGCCACGCGGGCGTCGTCGAGCACGACGAGATCATCGGTGCGCAGGACGGCTGCGAGGTGGTGGCGCGCCGCCGCGACGGCGGCACCGGGCCCGCGCGGCGCTTCCTCGTCCTTCGGCCGACGCTCTCGGATCTCGTCGTCAAGATGCCGCGCGGTGCGCAGGTCATCTACCCGAAGGACCTCGGCGGGATCCTCACGGCCGCGGACATCCACCCCGGGGTGCGCGTCCTCGAGGCCGGGGTCGGCTCCGGCGCGCTCTCGATGACGCTTCTCAGCGCGGGCGCGGACGTGCTCGGCTACGAGGTACGTCCCGACTTCGCGGCGCGCGCTCGAGCGAACGTGGCCGACCTGCTCGGGAGCACCGCCGCCTACCGTGTCGAGGAGCGGGACGTCTACGAGGGGATCGAGGCGCGCGAGCTCGACCGTGTGCTGCTCGACCTTCCCGAGCCGTGGCGGGTCGTCGAGCACGCGCAGGCCGCGCTCGTCCCCGGGGGGATCCTGCTCGCGTACCTGCCGACGATCAACCAGACGGCCGAGCTGCGCGAGCGGCTCTCGCACAGCCGCTTCGCCTTCGCGGAGACCTTCGAGCTCCTGCGGCGGACCTGGCACGTCGAGGGGCGCTCGGTGCGCCCGGACCACCGGATGGTCGCGCACACGGGCTTCATCACCACCGCCCGGCGGGTGTCGTCGCGCTGGGACGAGGAGACCTCGACCTGAGCGGCGCGGCGCGCACGCCGCGCGTAGCGTGTGACGTGCACATGACGCCTACATTGCGTACGCGTTGCGGCTGCCGTCTTGACAACCTTGTCAGGCGGGTGTTCAATCGCTGAGGGAGCTCGGGGGGATCTGCGCACGCGATCGAGCCGGTCGTGTCGCCTGTTCTGACATCGATGTCGGTCACGCCGGCTGCGGCGACACGCAGCACGGGGGGAGGATGCCTTGACCACAGAGGAACGGCCCACCGGCGGGCACGGCGGGGCCTCCGCTCGGCCCGTCATCGAGGTGCGGGGGATCTCGAAGCGCTACGGGAGCATCCACGCGCTGCGTGACGTCGACATGTCGATCTTTCCCGGCGAGGTCGTCGGGCTCGTAGGGGACAACGGCGCGGGCAAGTCGACGCTCGTGAACATCATCGCCGGCGCGCTCGCGCCGACGTCCGGGGAGATCCTCGTGGACGGGGCGCACGTGAGCTTCAAGTCCCCGACCGACGCGCGGGACGCGGGGATCGAGACCGTCTACCAGGACCTCGCGCTCGCGCCGGACCTGAGCGTCTGGCAGAACCTCTTCCTCGGGCGCGAGCGCACGGTGCGCGGGCCGCTGGGCTGGATCGGCTGGCTCGACCGTCGCGCGATGGCCCAGCAGAGCGTCACGGACCTCGAGCGGACCCGCATCAGGATCTCCTCCGTGGCGAGCCGGGTCGGCCGTCTCTCCGGCGGACAGCGCCAGGCCGTCGCCGTCGGGCGCGCGGCCGCGTGGGGCTCGAAGGTCATCTTGATGGACGAGCCGACCGCGGCGCTCGGCGTCGAGCAGCAGCAGAAGGTCGGCGAGCTGATCAAGACCGTGGCGTCTCACGGGCTGCCGGTGCTGCTCATCAGCCACAACCTCCCCCAGGTGTACGGCGTCTGCGACCGGATCCTCGTCTTGTTCCACGGTCGGCTGATCGCGGACCTCCGCCCCGAGGAGACCGACATGGACGGGATCGTCGGCTGGATCACGGGGGCCGCGATGCTGTCGCCCGGGTCTGCCCGATGAGCGCCCCGGCGCCGCGCGTCGCGGCGCTCGACGCGCAGGCCACGGAGGCGGAGCTCGAGGCCGCGGACGACGCCGTACCGCTGTTCCAGCGGTTCATGGAGCGGATAGGCGCGCTCTGGACCCTGGGCGTGCTCGCGGTCCTCGTCGTCGCGTTCGGCATCGCGGCGCCGACGCTCTACACGAAGGCGGCATGGCTCGCGACGTCGAGCTTCGCGGTCGAGTACCTGATCCTCGCGGTCGGCCAGACGTACGTGATCGTGACGTCGGGCATCGACCTCGCCGACGGCGCGACGCTCGGCTTCTCGGCGATGGCCGGGTCGCTGCTCATGGCGAACCTGCTCGGCTCCCACGTGGCAGGCGGGCTCGCGTCGTTCCTCGGCATCCTGCTCATGCTCGCGACCGGCACCGGGATCGGCCTCGTGAACGGGCTGATCATCACGCGCGTGCGGCTCCCCCCGTTCATCGTGACGCTGGGGACGCTCACCGCAGTCACGGGCGCGACCGACCTGTTGAACAACGGCACCGAGATCACGAACCTCCCCGGGTTCATCACGACCCTCGGCACGACGAGCGTGCTCTCCGGCTGGCTGCCCGTCCCCGTGCTGATCGCGCTCGCGCTCGCGGTCGTGTTCGGGCTCGGGCTGTCGCGGACCCGGTTCGGGATGCGGACGTACGCGATCGGGTCGAACGAGGTCGCGGCGCGCCGGGCGGGCGTGCACGTCGACCGCCACCTGGTGCGGGTCTACATGATCTCGGGCTTTCTCGCGGGCATCGCGGGCCTCCTCGTGACCGCCAACTTCTCCGCGGCCTCGCCGATCGCGGGCGCGAACGACGAGCTCTACGCGATCGCGGCCGTGGTCATCGGCGGGGCGAGCATCTTCGGCGGTCGCGGGACGATGTTCGGGACCGTGATCGGGACCGGGATCATCGCCGTGCTCACGACCGGCCTCGTCCTCGCGAACGTCCAGCCGTTCTGGCAGCAGGTCGCGATCGGCGCGGTCGTCATCGGGGCGGTCGCGGTCGACCGGGTCCGGACCCGGGCCGGAACGGACTGATGCACACGATCGAGCCCCCCGGCACCGTGCCGGGCGGCGCACACGGACCTCTAGATAAGAGGCAACTAGATGAGCAGGCAGCTAGATGACTAATGAGGGGGTAGTGATGTCCAACATGCACAGGTCCAAGGGCGCCGCACGGGTGGGCCGCAAGGCGCGCATGGTCGGCTCGGCGGCGGTGGTCGCAGCCGGCGCCACGGCGGCGTCGCTCGCGCTCGTCGGTCCGTCGTCTGCGGCGGTCCACGCCGCGAAGGCGCCGAAGGTCGCCGCGAAGAACATCACGATCGCGCTCGTCCCCGGGCTCACGACGGACCCGTTCTACATCACGATGCACGCGGGAGCGGCGGCCGAGGCGAAGAAGCTCGGGGTGAAGCTCACGTGGCAGGGCGGGACGACGTTCAGCCCGACGTCGCAGCTGCCGGTCGTGAACGCGCTCCTCGCGGAGCACCCGAGCGCGCTCCTCATCGCGCCGACGGACGTCGTCGCGCTGAAGGCGCCGATCGAGAAGTTCATCAAGGCGGGCATCCCGGTCATCACGGTGGACACGACGTTGACCGACACGTCGATCCTCGCGGCCCGGATCACGTCGAACAACTTCCAGGGCGGTGAGCAGGCGGCCGAGACCATCGCGAAGCTGGCGCACTACAAGGGACAGGTCGCGGTCGACAACGTCAACCCGGGGATCTCGACGACCGACGCCCGCCAGGCGGGCTTCATCGCGCAGATCAAGAAGTACCCGAAGATGTCGGTCGCCGCGATCGAGTACAACAACGACAGCCCGACGCTCGCTGCGAGCCAGACGAAGGACATGGTCCTCAAGTTCCCGAAGCTCGTGGGGATCTTCGGCACGAACATCTACGGCGCGCAGGGCGCGGGTGAGGCGATCGCCGCGGCCGGCAAGAAGGGCAAGGTGTTCGTCGCGGCGTACGACGCCGAGCCGGCGACGGTCAAGCTGCTCAAGCAGGGCGTCATCAACGTCCTCGTGATCCAGCAGCCCGCGCTCGAGGGTGCAGACGGCGTGAAGTACGCCTACGACATCCTCACCGGGCACAAGTCGGCGGTGCCGAAGGCGACGCTCGTGCAGAACGTGGTCGGGACGACGGCGAACGCGTCGAACCCGAGCATCTCGAAGTACTACTACCTCTCGTCGTTCTCGGGCTGAGCGAGCGCGAGGAGATGGGCGGAGCCGTGGGCCGTGC
>JAJZBW010000229.1 GCA_021798745.1 Actinomycetes bacterium
AGCCGGAGCTCGGAGGTGACGGCGAGGATCACCGTGCTCGAGCCTGCGACGTAGGCGATCTCGCCGGGGCCTCGAACCCCGATCCCGACGGCTCCGAGCACCGAGTCCGCGCCCCCGACGCACACGGGAAGGGAAGAAGGGAGGGCGAGCATCCGGGCGACGTCCCTCGCGATCGGGATCTCGTCCGTCGAGGGGCGCACGGCCGGGAGCCGCGGGAGCGGGCCGTGCGCGATCGCCTCGGCCGCGGCGATCGCGGGTGGGTGCCACGCTCCCGACGCGAGGTCGAGACAGCCGTAGCCTGCGGCCGTGCTCGGGTCCGTCGCGAGCTCGCCCGTCAGCCATGCGAGCAGGTAGTCCTTCGCCGAGCAGAGCACCGACGCGCGCGACGCGACGTCCGGCTCACGCGCGAGGAGGCCGAGGTACATGGGAACGAGATACCGACCGTCGACGCGCTGGCCTGTCGCGCGGTAGAGGGAGGTCTCGCCGACGAGCCCTCGAAGCGCGAGGCCCCCTGGCTCGGCGCGCCGGTCCTCCCAGGTGATGGCCGGCCCGACCGGGTCGAGGCGGTCGTCGAGCACGACGAGCGCGGGCGTCATCCCGGACAGCCCGATGCCCGCCCACTGGTGCGGCGGGACCGCAGCGGCGAGGTCGGCGACGATCTCTCGCGCCGCGAGCACCCAGGCGGCAGGGTCCTGCTCGGCCGTGCCGGGGCGGGGACGATGTGTCGTGTAGCGGCGACCGGCGCGCGCGACCGGTGCACCGCGACGGTCGAGGAGGACGCCCTTCATCGCGGACGAGCCGAGGTCGAGCCCCGCGTACACGCGCCCGTCGGTCATCGCGCGCCCAGGCTACCGGTGCACCGGGAGGCGTCAGAGGCGCGCCGCGCCCGGCGGCGCGCCGCGCGTCGGGGAGCCCACGGGCCGCCCGGCCGTTCGCCTCGAGCGTTCGAGCGCGTCGTTCGCGGCGGCCACGAGAGACGCGACCGACGTCGCCCCCTCGTCGTCGCCCGAGACGGCGACGGCGGCGCGGAGCGCGCACGAGAACTCCCCGAGCCGCCCCGTCGCGCTCGGCCGGACCGAGGCGAGGCGCGCCGCGAGCGCCTCGGCGGCGCGGGCGCCCCGCACGTGCTCGCACACGACTGCCAGCTCGTCGCCGCCGAATCGGTAGAGCTCCTCGCCCGAACGGAGCATCGAGGAGAGCAGCTCGCAGGTGCGCAGGAGCACCGCGTCGCCCGCGTTCCGCCCGTGGGCGTCGTTCACGTCGGAGAGGCCGTCCACGTCGACGACCACGAGCGCGACGGACTCGCCCGCGCGCCGGTCGTCGAGCGCACGCCCGACGCGGGCGAGCGCGGCGCGGCGGTTCCCGAGACCGGTGAGGGCGTCACGGGTCGCACGCGCTCCCTGCTCGGCGCGCGCCCTGCGCTCCTCGGTGACGTCGCACGAGGTGAGCACGACCTGGAGCGGGCCGTCGCGTCCCGTGTCGTCGGGAGGGACGGCGGTCGCCCACGACCGCGCCCAGCGGCCGGGGCCGTCTCGGCTCGCGAAGCGGTGCTCGACCGGATCGCTCGTCCCCGGCTGCTCGCACGCCTCCCTGCAGGCGTCGAGGAGGAGGTACGCGTCGGCCTCGTCGACCACGTCCGCGAGCGCCGCGCCCGCGAGCTCGCGTCGCGTCGTGCCGACGGTGCGAGCGAACGCGTCGTTCGCGCTCAGCACCGAGAGCGTCGCGTCGAGCACGGCGATCCCGACGGGCGCCTGCTCGAACGCCTCGCGGTAGGCAGCGGCGAGCCCCGAGCAGGCGCGCGACGGCCCGTAGGCGGGACCCGAGCCTCGCGAGGACGGGCAGCGGTCGATCACGGCCGTCGCGTGCTCGGCGACGAGCTCGAGCACGAGGCAGCGCTCCGTGCTCGGGAGGAGGCCGTCCGCCGGACGGTCGACGGACACGACGCCGACGAGTCGACCGTCGGAGGCGAGCATCGGGGCGAGGAGCACGTCGCCCGGCCGCCACGGGTCGTCCGCCGCACCGTCGCCGGGTTGTGCGCCCGGGCGCGAGGTGCGGTCGGCGGCCGACCGGGAGGGGCTCCGCGCGAAGCGGAGCGATCCCCACGCGTCCGCGTCGGCGAGAAGGGAGTCGACCGCGGCGCGCTCGATCACGTGCCCGCGGAGCGAGACGAGCTCGGGCGGGCCGTCTGCTGCGGCGACGACGAGGTCCCCCCGGACGTCCACGAGGCTCACGGCGATCGCGCCGAACGAGAGGCAGTCGCGGAGCGACGCGAGCAGGGCCGACGCGACCTCGTCACGGGACCGTGCGGAGTCGACGCGGCGGGTCGCCGAGAGCAGGCTCGCAAGCGTCGCCCGCACGGGCGCGCACGGTCCCGCGTCACCGACCGCCGTGCGCATGTGCTCGCTCTCCTCGGTGCATGTCGACCTCGTCGGTGCGATGAGGACGTGCGTCGTGCCCCGGACGCGCGGGACGCGACGCCGCTCACGCCGTCCTAACGACCCCGGAGCGCGACGGCTTGACCGGCGGGAGCCGCGCTCGGCGGTACCGTGAGCCGCGTGGCGATCCTCGTCGACCTGCGAGACGTCGGCGCGAGCCGGTCGGACCGGGTTCTGTTCGACGGCGTGTCGCTCACGGTCTCGGAGGGCGACAGGATCGGGGTCGTCGGGATCAACGGAACGGGCAAGTCCACGCTGCTCCGTGTCGTCGCCGGCATCGAGGAGCCCGAGCGCGGCAGGGTCACCCGGGCGCGCTCGGCGCAGGTGGGCGTGCTCGAGCAGGAGCCGAGGCTCGCGGAGGGGTCGGTGCGCGACGCGGTGGGAAGCGGGTGGGAGGCCGACGCGGCGCTCGAGCGGCTCGGGATGGGAGCGCTCGCGTCCACGCACGTGTCGCGCCTTTCCGGGGGGCAGGAGAAGCGGGTCGCGCTCGCGTCGGTGCTCGCGCGCCCCGCCGACCTCCTCGTGCTCGACGAGCCCACGAACCACCTCGACCTCGTGGGCGTCGGATGGCTCGAGCAGCTGCTCCTCACGGGGCGCGGCGAGCTCGTCCTCGTCTCCCACGACCGCCACCTGCTCGAGAGGGTGACGGACAAGATGGTGGAGATCGACCGGGGCCGGACCTACGTGCACGTCGGCGGCTACGGGTCGTACCTCGCGGACCGCGCGGCGCGTGAGGAGAGGGCGGCGACCGCGGAGGCGACCCGCCGGAACCTCGCGCGCCGTGAGCTCGAGTGGCTCCGGCGTGGCGCACCGGCGCGGACGAGAAAGCCCGGAGCCCGGGTCGCGTCTGCGCTCGCGCTCACCGGGGCGCGTCCCGAGGCGGCCGCGCGACCGTCCGCCCTCGAGCTCCGGGCAGTGACCCCGCGGCTCGGGGACAAGGTGATCGAGTGCACCGGGGTCGCGTTCGGGCACGAGGAGGGCACGAGCGTGCTGCACGACGTCGACCTCGTGGTCGGACCCCGCGAGCGGCTCGGTGTGGTCGGGGCGAACGGCGCGGGGAAGTCGACCCTGCTCGAGCTCCTCGCGGGACGGCGCGAGCCGACCGCCGGGACTGTCGAGACCGGCCCGACCGTCGTGCTCGGCCTCTACGACCAGCGCGGTGGCGAGCTCGACCCGTCCTCGCGCGTCCAGGACGTCGTCGCCGGTCCGGCGCGCCGACCGGGGGGGCCGGAGGACGTCGCGCTCATGGAGAGGTTCTGGTTCACAGGAGAGCTCCCCTTCGCCCGCGTCGGGACGCTCTCGGGGGGCGAGCGGCGGAGGCTCCAGCTGCTCGTCGTCCTCGCGCGCCGCCCGAACGTGCTCCTTCTCGACGAGCCCACGAACGACTTCGACCTCGACACGCTTCGCGCGCTCGAGGACTTCCTCGACGAGTGGCCCGGGGCGCTCGTGGTCGTGAGCCACGACCGCACGTTCCTCGAGCGCACGACCGAGCGCCTCGTCGCCGTGCGGGGTTCCGGGGTCGTCGAGCCGGTCGCCGGTGGGGTCGCCGCGTGGGTCGCATCGCACGATCGCGCCGGAGGGCCCGGCGGCCGGTCCCTCCACCGGGATGCGTCGCGCGGGCGCCCCCCGGCGGGAGGGACGGGCGAGGTCCCGCGACCGGCGCCCCGTCCCTCGCCGGGCGCC
>JAJZBW010000230.1 GCA_021798745.1 Actinomycetes bacterium
ACCTGCTCGACGTCCGCGACCGCGGCGAGCGTGCAGTCCGCGACGGCGCCCGGCCCGACGTTCGCGACCGGCCCGAACGTCATCCCCGCTGCCCAGTCGACGCTCGCCCGCAGGCCCGACGGGGAGGCCGAGGCACTCGGCGCGACCGCGGCCGACGCCGCGAGAAGGGCCCCGAGCACGGCGGCCGCACAGGCGACGGTCACCCGCCCGGAGAGCGGCCCGAGCACGCTGCTCCTGTTCTCATTCACGTCCACTGTGACTCTCCATTATTCATTTATGGAGACCTCGATACCCTGTCGACTGCGGGCCGCCCGGGAGCGCTGCTCGTCCTGCCCCGGAAGCGGAGGGGTGGACCGGCTGCCCCTCGTCACCAACAGTGACACCCTAATGAGCAGCTAGCAAGCAGAATAGGACGTGTTCTGGACTTCGCGACCACGCGACGCGGTGCAGGAGTCACGGAATGTGCCGCACATCACGTAGTGCGGTCGGCCGCTCACTATCCGTCGTATTGGCCAAGTAGGGTGAGCGCCTCGCTGGAAATGCTCCTCGCAGCGAACGCGCGAGCACCCCGAGAGGACCGGGGCGATCGAGGCGCTCCCGCACCGCCTCTGTCTGCGAGGAGGAGGTGTCCCGTCGTCCGGGATGTGACGCGGTATGTGGCATGTGACAGCCTGCGGCCCTCCGGGTGTGATCCGCCTGGCGACCTGCCCAATCGGTGTAGGTCGAGCAAGCATGAGACCGCGCGTGGTTACATGAAATGGAGAGTCGTGGAGAGTCTCCGGGATGCCTGCGGGCCCGGTTCGGGAGGTCGGCGCAGCCGGGGCTCGAGGAGCGCTCGGACATGCGGCGCCCTCCTTCTCTCTGCCTCCGCCGCCGTTCTGCTGCTCGTGGCCTACGCCCTGCTCGCGACGCGCGTGCCGTCCCGCGAGGCACAGCAGCGCGCGAGACGGGCGCTCGTCCGCATGGTCGTCAGGCCCGAGCGGGTCGCGGCCACCCCGTCGATCCCGCGTGTGGTGTGGCCGCGGGACGTCCCCCTCGGGACGCCGGTCGCGACGCTCACGATCCCCACGGCGGGAGTCCGCCGGGACGTCGTCGTCCAGGGAGTCGACGCCCTGCGCCTCGAGGAGGGCCCGGGGCACTACCCGACCAGCCCCCTCCCCGGTCAGCCGGGCAACCTGGCGATAGCGGGCCACCGCACGACGTGGCTCCGCCCCTTCTACGACCTCCAGGCCGTCGTCCCCGGGGACCACGCGGTCCTCGCCGTCCACTCGCTCACGTGGGTCTACACGGTCGTGTCGGTCCGGTCGGTCCTGCCGACCGACGTCTCCGTCGCGGGCCCCCGGCGCGGGTGGTGGCTCACTCTCACGACGTGCACCCCCCGGTACTCGGCGGCACGGCGGCTCGTCGTCCTCGCGCGTCTCGACGTCGCCGCGACGCGCGAGCGGGCGCCGCGGCGCGTCGTGAGCCGGCGAGTCGTCCTCTCCCGGGTCGTCGTCGTTCCCCCTGCTCCCCGTCCGCCGCGAGCTCCCTCGGTCGCGCTGCTGGGCGTCTGGGCCGCGTCGGCGACGGCCTGTGCGGGGACCGCCATCGCAGCGAGGCGACGCGTGCGGCTGGTGCTCGCCCTCGCAGCGGTCGCGTGCTGGTGGGAGGCGTGCGGGGCCGTCGCGCCACGACTGCCTCCCGGCCTGTGAGGGCGTCAGCCCCCGGGACGAGCCCCCGCGTCCAGCTCGGTCCCCTCTCCGCCCGGGTCGGCGAACTGGGTCGAGTAGAGGTCCGCGTAGACGCCGCCGCGCGCGAGGAGGTCCGCGTGCCGGCCGCGCTCGACGACCCGTCCCTCCTCGAGCACGACGATCTCGTCGGCGTTGCGGACCGTCGAGAGACGATGAGCGATCACGATGGACGTCCGTCCCACGAGCGCGCTCTCGAGCGCCGCCTGGACCGCGGCCTCCGACTCCGAGTCCAGGTGGGCCGTCGCCTCGTCGAGGACGACCACGTCCGGGGCCTTGAGGAGCAGCCGGGCGATAGCGAGCCGCTGCTTCTCCCCTCCCGAGAGCCGGTAGCCACGGTCTCCCACGAGCGTGTCCAGCCCGTCCGGAAGCGAGTCGACGAGGTCGAGCACCTGTGCGCTCGCGAGGGCCGCACGCATCTCCTGGTCCGTCGCTCCGGGGTCCGCGTAGGCGAGGTTCGCACGGACCGTGTCGTGGAACATGTGCGCATCTTGCGTGACGATCCCGACGACCGCCCGGACGGACTCGAGCGTCGCGTCCCTCACGTCCGTCCCGTCGATCCGGACCACTCCCGAGGTCGCGTCGTAGAGGCGCGCGACGAGGCTCCCGATCGTCGTCTTGCCCGCCCCGGACGGCCCCACGAGAGCGACGAGCTGGCCGGGCTCGACGGTGAACGACACGTCGTGGAGCACGTCGACGCGCGCGGAGCGCTCGAGGACGGCCACGGACTCGAGCGAGGCGAGCGACACGTCCTCGGCCCCCGGGTAGGAGAAGTCGACGTGGTCGAGCTCGACGCGCGCCGGGCCCCGGGGGATCGGGACCGCGTCCGGCTTCTCCGACACCATCGGCGCCAGGTCGAGCACCTCGAACACCCGGTCGAAGGAGACGAGTGCGGTCATGACGTCCACCTGGACGTTGGAGAGCTGCGTGAGCGGACCGTACAGACGGTTCAGGTACGCCGTGAGCGCGACGACCGTGCCGACCGCGAGGACCCCGTGGACGGCGAGCACACCTCCCCAGCCGTACACGAGAGCGGTCGCGAGCGAGGCCGTGAGCATGAGGGAGGCGAACAGGACCCGCGCGTACAGCGCCTGGGTGATCCCGATGTCGCGCACCCTCGCCGCGCGGGTGTCGAACGCCTGGTGCTCGGTCTCCGGGCGCCCGAAGATCTTCACGAGGAGCGCTCCGGCGACGTTGAAGCGCTCGCTCATCATGGTCGTCATCTCCGCGTTGAGCCCGTAGGCCTCGCGGGTCACGAGCTGGAGCCGGCGCCCCATGCGACGCGCAGGCAGCACGAACAGGGGGAGGATCGCGAGCGCCACGAGCGTTATCGGCCACGAGAGCACGAGCATCGCGGCGACCACGAGCGCGACGCTCACGAGGTTCCCCACGACGTTCGAGAAGACGTCCGTGAACGCCTGTTGAGCTCCGAGCACGTCGTTGTTGAGGCGGGAGACGAGCGCCCCCGTCTGGGCACGCGTGAAGAACGCGAGCGGCATCGTGCTCAGGTGGCTGAAGACGCGCGAGCGCATGTCGAAGATCAGGCCCTCCCCGATGCGCGCCGAGAGGCCCCTCTCGGAGACCCCGAGCGCGACGTCGACGACCGCGAGCCCTCCCACGACCGCGGAGAGGGCGACGACGACGCCGACGTCGTGGCCGAGGATCCCACGGTCGATGATCTCCCGGTAGAGCAGCGGGCTCGCGACCCCGACGACGGCGTCGAGCACGATGAGCGCAAGGAAGACCCCGAGCAGCGAGCGGTACGGCCGCGCGAACGCGAGCACGCGGCGCCACGTCCCGGGGGCGAGCCGCTGCCCCTTGACGGAGTCGTCGCTTCGGAGCGAGCGCGCCGCCCGGAACAGGCTCGCGCCTGGTCCGACGCGTCGGCCGCCCATCCCCTGCATCATCGGGCCCACCTGGCCTCCCGCCCGTCGGAGCTCCCTGTGCCCGACGCGCCGATACGGCGGTCCGGGACGCAGCAGTCGAGCGTACCGGCGTCGTCGCGTGGCCCCGCGGGCCGTCCGTGCGCGCCCGTCCCGCGGAGGCGGTAGCTTGACCCTCGTCATGGCGCGCCGAATGGAAGTCGAGCTGACCTCGAGCCGGGACGACGGCACCTGGACCTGGCGTGCCGCGGGAGCGCGTGAGCCGCGTGGGGTCGTCCCGGACAAGGTTGTCCCGACGGGGAGCAGCGTCGGCGACGTGCTCCGCGTCGAGGCCGAGTTCGAGCTCGACGGGATCACGATCACCTCGGTCCTCCCGCCGCGACAGAAGGCAGGACGCGACGGGACCATCGAGATCGCGGCACGTCCCGCCGTCGGGTCGGTCACGACGTCGCTCGTCTCCAAGGGATCGCGCGGCCCGCGCTCCGGATCGGACCGGG